>NZ_NRSM01000006.1 GCF_016584105.1 Ectothiorhodospira shaposhnikovii | reverse complement strand
CTGGTCCTCCTGTTGGTCATGCTGGGGAGATTGCCGCTCACGTTCCTTGCGCAACCACCGATCCAACAGGCTGCGATTGATTCCCAGAGACCGGGCAGCTTCGGCCACCCCATACCCCTGGCGCTCAACCAACGCCACTGCCTCAGCCTTGAATTCCGCCGTGTATCGACGTCGTGCCTTCTTGCTCATGAACACCTCCGATGCATAGCCTACGAGGCTTAACGGGGTGTCCGCTACAATTGAACCACTTCACGATACTCCTGGGACTGATGTGCCCCGTATGTGATGCCGCTGCTGACAAACTCGGCGCGGCGCTGCTCTCGAAGTTCAGCCTGGCAGGCATAGCCACAGTAGTTCGGGTCAGGAGGAGGCGCTGAGGCGCACCCGGTCAGCAGGAGAGTTGTGGCGGTAGCGATAATGGCGGTCAGCTTTTTCATTCGTAAATCTGAATATCGATTAGGTTCCACGAATTGGCATCAGGCTGCTTCCGTAATTCAGCTTGATACCTAGTTCTGATTGTTGCTCCAAAACCATTTTGCGAATCTACGAAAGCCTGGACTCTATGGGTGCAGTCGCCAAGATACTGCGTCCTCACGCCATCATTTGTGACACTGGGGAATTTTGCGGTTGATGGTGCTCTCAGGCGCTGCTTGACGAAGTTCTGGGACATAACAAAGGCCATTGTCTGATCGCTGCACCGTCTTTCTTCCTGCTGAGCCTGCCTTTGTGCCTCAGCCCTTTCTCGTTCGGCCTGCCGGGCTTCTCGGGCCTCCTCTCTAGCTGCTCGCTCCTCGGGTGTCATGCTCGCAAGATTGCTTTCGTATTTCGCCATTACTGCTACTAGCACGAATGTGGCTACCGACGCATAAATGATGAATCTCAGCATCGAAAGAGGTTTTTTGACTTTGGTCCTGCAAGAGGGGCAGGTCTTTGCCTTGGTGCTGACCTTCTCCCCGCATTCTTTGCATTTCACAAGCGCCATAGAAGGCCCCCTTACTTAATGCCCTTTTTCTTGTTGAGTGCTGGCTAAATATCCAGACGTACCTATAGGCCGTGGACTATAGGCTACACGAAAACGACATTCGCTGCATGGCGAATACACAATTTACGAACGTAGGCATCATCTTCGGAGATGTTCTCAGACGATACAGATCAGAGCGGAACCTCTCTCAGGAGGAGCTTGCGCATCGGGCGGGGGTAGACAGGACTTTCATATCTCGACTGGAAAGGGGTATCAGGCAGCCGACGATTACCACGCTGCTCGGGTTGGGAGCTGCGCTGGGCGTGCCAGCGGCAGAACTTGTGAAGGCGACAGAAGCGGAATGGTTGAAGCGAGCGGAAGGCTGATGTACGCCTCATGTAAGCGGTTTTCAGGCTTGCCGGCGAACCAAAGAAAAAGCCCCAAACCTAGGCGGAATGGGGCTTGGAGGTGGTGGGCCCAGCAGGACTTGAACCTGCGACCAGCCGATTATGAGTCGGATGCTCTGACCAACTGAGCTATAGGCCCTAAACTGTTTGCGGGGCATACGTGACGCGTACATGAAGAAATTTCGCGTTTTGCGTACTCGGTGCAACCGATTGAAATATATAACTATTTTTTACCTGTTGGCAACCTAGCCCATTCTATTATGAGTCGAGTGCTCTAACCAACTGAGCTATAGGCCCTTAAAGCTGTGACGGCTTACACTAGCGCTTACTCGGGCAGTGCTGATAGCGTGTAAGCTGTTAAATTTTATACCCTTTTACCTATCGGAGCCAATGATTATGAGTCCCCTGCTCTAACCAACTGAGCTACAGGCCCAAGGGGAAGGAAATCAGGATAGGGGAAGATACAAGAGATCGGGCGGCAGGGGAAGCTTGTCCTTGGCTTTCCGGTATTTGCGAGGGGCATTGTGTCCATGGGTGCCTTGTTGTTCACCGCCGGGCCGGCTTCCGCATCGATCGTCACAGACGCAGGGGCGGGAGCCGGCCCGACGGTGAATCAGGCGTATTTCACTCTATATTCCAGATCCAGGCTTATTCCAGGTCCAGGAAGCTGCGCAGCATCTCCGAGCGGGAAGGGTGACGCAGTTTGCGCAGGGCCTTGGCTTCGATCTGGCGGATGCGCTCGCGGGTGACGTCGAACTGCTTACCCACCTCTTCCAGGGTGTGGTCGGTGTTCATGTCGATGCCGAAACGCATGCGCAACACCTTGGCTTCCCGCGGTGTCAGGCTGGCCAGCACCTCGCGGGTGGTCTCCGACAGGCTTTCCCGGGTGGCGGATTCGATCGGGGACTGCACGTTCACGTCCTCGATGAAATCCCCCAGGTGGGAGTCCTCGTCGTCGCCAATGGGGGTCTCCATGGAGATGGGTTCCTTGGCGATCTTGAGCACCTTGCGCACCTTGTCCTCCGGCATCTCCATGCGCTGGGACAGCTCCTCCGGGGTGGCTTCGCGGCCCATCTCCTGCAACATCTGCCGGCTGATGCGGTTGAGCTTGTTGATGGTCTCGATCATGTGCACCGGGATGCGGATGGTGCGGGCCTGGTCCGCGATGGAGCGGGTGATGGCCTGACGGATCCACCAGGTGGCATAGGTGGAGAACTTGTAGCCGCGCCGGTATTCGAACTTGTCCACCGCCTTCATCAGGCCAATGTTGCCTTCCTGGATCAGGTCCAGGAACTGCAGGCCTCGATTGGTGTACTTCTTGGCGATGGAGATCACCAGACGCAGGTTGGCCTCCACCATTTCCTTCTTGGCGCGACGGGCCTTGGCCTCGCCGATGGACATGCGGCGGTTGATGTCCTTGATTTCGCCGATGGTGAGGCTGGACTCCTCCTCGATGGCCACCAGACGTTTTTGCGCCCGCAGGATGTCATCCCGGTACTCGGCCAGCAGTTCCTTGTATTTGCTCGTCCTGCCTTTCAGGCATCCGTCCAGCCATTCCAGGTTGGTTTCATTCTCCGGGAATGTGGAGATGAAGTCCTTGCGCGGCATCTGGCAGGTGTCCACGCACAGGCGCATGATGGCGCGCTCCTGGTTGCGGATGCGTTCCACCATTCCGTGCAGGTCGGCGGTGAGCTGATCCACCAGTCGCGGCACCAGCTTGAATTCCATGAAGTAGCGGGCCAGCTCTTCCCGGGCCTGGCGGTATTCCTCACGCCTTTCGGAGCCGGCGTGGGCAATGGCCTTCTCGTACATGGCTTTCAGGTGGGTGAAGCGGATGCGGGCTTCTTCCGGGTCCGGGCCGGTGTCTTCGGGGGCGCTGGCTTCCTCGTCGCCGTCATCATCATCGTCGTCGCCGGAGTCGCCGTCATTGTCATCGGCATCATCCGCGGCCTTCACCGATGGCGTGTCTTCCTTGGGCAGGGAAACGGCGGCGATTTCTTCGGCGTTGGGGTCGATGAAGCTGACGACCACGTCGGTGAGCTTGGTTTCACCCGCTTCAACCTGATCCCATTCGGCCAGCAGCGAGGCGATGGACTTGGGGTAGTGGGCAAGGGCAAACAGCACCTGGGAGAGGCCGTCCTCGATGCGTTTGGCAATCTGGATCTCACCCTCGCGGGTGAGCAGTTCCACCGTGCCCATTTCGCGCATGTACATGCGCACGGGGTCGGTGGTGCGGCCAAACTCACCGTCAACGGAGGCCAGCGCAGCGGCAGCTTCCTCGGCGGCATCGTCATCGGTGGAAACGGAGCTGTCTGAAAGGATCAGACTGTCGGAATCAGGCGCCTGCTCATGGACCGTGATGCCCATGTCGTTGATCATGGCGATGATATCTTCGATCTGCTCGGGATCGACGATGGTGTCCGGCAGGTGGTCGTTCACCTCGGCATAGGTCAGGAAGCCCTGTTCCTTGCCTTTGGCGATAAGCTCCTTCAGGCGGGATTGCTGTTCTTCGTGATTCATGGAAACCTGCTCAAGCTGGGACCTGTGCGCAAACCGGGAAGGCTCTGGCCGGGACTGAAACGATCGAGTATAGCATTCGGTAAAGATGCTCGCCATCTCGCACTGTGATGGATCTTGCAGTTTCCTGATGGTGCCGGTGTCGTTCGTGGCCAGTCATCCCTTGCTGGCCAGCAGGGTTTTCAGTTCGGCCTTTTCGTCATCCGTCAAGGCCGCCCTCGAAGCCCTGGCCAGCAAGTCCTCCGTGCGTTGCTGCAGGTATTGTTGCCGGAGTCGTTTCAATGCGTCCTGCAGCAGCTGCGGCACTGAGTCTTCCTCGCTGGGGGGCGGGCGCCATTGAGCTAATTTTAGAAGATGCCGGCCTGTTTCGCTGTCTCTCCAGCGTTCCAGTATCCCTGCCGTGGTTAGATGGGGATGCTGCCCGAGAGTTTCAAGCACCTGTGCCAGTGTTTGTACGCCGGGTGTGTTCAACTTTCCAAGCCAGGTTGTATCACCCAGTTCCCGTGCCAGTGAGGGTTGATCCAGCAGCACCGACAACGCCAGCCTGACCGGTGTGATTTCAAGCCGCTGACGCCTGGCGATCGGGGCGGGGCGGGGGGGCTGAGGTGTCCTGGCGGGTTCCTCGCGGGAGTCGGTTTCCCGCTGACCCATCCCGTGTTCAAACTGCTCCGCGGTGACGCCGGCAAGTTGTGCCAGTTCATTGATGATCTGGGCGCGCAGCAGGCCTTCGGGCATGTCCCTGATCAGGCGTGAGGCCTCGGCCCCCAGGGCGGCGCGACCTTCCCGGCTGCTGATGTCGTGGCGGTCCCTGAGCCCTTCCATCAGGACATCGGACAGAGGGCGGGACTGCCGTATGCATTCATGGAGCCTTTCCGGTCCTTCCCGCCTGACCATCGTATCCGGGTCCTCTCCCTCCTGGAGGAACAGGAACCGTATCTGCCGGCCGTCCCGCATCAACGGCAGGGCCTGTTCCAGGGCGCGCCAGCCGGCCTCGTGGCCGGCCCTGTCGCCGTCAAAACAGAACACCAGGCGCTGTACCACCCGGAACAGCCGTTCCAGGTGGTCGCGGGTGGTGGAAGTGCCCAGGGTGGCCACGGCATTGCGCAGTCCGAACTGGGCCAGGGCGATCACGTCCATATAGCCTTCCACCACCAGCAGTTCCTCCAGCCGGGGTGATGCCTTGCGGGCCTCGTACAGGCCATAGAGGATCTGCCCCTTGTGGAACACGGGGGTTTCAGGGGTATTGAGATACTTGGGTTTCCCCGATCCCAGCAGGCGCGCGCCAAAGCCCACCACGCGCCCCCGGTTGTCCCGTATGGGGAACATGATGCGACCACGAAAACGGTCATGGGGCGGACCGCTGTCGCCGCGACTGGTCAGGCCGGCGTTGAGCAGTTCCTGTTCATCAAATGACCCGGACAGTGCCCGGATGAGGTGATCGCGGGCATCCGTGGCAAATCCCAGGCGATAGTCACGGGCGATCTCGCCGCTCAATCCCCTTTGCCTGAGGTAGTTTATTGCCTCCGGGTGTCGGCGCAGGTTTTCGCTGAAGTGGTTGGCCGCCGCCTCCTGGGCGGCGATGAGACGTTGCAGCTTCTGGGTATCCTGATGCCCGGGCCCGTTTTCCCGGGGTACTTCCATGCCCGCCCGGCGGGCGAGTTCCTCCACGGCCTCGATGAAATCCAGGTTGTCGTATTCCATCAGGAAACTGATGGCGGTGCCATGAGCGCCGCACCCAAAGCAGTGGTAGAACTGCTTCTGGGGGCTGACAAAAAAGGAAGGCGTCTTTTCGGCGTGAAACGGACAGCATGCCGAATACTCACGTCCCTGCTTTTTCAGGGTGACGCGGCTACCCACTAGGTCCACGATATCGGCGCGGGCCAGGAGTTCATCAATGAATGCTTGGGGGATGCGGGGCATGGATTGGACCCCAGCCCTTCCCCCGTGGAGGGGGAGGGCGAGGGGGAAGGCGTCAGTTGGCCATGGCGTCCTGAACCGCCCGGAAGCTGCGAATGAATGGCTGGTTCCGCCTCACTTCCGCGGGCAGGGCCGGAATGGCGCTGCGAGCCGCTTCCGCGGAGGGGTAAGAGCCGAATATCAGAACGTGCAGGGTTTGGTCGCCCCGTCGGGTGGGGAACCATGCAACATCCCCGGGGAGATTGACGGTGCGGGCGTAGTCACGCACCGCCGCTTCATTGCCGCTGGCCAGGATCTGTATGGTGAAGCGATCCGGTGCCTGCGCCCTGATCCACTGGGTATCTCGCAGGCGCTTGCCTTCAGAGACTGCCGGGGCCGCCGGGGCCGGTGCAGGAGGCTGGGCCGGTGGGGCAGGGGGCGCCGGCTCAGATTCAGGTTCAGGCTCAGGCACCGGCATTGCTTCAGGTGCCGGCTCGGGTGCGGGCTCAGGCGCCGGCGCCGGGCGAGGCTGGGGAATTTGAATCGGCTCAACCGGTACCGGTCGCAGGAAACGGTCCTCGGGTTCGGCCGGAGCCGGCCTGGGTGGTTGCTGTGGCAGGGTGATGGGCTGGCTTACGGTAGTGTCCGTGGCGTCATCACCGCCGCCCATCAGGCCCATGATGGTCAATGCAATGCTCACAAGGACCACGCCGGCGACCGCCGGAGCGAACCAGCGTTGTTGCCAGAAGGCCGTGGGGGCGTCATTGTCGTCGTCCGCCTGTTCTTCATCACCCATCGCGGCTGAGGCGGGAAGGGTGCCGAACAGGCCGTTGAGGCGCTTGTTGGCCAGCGTGTTGATGCGCCCTGCCAGACCGGCGGAATCCCGATGGATACCCTGTATCGCCTCATCATCCAGTACGCGAGGATTTTCCAGCCCCGCGGCCTGCAGGCGATGACGGACATAGGCGGCCGTCTGCTCCCGGGTGAAGGCGCGCATCTGCACGGTCATCTGGGTTTCCGGGCTGTCCATCGCCTCATCCAGGGCGCTCAGTCGCTCTTCGATTTCCGGTTCGCCCACCAGCAGAAGACCAAAGGTCTGATCGGTCAGTTCATGGACGCGCCGACGGACACCGACGATTTCCGTAAGTACCTCGGGGTCCAGCAGATGGGCGTCATCGATGGCCAGGACCGGACGCATGCCCTGCTGGATCATGGCGGCCATGAAGCTGTCGAGCTGGTCACCGCCCTCGGCCGGGGCGGCATCCTTCCAGTACTGGCGAACCGTGTAGTCGATGGCCGCCAGGCTGATGTTGGAACGGGCCTTGAAGGCACAGAAGTCCATGCTGTCCCGGCCCTGCCCCAGGATCCTGAGGAGCTGGGTGCTTTTCCCGACCCCCAGTTCGCCCTTGAGGATGACGATGTTCCGGTCATTGTCCAGATGGTCAAGGACCACGTTCACCGGCATGTCGATGGCCGGGTCGGTGTAAAGGAATTCCTCGTTGGCGACGGGGCCGAAGGGTTGTTGCTGGAGTCCCAGTTTTTCGAGACAGTCGGCGGACAGCATGTCGTTGGCCATGGCTTTCCTGGATGTCATGAGAGAGTGTTCGGGTTGAACAGGCGACCGTATTCGGCGATGGCGAAACGATCGGTCATGCCTGCCAGATAGTCTGCAATGGCGCGGGCCCGTCCGGTATCTCCGGATTCTTCGGCCAGGCGTATCGCCTTGCGTTCATGTTCGGTGGGCAGCAGGGCAGGGTCGGCCATGTAGGCATCGAACAGTTCCGTCAGTACTCTTGCTGCCTTGACGGTCATGCGCTTGACCCGGTAGTGCCGGTAGAGATGCTTGCGCAGAAACCGTTTCAATTCAAGGTTGTATTCATGAATCTGTGGACTGAAGCAGATCAGGGGGCGTGGCTGGAGACGCACGGCTTCCAGGCTGTCGGGCGCGGCTTCGAGGATGCGGGTCTGGCTGCTTTCCACCAGATCCGTGACCAGGCGGTTGATCATGCGCCGGATCACTTCGTGTCGTACACGCTTGTCCGCCAGCTCCCGGTAGCGGCCACGCACTTCCTGGAAGGCTTCCCGGAACAGGGTCACCGCCATCAGCTGGTCCACGGTGATCAGGCCGGAGCGCAGTCCATCATCCACGTCATGGTTGTTGTAGGCAATCTCGTCAGCCAGGTTGTTGAGCTGTGCTTCCAGGCTGGGCTGGTGGCCATGAACAAAACGCGCCCCCAGCTCTCCCAGGGAGGGCGCCACCACCCGCGAACAGTGTTTGAGAATGCCTTCGCGGGTTTCGAACGTCAGGTTCAGGCCGTCGAATTCCGCGTAATGGGCCTCCAGCAAATCCACCACGCGCAGGGACTGCAGGTTGTGCTCGAAACCGCCATAATCCGCCATGCACAGGTTCAGCGCATCCTGTCCGGCGTGACCGAACGGGGTGTGGCCCAGGTCATGGGCCAGGGCGATGGCTTCGGTGAGGTCTTCATTCAGTCGCAGCACCCGGGCAATGGCGCGGGCAATCTGGGCCACCTCCAGGCTATGGGTGAGGCGGGTGCGGAAAAGATCCCCTTCGTGGTTCACGAATACCTGGGTCTTGTACTCCAGCCGCCGGAAGGCGGTGGAGTGGATGATGCGATCCCGGTCCCGTTGAAACTGGCTGCGATAGCGGGGAGGCTCCTCGGGGTGATGGCGTCCCCGGCTGTTGCTTTCATGCACCGCGTAGGGGGCGAGACGAGCGGTTTCCATGTCGCTGGATGCCGTTGGCCGGGGGGTCATGGAACGGCCAGCGCCTTCAGGGTTTCGTCCAGCGCGTCGCCATCGAAATCCCCGGTGACCAGGGACTCACCAATCCCCTTCATGAGCACCAGCCGCAGCCGGCCCTGTTGAACCTTCTTGTCCACCGCCATCAGTTCCCGGAAGCGGGTGGCGGAGAGTCCCGGCGGGGCCTCGACGGGCAGTCCGGCGGCGCTGATCAGGGCGGTGATGCGTGCCACTTCGGACTCGCTCATCCAGCCCATGCGGCAGGACATCCGCGCGGCCATCACCATGCCCATGGCCACCGCTTCGCCGTGCAGCCAGCGGCCATAGCCCAGGCCGGTCTCGATGGCGTGGCCGAAGGTATGCCCCAGATTGAGCAGGGCACGGCGGCCGGATTCCCGCTCATCCTCCGCCACCACCCGGGCCTTGTCGGCGCAGGAACGGCGGATGGCGAAGGCCAGGGCCTCCGGCTCCCGCGCCAGCAGGCGGGGAAGGTGCTGCTCCAGCCACAGGAAGAACTCCGGATCATCGATGAGACCGTACTTGATCACCTCTGCGATGCCGGCGCTCAGTTCCCGGTCGGGCAGGGTGTTGAGGGTATCGGTGTCGATCAGCACCAGGCGGGGCTGGTGAAAGGCCCCGATCATGTTCTTGCCCAGGGGGTGATTGACGCCGGTCTTGCCGCCCACGGATGAGTCCACCTGGGAGAGCAGGGTGGTGGGCACCTGGATGAAATCGATGCCCCGCTGATAGCTGGCGGCGGCAAAGCCGGTAATGTCTCCGATCACCCCGCCCCCCAGGGCGATCAGCACGGCACCGCGGTCCAGGCGCCGTTCCAGCAGGGCGGTGTAGATGGTGTCCAGGGTCTGCAGGTTCTTGAACTGCTCGCCGTCGGGCAGGATCACCGTCTCCACCGGGCCGGTGTCGGTCCGGGCCAGGGTTCGGGTGAGGGTATCCAGATAGAGGGGCGCGATGGTTTCGTTGCTGACCACCATGGCCCGGCGGCCCTTGAGGGCCTGCTCAAGCCACGTCGGTTCGCCCAGCAGGCCCCGGCCGATATGGATCGGATAACTGCGTTCGCCAAGCTCAACGGTGAGTGTGTCCATGGAGCCATCATACTCGACGTGTGAAAACCAAGGCCAGATGCTCAGGTCCCCGCAACCTGATCGGCCCCCGCGCCGCGGGGGCGGGAGGTCATGCACCGGGGGCGTCGGAAACGCCGGGCGATGGTCCTGACCGTGCCGCGCAGATGCTCGCGATCGGTATCCACGATCAGGTTGGCGATCTCCCGGTACAGAGGGTCCCGGATACGGAAGAGCCCTTCCAGACGCTCGCGGGGGTTGTCCGTCTGCAGCAGGGGACGGCTGCGATCCCGGGCGGTGCGCCGGAGTTGGGTGTTCACCGAGGCACGCAGATAGACTACCAGACCGCATCGGGCGAGGCGGGCCCGGTTTTCCGGTCGCATCACCACGCCGCCGCCCGTGGCCAGTACGATGCCCTGGCGGCTGCACAGGTCGTCGATCACGGCTGTCTCACGGTCCCGGAAGCCCACCTCTCCCTCATATTCGAAGATGGTGGGGATATCCACCCCGGTACGGCGTTCGATTTCCTTGTCGCTGTCTACGAAGGGCAGATGCAGATAGGTGGCCAGGTGCCGGCCCACGGTGGACTTGCCGGCGCCCATGGGGCCGATGAGGATGATGTTGGACATGCCGGCCAAGTTCAGGGAATCCCACTGGTGTCACATGGTTGCGATGGTGGCATGGAGCAGTGAGGGATGGCAAATGCAGCGGAGATGCCCGTGATGGTGGAACTGGATTACACTCGAATGGGTTGCAGTCATTTCAGCGCACATCATCCATAGCCATGGAGTCATCCGCATGATGCACAAGATCCGGCTTTCCCGTTCCGTGACGGCCCTGATCCTGCTGCCGGCGCTCATGCTGGCAGGTTGTGGTCAGACCAGCCATACCAGCGAGGAGCGTCTGGAGCGTGCCCTGACCTTCCAGGCACAAGGTGATCTGCGCGCCGGGATGATCGAATACCGGAACATCCTGCAGGAGGATCCCGGCCATGTGGAAGCCCGCTGGCGCCTGGGCGTGGCCCATCTGGAACTGGGAGAGGCGGCCGCCGCCGAGAGTGAGTTCCGGCGGGCCATGCAGCTGGGCTGGGATGCGCCCGAGGCCGCCGTGCTCCTGGCCCGGGCACAGCAGATGCAGGGTCGGTTCGACAGTGTGGTCAGCGGCCTTGATCCTGCCCGTCTGCAGCGTCCCGAGGACATCCGTGACGCCGAAGTGCTGATGGGCTGGGCGCTGCTGGGACTGGAGCGTCCCGACGATGCCGCCGAATCTTTCCACAAGGCACTGGCGCTGGCACCCCGCCATGCCCCCGCCCTGACCGGTCTGGCCCAGGTCCATCTGCTCAAGGGGGAAACGGACCGCGCCAGGCTGCGTCTGACCGAAGCCCTGGAATACCAGCCCGATTACACCGATGCCTGGGACCTGCTGGGAGAGATCTTCCGCGCCCAAGGGCGTCTGGATGATGCCGAGCTGGCCTTTACCCGCATGATCGAAAGCGCCGCCATGCCGTACATGGGGCATTTCAAGCGGGCCCTCACCCGCGTCGCCCGGCAGGACTGGGAGGGCGCTGCGGCGGATCATCGGGTGCTGGTGCGTCTGGGGAGTGACCTGCCGGCCACGTCCTACATCGACGGCATGATCCGTTTCAACGAGCGTGATTTCCAGGGGGCCGTGCGCGCCCTTGAAACCGCTCTGCGGGGCAATCCCGGGTATCTGCCGGCCCTGTTCTTTGCCGGTGCCTCCCACTTTGCCCTGGGCAACCTCCAGCAGGCCGATACCCATCTGGGGCGCTTTGTGCGGGTGCAGCCTGATTCGGTCGCCGCCAATCGCCTGCTGGCCGCCGTCCGCATGCAGACCGGGCAGGTGGAAGATGCCGAAGCGCTGCTGGACCGTGCCCTGACCCGGGACCCCGCGGACCTGCTGGCGCTGGAGATGATGGCAGGTGTCCATGCCATGCGCGGGGATGCCGCTGCCGGTATCGGACTGCTGCGGGAACGGGTGGCGCTGGACCCGGAATCCATTCCCGCCCGCATGCGTCTGGCCCGCGCCCTGATCGAAGGTGGTGATCGGGTCGCCGGACTCAAGGAGCTGGAGTCCCTGCAGTCCCTTATTCCCGGTGAGCAGATGCTGGAACTGGCCACGGTGGTGCGTCTGCTGGAAGAACGCAACTTCCAGGGGGCCTTGACCCTGGCGCGGGAACTGGATGAAAAGCAGCCGGGCCAGGCCGCCCTCAGTAACCTGATCGGCGTGGCGCATCTGGGGCTGGGGGATTTGGCCCAGGGCCGGGAGTTCTTCGAGCGGGCCCGTCGTCAGGAGCCCGGCAATCTCATCGCCACCCGGAATCTGGCGGTCCTGGCAATGCAGATCGAGGGACCGGAGGAAGCCCGTCGCATCCTGGAAACCTCCCTGCAGCAGCGTCCCGATGACTATCGCCTGTTGCTGTTGCTGGCCAACCTGGAAGAAAACCAGGGTGACAGGACCCGGGTCGGGTCCCTGCTGGAACGGGCAGTGGCCGCCGCCCCTGAGGTTGTGGATCCGAAGATCCTGCTGGCCCGCCATTACCTCAACAGCGATGAACCCCGGCGCGCCGTCTCCCTGCTGGAAGGACTGCGCGCCGCCAACCCGGATAATCCCGCCCTGCTGGAAACCCTGGCCCTGTCCCAGGCAGCGTCCGGGCAGATGGACAGTGCCATCACCAACCTGCGCCATCTTGCCGGGATCGCGCCACGGAATGCGGAAGTCCATTACCGTCTTGGAGTCCTGCAGCAGCAGACCGGGCGTGAGGCCGAGGCGCGCAGTGCCCTGGCCAGGGCGCTGGAGCTGAGCCCCGAGCATCTGGGTGCCCTGGCGGCCCTGGCCATCCTGGAGCGGGAGGCGGGTCGTTCGCAGGAGGTGCTCACCCTGTCCCGGCGCCTGCAGCCTCTGGAGGCGGGCGGTGCCTTCGGCTGGTTACTGGAAGGTGATGCCCATTATCTGAATGAAGCGTTTGCCAGGGCCGCCGATGCCTATGCGTCCTCCTACCAGACCCAGGCCACTACCGAGTCTGCCATCAAGTACTTCGAAGCCCGGCGCCGCGCCGGTGACCTTCAGCGGGCCCGTCAGTTGCTGGCCGGAAGGGTGGAGGCAGTGCCCGGTGATGGCCAGTCGCGAATGGTGCTCGGTACGTCCTATCTGGAAACGGGGGAGTATGACCGGGCGCTGCCTCACTATCAGGTTCTGGCGGAGCAGCTGCCGGACAACGCCGTCGTGCTCAACAATCTTGCCTTCATGTACCACCGCATGGGCGATGACCGGGCCCTGGCCACGGCCCGGGAGGCCCATCGACTGGCACCCGACATGCCCCATATCCAGGACACCCTGGGGGTGGTCCTGCTGGAACATGGCGCTCCGGATGAGGCCCTGGCGCTGATCGAGGCAGCCCGGGAGGCTCTGCCGCAGGACCCCGTCATCGGATACCACCATGCCCTGGCGTTGTATCACAACCGCAAACCGGCGGAGGCACGCTCGGTACTTGAGTCCGTGTTATCCACCGCCGGTGATTTCAGCGACCGTGGGCAGGCAGAGGCCCTGCTGTCGCGGTTGAAGTGATGGGGTACTGATCCGCTCTCTTGCAATACCGTGTCCCGGTCGGTGTAAACTCGGGTCATTCAAGGATGAACGCGCGGCGAGGTAACGCCATGGAAAACACGGATCCGGAATGCTCCGTCGTCAATGCAGACACCGTACCCCGACGCACTGCCCGGATGTGCGGTGGATTTTCCCTTATTGAAGTGCTTGTTGCCCTGCTGGTACTGTCCATCGGCCTGCTGGGTCTGGCGGCCCTGCAGCTGAACGGGATGAAGGGCGTCCACTCCGCCTATCAACGGACACTGGCGAACGTGATCGCCATGGATGCCGGAGAGCGGCTGTGGCTGAATTTGGCTGATCCGGATCCGGGGCCGGAAGATGTCCGGGACGCCTGGCTGGCCAGCTGGGTGAATGACGCGCACTCCCCCGGTTTCCAGCCGGACAGGCTGACGTTGCCCGGTCTTGAGGCAAGCACCATCCAGTGTTCCCAGGGGCACTGCACCATCCGCGTGCGCTGGTCAGAAGGACGTTTTGACGAGCCATCGAACCAATCGGTCCTTGAATACCACCTCAGCCTGCCGGCAGGGGGGCACCCATGAGTCCCCGGCGGCAACCTGAGTCCCTTCCTTTGCGGCAATCCGGCCTGTCTCTGGTGGAACTGATGATTGCCATGGTGCTGGGCCTGATGCTGCTGGGCGGCGTGATTCAGGTTTTCCTCGGCAATCAGACCCTGTATCGGGAGACCCAGCGCCTTGCCGCCCTGCAGGAATCCGTAGGCTACGGAGTGGATTTCATGGTCAGGGACATTCGAGGCGCCACCGCCCTGGCCCTGGATAATGGTGCGCTCAGGGTTACCCGTGATCGTGACCTGGCCTGGTGCGGGGTCGATGCAGGGGTGGGGGAGGTCTTTTATCATGTATCGGCAGGTGGCCTGCGGTGTGGTGATGGGGCAACCCAGAATCACGAGCTGGTTCCGGGTCTGAAGGATGATTCCATGTCCATCGAGCTGATCCCGGGCGGTGATCCTTCCCGCATCATCGGTGTCCGCGTCGGGTTGACCTATGAAAGCCAAATTGCGCCCTCATGGCCATCCCATGAGCATCGACTGTACTTTCACATCGCATTGCGCAATGCCCTGCTGGGCGTGGTGCCATGAACCGGCGGAAGAACTGTCTCGACAAGGAGGTCAGGATGGAAAGTGCTGTTGCGCATGAAAAGGGCGTGGTACTGGTGGCAACACTGATAGTGCTGGCACTCGCTACGCTCATCGGTCTGAGCGGCATGGGTTCGGCCCTGGTCCAGGAAAGGATCGCCGGCAACCAGAAGCAGATCGCCGAGGCCTTCCTGGCCGCGGAAAGGGGCGTTGTCAGCACCATCCATGCCTTCACCGGACAGGACTTCGATGGTTGGGGGTCGGAGGCCGACACACTTGCCGCCATCGGGGGACGCGGGCCCCACCATCTGGATGGCGCCGACGGCGGCTTCTGGATGGCAGAAGTGGCTTATCCGGACCCCGATGACATCCATCGTGCCGAGATCACCCTGACCGGGCAGAGCGGGGGAGCGGGTACCCGCCGGGTGCTCAAACTGGAATTGCAGCGGCGCACAGGCGGTTCCGGCGCAGGCGATCCGGAGCCTGATTCGGCCTACACCTGCGTGGGGCAGGCCTGCCTGCCGGACCGGGTTCTGCCGCAGGGCAGTCAGATCCACTATGACGGCAGGGACTGGATGCCGCCCAGCCTTAACCACTGCAATGCCGGTGTCTGTGTTTCTCCGGAGCTGCATGCCGACAAAAGCGCCTTGGCCGGCATGCATCTGATCCCCGCCGGGGAAGGTGAGTCGCAGCAATCGGGCTCCTCCCCCCACTCAGCCGAAGAATCCGCTCAGATAACCGGTGATCCCCGGATATTGATCACGTCCCCGGAGACGTCGGCGGGTGATGCCCTGGCGTCCGGCTGGCAGGCGTATGCGGACGCGGCGTTGATGACGTCGGAACGGCTCGTCGCGATGGAGCTTGGACTGGCATCCGGTGCCGGCAGCCTCGCCCTGAATGAAGTGATGAATGCCGACAGTCCTGGCCTGTATCACCTGTCCGGTTCCGGCAGTATTGACCTTTCCGGCGACATCCATGGTGCCGGGGTGCTGATCGTTTCCGGCGGTGGGACAGACATCAATCCCCATGTTGTCAATTTTTTTCCGACCGGAGGCAGCTTTACTTTTGAAGGTCTCGTCATCCTGCTGGATGGTGCCATTCTGGATGCCGGCACGGGTGGTACCTCCCGAATCGATATCTATGGTGCCGTGGTCTCCCTGCAGGGCAGCCATGAGCGCCAGGGCGGTGGATTGCGGGGCAACGTGAGCATTCGTTACAGCAGTGAGGCTCTGGAACGACTTGCCCGGCACCGACTCTGGGATCCCTCGCCCCCGGAGTTCAGCTGGGTCTGGCGGGAAACGATGGGTGTGGGAAACTAGGCTGTAATATTGCTGCCAGGTCCTGCCGACAGGCTGCGTCGGCCAGGGTCGACGCAGCTGTCTGGACGGCCTGCTTGACATCCCGTGACGTTTTTTCGACCTTTGCCCGTTGCGCCCCTGCCATTTTGAAAATGCACGATTTTCCCGTGCTAAGCTGAGTCTCCCCCGGGGTCGATGGATCTGAATGTCCGGGGATTCCGTGTGGCCGTCAATTCAAACAATCCCCATCGTCCGGAAATCGCTCCCTTGTCCGATCCCTTACGTTATCTGGTAACCGCGCTATTTATCCTGATCCCCGTTTCATTGCACGCCCAGCCGGATCAACGTTGCGTGACGGAAGGCTGTGAATACATGCCGGATGTGCCCTGTACCTTTTTACCTCAGCCCAGGGGCTGCGATCCGGCGATTCTGGCGGACGAAGAAACCATTTCGATGCGCCAGTGGATGTCAGACCGGGGCGATGAGGTGGTTTCAATACTCAACCTTACCCGTGGCGGCCTGAGGGATACGACCGAGTGGGTGGCGCGGGGTATCGATAAACGCTTTGGGGATGAGCCTTTCGAAACCGGGCGGGGGGTGTCCGGCAATTTGAGGCTGAATACCCTGTGGCGTCAGGATCGTCCATTGAATACCAGCCTGAGGATCGGCGCACAGATGGATCTGCCCAATCTCAAGGATCGCACCTATCTGTTCTTCGGGCTGGACAACGAGGATGAACTGGTGACAGACCAGCCCGAGGCCTTTACGCGTCAGGAGCAGTTGCTGGAAGAAACCCGTCGTGAAAATCAGACACGATTTGCCGGACTCGGATATGCCCTCAAGGAAAACGTCGATCTGCGGGCGGGGGTTCGGGGGGGGTACAAGGTCTATCTGCAAGCCCGATACCGGAAGTCATGGTGGCTGTCGGACAGGGATGAAATCGAATTCCGTGAAACCATCTTCTGGACACTGGACGATCGTTTCGGCTCCACCACGGCCTTGAACTATGAGCATGCCTATTCTCCGCGCATGTCCTTTCGCTGGGGTAACGTGGGAACCTTCTCGGAGACCACCAATGGATTGTCGTGGTCGAGCAGCCTGGGGGTTTTCAGAAGCTATGGGCCCTATCGTCTGCTGTCTCTTGAGGCGCTGGTCAGTGGAGAGACGGACTCGCATATCGAAGTGGCGGAATATGGCATCCGCACCATATGGCGTCAGTCCCTTTACGAGGACTGGCTGATGGGCCGCTTCATTCTGGGATACTTCTGGCCCAAGGAAGAAAAGGAGGAATTCAGGCGCGAAGCCTTGGCGGCAGGCCTGGGGATGGAAATCCGCTTCTGAGGTGTTGGTCCATGGCAAGGACACGACCACGGTGATTCACTTTCAAAAGGTTATGTTATAACATTTTTGAAACCGATCGAATCAATGCCCGTCCCGCAACGGAGATGACCATGACCCTGAGACGCCTCCCGCTCGCAGCCGGCCTGTTGCTGCTTCCCCTGTCCGGGCTGTCGGCCCAGGAGCCGCCCCGCGGCAGTACCCTTGCCGGTGCCTCCATGACCCCCCTGCCGACATTGGGCAGCGAACGTGTCTCATCCGGCAGCGCCTTCAATCCGGACATCTCTGTCATCATCGATACCGTGTATTTGAACGAATTCAGCGGCCATGTGGGCACCCCGGCCGGATTCGACGGCGGTCATGATCACGACCACGGTCATGATCACGGCCATGACCATGATCACGGCCTGGAGGAGGGCTTCAATTTCCGTTCCGCGGAACTCACCTTCACCGCCTCGGTGGATCATTACTTCGATGCACTCCTCACCCTGCACCTGGATGAAGACCACGTGGAGGTGGAGGAGGCCTACATCACTACCCGTAGCCTGCCCGCCGGACTGCAGATCAAGGCGGGCAAGTTTCTCTCGGATATCGGCTACATCAACGCCCAGCACACCCATGACTGGGCCTTCGTGGATCGCCCCCTGGTGAACGAATACCTTTTTGGGGATCACGGACTGCAGGAGAAGGGCGTCCAGCTCACCTGGACCCCGAAGACCGCTTTCTACAGCGTCTTCGGCCTGGAACTGCTCCAGGGCGAAACCACCGGTATCGCTTCCTATGAAGGGCACGGCGAGGGCAAGCCCTTCAGCGACAAGTCCGGACCCCGGCTCATCACCGGCTTTGCCAAGCTGGCCCCGGACCTGGGTTACAACCATGCCGCCCAGTTCGGCCTTTCCTATGGCCATGCCCGCGCCTTCCAGTTATCGGACTTCCACGATCACGGCGACCACAGCCACCGCCTGAGCTGGGACGGCACCGCCTGGTTTGCCGGTGTGGACGCCGTCTACAAATACGACGCCGGTCGGTCATTCGGTCATGGGGACTGGGTGGTGCAGGGGGAGTATTACCACCGGGAGATCGATGTGGATTTCCGGAATAACCAGCGTCCCACGGTGTCCGACGTTGCCCGCCAGGACGGCCTGTATGTGCAGGCGGTGTACGGTATTGCACCCCGCTGGCAGTTCGGTGTCCGGGCCGATGCCCTGGGCATGACCAACCGCAACACCCTGCAGTGGATGGGGCACGGACATCAGGGTTACGAGTCCTTCGGCACCTCCTATCGCTATGCCGCCAACCTGACCTTCCGTCCCACCGAGTTCTCCTTGCTGCGTGCCCAGGTGAACCGGGCAGATTTCGCCAGTGAGGACGATCATGACGAGGATGGCTGGGCCTTCATGCTGCAGTTCCAGGTCGCACTGGGCGTGCACGGTGCCCACCGGTTTTAAAGGAGATCAGGACGATGCAAAAATGGCTGGCAGGACTGTTACTGATGTGCCTGGCCGTCACGGCCCAGGCCTCCCTCCAGGTGGTGGCCACCACCTCGGCCATGGGCATGCTGACGCAGACCGTGGGTGGTGACGCCGTCACGGTGCGGGTGCTGGCACCGCCGGATCGGGATGCCCATTACCTGCAGGCCCGTCCGAGCATGATGGCGGCCCTGCGCGGCGCCGATCTGGTGGTGGCCGTGGGGGCGGACCTGGAAGTGGGTTGGCTGCCCGCGGCCATTCAGGGTGCCGCCAACCCGGCCCTGAACCCCGGCCGACCGGTTTACTTCGAAGCCGCCGCCCAAGTGGCGTTGATCGACGTCGGCGGTCCGGCGGATCGGTCCCTGGGGGATGTCCATCCCGCCGGAAACCCCCATGTGAACATGGACCCGGTCCGCATGGCCGAGGTGGCCCATGCGCTGGCGGAGCGCCTGTCCCTGCTGGTGCCGGACGATGCCGCCAGGTTCCGTGCCAATGCCGAGGCCTTTGCCGATAAGGTAGAGGCCCGACTGCCGGCGTGGCAGGCCCGGGTGGCCGGGGCGCCGGGGGTGGTCTTCTACCACAAGGATGCGGATTATCTGGCGTTGCGACTGGGGGTGCCGGTGCTGGGTTACGTCGAACCCGTACCGGGTGTTCCGCCCACCGCCCGGCATCTGCGCGATCTGGTGCGTGACCTGACGGGCCGGGACGGCGTCGTGATCCGGGCCGTTCACCATCCGGAGCGGGGGCCGCGCTTTGTGGCGGAACAGCTGGACTGGCCCCTGCATGCCCTGCCGCTGGACCCGCCCCTGGGCGCGGATGCCGGGGCCTATCTGGCACTGATCGACCAGTGGGTGGAGGCCATGGTCGGGAATGCTCGGTGATGCAGCCCCTGCTGGTCTGTGACGGACTGATCGCCGGCTATGACAGGCCGGTGGTCGGTCCGGTCAGTTTCGACCTCTACGCCGGGGAAGTGGTGGGTCTGCTGGGCAGTAACGGGGCGGGAAAATCCACCTTGCTCAAGTCCCTCACCGGTCAGGCCCGGATCTTCGACGGTCGCCTGACCAGGGCACGGGGGCTGCGCATGGCCCATCATCGCCAGCAGCCCGTTCGCCCCCGGGAGTGTCCTCTCACCGGGGATGACCTGGTGCGCCTCACTGGGGCCGGTCGACGGACGCCCCCCGATGACGTGGCCCGGTTGCTGGATTGCCGCATGGATCAGCTCAGTGGCGGGCAGTTCCAGATCGTACAGATCTGGGCCTGTCTGGGCAGTCCGGCCGATCTGATCCTGCTGGATGAGCCGACCAATAACCTGGACCCGGAGGCCACCGCCGGCCTGATCCGCCTGATTCGGGAGGGTCTGGGCGGGCGGACCCTGTTGGTGGTGAGTCATGAATCCGACTTCATCCAGACAGTCTGTTCCCGTGTCGTGCCCGTGAGTCCGTGATGCTTGAACTGCTTCTGGATCCCTTGTTTCACCTGCCTTTCGTGACCGGTTTGTTGCTGGCACCGGTGGCGGCCATGGTGGGTGTCTATCTGCGGCTGCGGGATGAATGGCTGGCGGCCCTGGCCTATGCCCAACTGGCGGGCGCGGGCGGCGTGGTGGCCGTGGCGCTGCACGCGCCGGTCATGCTGGGTGCCGTGGTGGCCGCCGGTGGACTGGCCGTCATCAAGGGCCTGCTGACCCGTCCCGGCAACGACCACTATGTGATCTTCATCCTGGTGGGGTGGGGTGTGGCGCTGGTGGCCTCGGCCTTCAGCGCCCACGGCGACATGGTGGGCAAGTCCTTGATGGATGGGCAGCTTTATTTCACCGGTCGTCCTCATCTGATGGCGGCCGTGGCCCTGATCGTGGCGGGAGTGCTGTGCCTGCCCTGGTTGTCCGGCTGTCTGCTCATGTCCCGTTTCTATCCGGATCATTTTTCGGCCAACGGCCTCTCGGCGCGGCCTCATCAGATCACGTTCGACCTGCTGGTGGTGGCCACCGTGGCCATCACCACCACCAGCTTCGGCGTCATGGCCGCCTTCGCCCTGCTGTTCGTGCCGGCCTGGATCGCCTGGCGCCTGGCCCGTGGCTGGGTGTGGGTATTGTGGCTGGCGGCCGGGATTGCCGTGGCGGCCTATCTGCTGTCCTTCGTGCTGGCGGTGGTCCTGGACCAGCCCTTTGGCCCCGTGCTGGTGCTGGTATTGGCGGCCATGAGCCTGCTGAGGTGGTTACCCATGCCGGTGCCGGGGCGGCGCTGAAGGATGATGTTCAATGTTTCCCCAATTGTGCAGAGGCGAAATCGACGAGCTGTTGGTAGTGACGCTGCCGGATGATGTCCAGCACGATGTTGGCATCCAGATTCAGGTAGTCATGTACCAGTGCATTGCGCAGCCCGATCACCTTGCTCCAGGGCGTGCCGCTGGCGTCATGTCCAAGCGCTTGCAGTTTGGCAAAGGCCTGACGGGCGTCGCTGGGGACGGTCATGCCAAGAGATTTCAGCCTCTGTTTGGCAATCCCTATGCAGGCCTCCGTCAAAAGTTGCAGGTTGCGCTCTGCCGCACGATATATCAGGGGCGACAGGCCCTGCGGCGCCTGACTCAATGCGTGAAGCTGCTCAAGCTCTTCAGTCAGAGTGGCCAGATGCTCCCGCATGGCGCTCATGTACTCGATTTCCACAGTCAGGCTCCTGGGTGTCAGGGGTGGCAAATTTTCGCACATGGAACTGGTAATCAAGCTCCCACATTGAACTGATCCGGTTCTCTTCACGAGCCAGACGCAGGGGATCGTTGACCTGCAGAACCCTTCCTGTGCGAATAATCACCATGGCCAGCGGAATGGGTGCCTGATTGATATCGACAACCGAGAGCATGTCCTCCGCAAGGTCGAGCTGATTCCGCCACTGCTGGGCCAGTAACTCAGGCCTCAGGCGCCGCTCCAGGGGACGTTTTTCAGGTGTGCGGAAGGCAACCGCCAAGTCGTAGTCGCTCGTCTCGGTAGCGGTATTTTTCGCCCGGGAGCCATAAAGCCATAGCACGGCAATTTCCCTGTCGGCCGATGCCATTTCCGTCAAGCGTTCCAGTGTTGTTCTCACTTGGATTCTCGTGGCCGGGTTCTGCGGCAGTGCTGTACGAGTGCAAAAGGCAGGTGTCCTTTCGCGATTGGTTTGAGAGCGTCACTCCTGCGAAAGCGGGAGTCTGAGTCATTCGGCAGTGTTTCCCTGGATTCCCGCCTTCGCGGGAATGACGGCGGGAGGGCACCTTGGTTGTGAAGTGCCCGTGGGGCAAAAAGTGGGTGTCTTCAAAGTCCTCGCTGAACGGCGGGGCTTTTCGCGCAACTGGTCAGTGCAGCGCAGCCAGCGCGGCTTCCGGGGCCTTGTCCAGCACCTTGAGCAGCGATCTGGCCGCGCCCGTGGGGCACCGCTTGCCCTGCTCCCAGTTGCGGATGCTCTCCAGGGGGACATCAATCCGTCTGGAGAATTCGGCTTGGCTTAATCCCAGACGTTTGCGAACACGGCGCACGAAGCGGGCCGTATCCTGCATGCTTGCCTCCTCATCAGCCGCCGCTTGCCTGGCAATATCGGCCTCGGTCGTGGCGTCCACCCGCGTCGGGTCAATGCGCCCGGAAACCAGCGATTCCGGACTCGCGGGATCAATCGTCATTCTGACTGTTTTCATATTGCCTGACCTCACGTTGGTTGGCTTTGCGGGCTGAGATGATACGGATGGCGTTGCTTCTTGGCGTGTAGACCACCACGAATACCCGCTGTTCGATCTTGCCCATCAGTTGATAGCGATCTTCGCCATAGCTATGGCGAAGATCTTCATGAATCACGCGGTCTGGGTCGAAAAAGGCTCTGGCGGCGTAGCCGAAGTCGATGCCTCGTTCGGCAAAACATGCATCGCTCTTGGACTGATCCCATTCGAAATTCATGCATCAAGTGTGGTTCAATGGCCTAGTTGCTGCAAACCAAGCAACGATACACCAGACGGTGCAAAATGTGCGGTATAAAATGTGGGTGTCCTTTTATTACAATGGTGTTCACATAAGGCATGTGTTTCTCCTCCTGAATGGCATGGACCGCCTGAACAGGTGTCTTCAAAGTCCTTAAATCACCGCTTCCAATCCTTTGCGCTCGATCAGGTTCAACAGTTTGAGCGACGGCCCACTCGGCTTCTTGTCTCCAACTTCCCACTTCTGAACCGTGGAAAGGCTGGTGTTCAGCACAGCGGCAAAAACTGCCTGGCTGACGTGCGCCTGTTCACGCAGCGCCTTGATCTGCTGCGGCGATATTTCGTGCACATCGAGATTGCACAGCGCCTCGAACTCGCCCATGCGACGCTTGCTGATCAGACCTGCGCCATGAAGCCCACGTGCTGTCTCGTGCATCTCGTCCAGAATTCGGCTGTTACGCTTTGTCGTCGCCATCACATATCTCCACAATTTCACCGGCAGCCAGCGCAATAGCCAGTTGCCGATCATCAAAACCAAGCAGCTCCCTTGCCACCTCCTGGAGTACCCGCAGTTCGTCCTTGTCGATGTTGGATCGCTCGTTCTTGCTGAAGCCATAGAGGAAGAACCAGCGCCCCGCTATTTTCGTAGCCACGATGGGTTCTGGCACCGCCACGCTTGCCCTGACCAGGCAGCGCGACGCGCTTCTTCACAACATCGCCACCCAGGTCAGCATCGACGAGCCCTTGGCGCATCTCCTCGACTGCGGCACACAGGGCTGCATCGGTTAGCCCGGCCTTTTTCATCGAGCGTGTGAAGGTGCGGGTTTTGAAGACTCGTCTCATTGCAAAACCATGCCACCAGGTGCAACAAATTTCCAGTAGAGCGAGATTTCTACAGAAACTGCGAGGGCAGACAGGCCGGGACTCAAAGTCAGCTCCTACCCCGTCACTCCCGCGAAAGCGGGAGTCCAGGACGGACACTCCAACCGCGACTGGATTCCCGCGTTCGCGGGAATGACGGCGGGAGGGAACGATAAGTGGGTGTCCTTTAGTTTCCTTGAAACCTTCGTGGCCTACAAGGCGGTTCAGGCCGGTGTGGCCATCGACAAGGTCCGTCCCCACTACACCAGCAAGACCTGCCACCACTGTGGTGCGATCAATGATCGTAAAAAACATGCCTACGTCTGCACCCGTTGTGGACACAAGGCGCACGCCGATGCCAACGCGGCCATGAATGTCCGCGACTGGCATGGGCTGTGCTGCTCGCTGAATCTTGAGGATTTGGCGGGCGGGCTGCATGAGCCAGCCCTGAACCCGGTACGCGAAATCACCGCGAAAGCGGTGACGTAGCAAGAACGGGAATCCCCCGGCTTTAGCCGTGGGGAGGCTCAACCAGTAAGGTGTCCAGGCTGTCGGCCGACAGAATCAGCAGGACCCACTCGTCCAGCTGGGCATCCGTGGCTGAGGCCAAGCGTTTATCAGCCCATGCGGGCAGATCGCCAAACTTCAGGGTAATCAACTTGCGCAAAGTGCCTTCGACTCCTTCGTGACGGCCCCGTTCCAGGCCCCGTTCCAGGCCCCGCTCAAGGCCCTGCTCAAGGCCCCGCTCAAGGCCCTGCTCAAGGCCCTGCTCAAGCCCTTGCTTGATTCCCTGCTCAATCGCCAAGCGCTCAATGGTGTTCACATAAGGCATGTGTCTCTCCTCCTGAATGGCATGGACCGCCTGAACAAATTCGGGTTCCAGTTCTCTTGGCAGCTGGATCATCCAGTCGATGATGTGGAACAGCCGCATGATTTCCCGTCGGTGGTATCCTCGTTCATAGAGCAGCCGGATCAAGGCCACCTTCGTGTCCTTGCGCGAGGCACCCTGCCTGAGTCGCTTGGCCTTGATCTGCGCCATCACCACCAGGGCAAAGACATTCTCGCTCGCCTCCAGCTCCGGCCATCGTTCCTCCCAGTCGATCAGCTTGGCGGTGGGGAAGGTGAAACTCAGCTCGCAACCCCAGCGGGCATACCGGTAGCACATCGGCCGAAAGCTTGAGCGGGTATCCGCCAGCACCGCCAGGCTCACCACGTCGATGCCGTAGCGGTCCCTCAGACGATACTGATAAGTGTACATCCGCTCGGCAAAGGCGTCTTCCGGCTCACCCTGAACCTCAACATGGATCAGCACCCAGGTCTCTGCCCCGTCACGGGCCTGGACCTTCATCAACTTGTCCGCATGGCGCCGGCCACTTTCGGCATCCGCCGTGATCTGCTGCAGCTCCTTGTCCATGGGGGTATATCCCCGCGACCAGTCCACCCCGGCATGGATTGCCGGGAACAGCAGCTGGGTGAATTCCTCGAAATAGGATTCCAGGGCATCCTTCCACGGGCTGTCATGATCCGTGGGCCTGGTGGGATCTTGATCGGTCATGGCCACTCCTGTTGCAGACAAATAGCCTACAACACCGCCCGCCGCTCAAACACCCGCCGGGCCACGCCCATCCCGTGCAGGAATTTCGCCTGACGGCAGGCCGCATGTTCCACCAGCTTCGCCGGTTTGCCCACGGCATGGCCGAAAGCCTGCAACAGGTTCGAGCCGTGGGCAATGAAGGCCTCTGCGTCCATGCCCAGACGATCCAGCAGCTTCGGTGTCTGCGCCGGCATGTACCCCCGCTTGGCGGGATGCACGCACCGCCCCAGCATCTCCACCAGCTCCAGATAATCCGCCCAGGCAAACGGCACCGCCCAGGACTCCCGGCCGGTGGCGTCAAAGGGCATCAGGGGGGCGATGGCAAGGGGCGCCAACCTTTGCTCGCAACGTAATGCATCGCGCCAGTGCGGGATATTGGCCCCGGACTCCCCGTGCGCCACCGTCTCGTCTCCCTGGGCAGGGCTTATGGCCAAGGCCGACTGCATGCGTGCCTCGGCCCTGTCCGGGTACAGGCGTGCCTCAAGGCTGGTGTGCTCGCTGGTTTCCGGCGTGTCGGCGATCCCGGCCCGGACGGGGTTGAGATCCACATAGGCCATGGCACTGAGAATGGCCTGTTCGTCCAGCAGGGCCTGGCTTTTGAAACGACCTTCCCAGAACCGCCCCCGTACTCCGTCCTCGGCATTGGCCTTGCGAGCGATGGTCTCGTTGAGCACCCGCATGAACCAGGACAGATCCGCCAGACGCGCGCGGTAGGTGCGCGCCCATTCCCGCGCCTGGGCCAGTTCGGCATCGTGCAGTGTGTCCCGCATCTGTGGGTCCAGATACCGTTGCACCACCGGAGGCCCGGAGAAAACGCCGGTCCAGCGGCGCAGCACCGCCTCATCCGACCAGCCCTGGGCACGGCCCTGATCAATCCGAAGCACGATGTGGTAATGATTGCTCATCACCGCATAGGCAGCCACATCGATGGCGAAGACGGCGGCCAGTTGCCGAATCCTGGCCTCGATCCAGCCGCGCCGGTGTTCGAAGTTCTGGCCGGTGTGGTGGTCCTGTCCACAGAGGAAAGCGCGGCGGACACAGCGCGACACCACGTGATACCAGGGCGTGTCGGTGACGGACACCAGTTCTGAGCGAGGTCGGGTCATGGGGTGAGGATCTCAGAGAGGGCGGGGGAGGTCAACGATAAGTGGGTGTCCTTTGGTTTCTTTGGGTGTCCTTTAGTTTTTACGATAAGTGGGTGTCCTTTAATTTCTTAATTTCTTTAATTTCCTCTTTAGTTTCTGTTTTTTTCAGATAAAAAAAGACCCCGGCACGAGGCCGGGGTCTTAAGCGAAGTGAGAACGCCTCAATAGTTTCTAAGAGGTAGCTGCGAGATTATCGGCAAGCTGCAGGAAGAAATTTGTCAGCCAAGGTTGTGCTGGAGCAAGCCCACGAGACCGAACCGGTTTCATCGGTTGGGGTGAAACGCAAGGTACCCCCACGAATTCCTGCATTAACCGGGGCCGCGTTGCGCATTAATGCAGTGATAACGCCGTTAGCACCAATTGTGACTGACTCAACGTAGGTACCATTGATATCTCCAGCGTCTGACAACCCGGCTGCAGCATTAGTTGCAGGCCAGTCGCCGGTAGATTGCCACGTTTCAGCTACTGCGGTTCGTGCTCCGCCGGCCAGACTCATTGCCTCAGAGACTTGGCCACGTGCTGTGTAATCATTGTAAGCAGGAATCGCAATCGCAGCCAAAATCCCAATGATCGCCACAACGATCATCAGTTCAATCAAAGTAAAACCCTTCTGAGCCTTCATCATCATCAATCTCCATTTATCAACGAGGTTGTCATCCAGGAAGCCACACATCCGACTCCATGCCCTGATAATACAGCAATCTACATGCCACTTTCAGATCGCAGGATGGATGGCAGATTTGAAATCCTGAGCGGTCAATTCCGCCCCTGCCGCGCCCAAAGCGTTCAATCCCCCTGTGACAGAGGTGACAATTTCTGTCACCTGTCCGCAGAAATGGTCACTGCGAGGCAAGCCTGAAACGAACTCGCCCTGCCGATCATCGGCAGGGCGAGGGGAAATGGCCAAAAGGACAGGCCTGGGGGGGGCTACCAGCAATCATCCCCCAGCGTGCCCTCCGCCGAGCGTGCGCCGGTGTGGGTCAGGGTGAACTCCGTACACCGCGTGTCCTTGGTCTGAGGGCTGCCGCTGGCCGGGGTGGCGGTCAGGGTAAAGGTGGTGGCATCCAGGTCTGCATCGATGTCGTAGTGTCCGTCATCCGACTGGGCCCTGACCGCACAGTTCTCGTAGGAGTTCTGCACCGTATAACACCGCTCCAGTTGCTGGGCGGCCATGAGCAGCGCCGAGGTGGCATCTGTACGCCGGGTCTTCTGCACCTGTTCGGTGTAGGCCGGATAGGCGATGGTGGCAAGAATCCCGATGATCACCACCACGATCATGACTTCAATCAGGGTGAATCCTCGCTGTGAATCCTTCTTTGTCATGGGATGTTCCCGTTATTCCGGAGGATGATCAAGGATGAGCAGACGGATGACCGTCGGTTCGTTCCCCACCTGGGTGTAGGCAAACTGAACATACTGGCCGGCCTTGAGCTGACTGGAGACCGCATCGCTGCTTCTCTGCACCTGAACGTTGGTGCTCAGCCGGTAAGGCTCCGCGTTGATGACGATCTGCCGGCCCTGAATGCTGACCTCGTCGATCACTCCCACGTAAACCACGTCGGAGGCCGTCGCGGCCAGGGCCGCCGGCAGCACGGTCAGTGCCGCCACGGTCATGCCAAGCCGTTTCAGGATTCGGATGGGTCTCATCGGGTTGAGTCTGTTCATCATCTCAGTTGTCTCCAGGACTGGCGGCCAAAGCGGTTGGGGTCACCCCGACCGTCGATCTTGCGACCTTCACCGTCGTAGATATAGTCGATGGGACCATCGGAAATGACGGTGCGCTGCTCGCCCCAACCATGGCTGATCCCGCTGGGGGCATCTCCATTGTTCCACAGATCCGCATCGTCGAATTCGCCATCCCGGTCCAGGTCGAAGACCGTCTGGTGGAATCGACCGCCGGTGAACAGGTCGAGGTCGTAAAGGAAGCCTCTCCGCCCGATGCCGCAGGGGTCATTGTCGGGGATCATGGTGGCAAAGCGGACCCGCTCCTGTACCGTTCCGGTGGGGAAGGTGGGGGCGGTCAGGACCCGTTCTCCGGTGGACCAGTTCAGGTCCAGATACCAGCCCCGATGGCTACTGGTGAGTTCGTTGTCAGTGATGTTGCGAAGGGTGTAGGAATTGTCGTCCACGGAGTGGCTGCCCTGGGCGGTGATTTCCTGCATGAGCAGCTGGCCGCGACCGCTGACCGGGGTATTGTTGTCGATGATGCCGTAGAAGGATTGCACCTGGTTGCCCGCCGCACCGCCATCCTGGACGCGGAAATAGCTGCCGGTGCCGAAGACGACCAGGATGTCATCCGAATCCCGTGCCAGGGCCAGAGCGGGGGCGGAAGTGATCGGTTGTGGATTGCCACCGGCATCGGTGGCCGTGAACAGCTTGCCCGCGCTCCATTGACCCGGGTCCGTGCTGCTCAGATCGAATCGCCACATGTTGCCCAGCAGGTCTCCGGCATAGGCCTTTTCCGCGGCCAGGCTCTGGGATGGCCAGTCGGTCCACCGGGGAAGGGACAGACCATTGGGGCTTCCCCCTGAACCCACGCCGGTATCGATCTTGCGGATCAGGGAGCCATCCTTGAGATCGACGACGAAGAGAAAGGCCTTGTGGGAGTTGCTGTTGTAGCCGTTGCCGAAGATGGCGGCCCAGGTGCCATTGCTCAGGCGGGCGATGGTGGGCTGGCCGACGTTGTACCCCAGGTCGGGGTCGGTGAATTCCCACAGCACATGGCCGGTGTTGAAGGCGGTGGGATCGGTGACATCCAGGGCGAACACGGTGCGCCCGCCAGCCCCCATGGAACTGACCAGCACGGTCCTCCAGGCGTTGCCCGCGCCGATCTGGGCCTCGTCGATCAAGGGGGTGCCCTCCATGTAGTAGCGATGGGTGTAGTCCTCATCCATGAGATGGTTGACCGGGCTCGGACTGCCCGCGGCCGCGGTGAGTAGCTGTCCGGGGATGAAGGCAAAGAGTTCCTTGCCATCGTCGGCGTTGAAGGCATGGAGCATGCCGTTATTGGCGCCCACGTAGATGGTCCTGACCCGGTCGCGATTGCCGGGGGCCCCCAGAAGGCGACTGAAGCCGTCGTAGGTCCTGCCGACGAACTGGGGATTGGAGTTGATGATGTCTCCCATCAGCCGGGCCGGGTGGGATTCGGAGCGGCTGCGGAAGGACGGATGGGCGTTCTCGTGGCCTTGAAGCCAGGCCACCCGGGCCGAGCCCAGGTTGTCCTGGGTGCCGTCCAGGCCCGTGTTCAGGGCCGCCTTCTGGTCCGAGGACAGGGCATCGAAGGTGAATGGGATGCCGGTGCCGGTACCGTTGGTGGTGATGATCTTCCGGCTGCCGACCATGGCACGAAGTTCCGTTTCCGCGTCCCAGATCTTGCTGGAGGGCGAACCATCGCTGTTCAGTTCCAGGGCCTCGAAGCTGCCGGACCAGTCACCGGAACGGAAGCCGGTTCTGTAGAGCCGGGTGTCTTCCTGAAGCACGGCGGAACTGGCCGCGGCGGAGGTGGATGAGCTTTCAACGCGACCGAGTACCTCCCCAAGCACCCGGGTCAGTTCTCTCGCGAAGGTTCCCGGGTCGTCTGCACTGAAGAAATCGCCACCGGAGTTGACTGCGGCGTGGAGCATGTCGTCGATCTTTTCCGGATCGGCGTCCGACGGATGGGGACTGGGCCAGTCAATGGTGATCGATGGATCTGAAATGGCGGCAAAGGCATCCTCGGGATCAATATTGCCATGGACGCCCAGTCCCACTGTGTAGGTCACCATGTGCTGCCAGAAAGCGGGGTAGCGCTCGCTATGGGGCACCCGGTTTTCCAGGTCGGGGCGCAGGTCCTGTTTCCAGTAAGCCATGGCCACGTCCGCCAGGGTATTGTCGTGGCCATCCTTGAAGGGCGCAGCAACCGTATACCCTCCAGACTGTCCATCGGGTCCGGTCCAGGATGTATTACCGGAGCCATCCTGATTGCCCACATTGGGGTTGGAACCATTCCAGTAGCCGTCGGACATGAGGATGGTAAAACTCTGGCGGCAGCTCAGGTCGGTGCCGCCGTTGAATCCCGGGGTGGTGCTCCAGGGGCCACGGCTGTCCGTGCGCTTGTAGTACTCCCCCACACCCTTGAGGGCATTGCGCAGGGGCGTGCCCGCAGCGGGCACCGGGCGCTCATAGAGCTGGGTGAAGAAGCTTTCGCGGTCGGCTCCGGCAAAGGGGCGAACGCCTCTGACCACCGTGCTGGTGCTCTGGCCATCGATGGTGCTGGAGCCCTTGTTGATGGCGCCATAGCCCACGCGGAGGTTCTCGGGCTGAACGGCGAAGGCCGCGCCGATACCTGCCCGGGAAGCAAAGATCCGGTTGCGGTGGTAGCTGTACCAGTTGGCGAAGTTCTGGATTTCTTCGTCATAGGTGCAGGTGGCGCTTGCCTTGTCTTGGCAGTCGTCCCGGTTTTCCCTGCCGTGGCCCACATAGGCGCCCGTGGTGGAGCGGATTTCCACCCGCTCGTAGCTGTTTCTGTTGTCAACCGACCCGCCGACGTAATGGTAGTAAAGGGCGGGGTAAAAGGTCTGCCAGGTGCTGCTTATGGAATTGCTATTTCCGTTGGTGTCGTTGATCCACGGCGCCCGTTGTGTGTTGTCGATCGTGAGATTGCGCGTGCCGAACTCGGGAAAAAGCGGACGGTTGGGGGCGGCCTCCGGATCGGCATTTGCCATCAGGGTGCCGTCCGGATTGGACCAGGGCAGGTAGGTGAAGGCCGGGTTGTAATAGACCGTGTTGTTGTGGGCGGAGCGGAAAAAGGCGGTGGTGTTGAGGTGGTTGAAGCTGACCGTGCGCTCGTTGGTGTATTGGGCCGTTCCGCCGTGGATGTTGCTGTGCTCGCGGGGGAAGGTCCACATGACATAACGGGCCAGCGTCGTGCTGAACTTCTTGGTGATGTCGTCGGGCATGGTTTCCCACTGCATGGAGCCGGAGTCGTCGATGACGAAGACCACGTTGGGGTCCACGCTGGTGGTGAGAAAGAGTGGTGCGTTGGCGATGTTGATGTTGGCCGCGGCCGGGGTGCCCGCGAAAATGGCAAGCAGGCAGGCCAGTGTGAACGCGGTGGCGCGTGATGGCAGTGGCACGGGCCGGGTGTGTTTGGTCATGATTCAATCCTTGCGGTAACGCTCGCTGCGATCAGATGTGTTTCGGGCTGCCGGCGGCATGGGCTGATGCCGCTGACGCAAGGGGTGGTGGAAGGTCATGGCCGGCAGGGCCTTTCGCAGATGGACTGCAGGACGACCACCGTGGTGTCGACGCCGCCAGTGGAACGACTGGTCACGGGGTACAGGCTCCGTACACTGATGCCGCTGGCACCCGAGCCAGCCGGGTCCACGGGATTCACCCTTACCAGGCGCGGTTCGGCCACATGAGCCACGGGGTCCGCCGCCAGCAGGGTGGGATGTGGGGCCTGGTTGATGCTGTAGGTGCAGGTCTGGCCTGACCCATCCCAGGCCGCGGGGTCGGCCAGGGCGGGGGTGACGATATCCACTGTCTGAAGGTCTATCCATGCCTCACATTCCCTCAGAGCCGCCTCCGCGCCCTGAAAGGACAGATTCCGGTCCCTGGCATTGCCGGCCATGCGCTCCTGCAGGGTGGTGCCCTGCATGGCGGTGACGCCGATGAGGGTGAGCAGCAGCAGGAAGACCAGGGCGATGACCAGTGCCGATCCGGTCTGACCTGAATGGCGGAGCAGTGGGGTGTGCATGGCAGGCCTCACGGGAGTCTGTTGCGAAGTCCGATGGTGGTGCTCACCACCAGTCGTAGTCGTCGATCGTCTGGGGTGAAGACTTCGCCATCAAAATTGATCTGCTGGGGCTGATCGATCACGCCCTGCTGGGTGCTGGCCATGAGGAGAGTCACCCTGACGGCGACCACCGACTCCCACAGGCCCTGGTTGTCCACCTGCTGGGGGTTCAGGAACCGATCGGCGGCGAGATTTCCGGTGTCATCCACGCCGAAGGCGATCCGCATCCGTTCCACGCCTTCCACCAGCTCCTCTCCGGCCGCCTGGGCGTCGAGGATGCGGAACAGGGCCGGTCGGCCGTTGGCGCCATTGGCGATGTAGTAGGAACGACTGGACACGCGCATCACATCGCTGCCCTGGCCGAAGTTGGCGCCGAGGGCCTGGGTGTAATTGCCGGGCAGGGGGCCGGCGCCGGTATCGTGAACCAGCTGTCCCGTGGTGCCCGGATCGGCATTGGTCACCTGGAAGACGGCCGCCACCGTGCAGTTGTTGGCGAGCAGGATGTCCCCTTGGGCGATGTCATTGCCCGGGGCGATTTGCAGTGGCGTGGCGCCGGGGGGCAGGGTGGCGTTGGTGGGGTGATCATCTACGGCCAGGGGAGCACCGGTCATGCCACGGACGGTCAGTACGTCGCTGTCGTCCCGTACGCCGGGCAGGGCCATGGGCAGGGCGGGAGAGAAGCCGCCGCCCGTACCCCTGTACCCTTCCACGGGCCTGGCGAAATTCCATTGCCAGGCGGCGGGGTTGTTCAGGGTGACGCGCAGCAGGCCCGAACGCAGACGGGGATTGGTGAGCGGCGCATCTTCCATGCGCAGGCTGGATACGCAGCCATAATTTCCCGCCTCCCGCAGTTCCCGTTGCAGGGTGTCGATGATGAACCGGGTATTTTCCTGGACCCGGGACAGGGCTTCCTGCTGCCGGTAGGTCTGGCTGGAGCTGACAAAGATCTGGATGACCCCACCGGTCAGGATCAGGGCAATCAGCAGGGCTACCATGAGTTCCACCAGGGACAGGCCGCGTTGCTGGCCTGCGGGTGGAGCGGATCTGTGGGTGATGGAATTCATGGTTCAGAACAGCCTCGTGGCCATGGCGAAATCCCGTGAAACCGGTTCCGCGTCTTCGTGCTGTCTTTCGGTCCAGCGTACGGTGATGGTCACGAGATCCCCCGCAACCTGGATGGTGCCTGCCCCTTGGGGAAGGAGACAGGCAAGCTGGTTGCGCCATTCCTCCATGTCCCGATCGGCCAGGGTGCCGGCGTTGGAGACGAAAGCCGGGTTGCAGTTCTGCGGATTGAAGTCTGCTTCCGTGTAGGCGCCTGCTTCCGTTGCCACCAGATTGGCCCGCATCCTGTCCGTGATGTCGTAGGCAAGGAAGGTGGCCTGGGTTCTCAGGTGGGCCTCGTGGTTGAAACGCACGGAGGTGGCCTGAAGCCCCGCAAGCCCCAGCAGACCGATGGCCAGCACGAGGACCGCGACCAGCACCTCAATGAGGGTGAATCCGCCCTGACGGCGGTCAACCGGCGAGGCGCTGGGAGGGTGGGAGTCGGGATGTGTCACTGTCAGCAGTCCCCTGTTGTGATCTGGACGCGACCGGTGTTCTGGATTTCCAGAGTGCGCATGCGATCCTTGGTCCCCGAAGCGCAGCCGTAGGGCTTGATGGTCAGGGTCACAATATTGTTAGGGGTAGTCTTTGCGCCACGGCCATCGAAGCTGAGGATGGCGAGGGTGGGGGTGACGGTCATGTGCCTCATGCCGGGGAATTCCCGGATGATCCCGTCGTCATCTGTGCAGTCGTTGTCCAAATGGACGCACCAGCCCTGGGCGAAGTCGCTGTCGACAGGGGAGACGTTCACCTGAACGCCCCGCTTGATGGCCTCGCTGCGGGCCAGATTGAGGGCGGCAACCAGGTCATTGGTCTGGGTGACCACCCGGTTTGTCTGTATCAGGTTTGTAAACCCCGGAACGGCTATGGTGGCCAGAATGGCCGCCACCGCCAGGGTCACCACAAGTTCAACGAGAGAGAAACCGGAGCTTTTCATGCCTCCTAGTCTAGTCCTGGACACGGGGGGTGTCCTGTGTCAATGGATGAACGGGAGGTTTGGTGGAATGATCGGCGAATTCGTGCAAGTGCTTGAAGTGTAAAAAGAACCGACAGACTTGGTGGGGGTATGATTGGTGGTTTCCGGTCCCGTCGGCGAGAGGGGCTGAAAAAGGAATGGCCCGGTCAGTGGGACTGACCGGGCCATCTGCCGCTGCTGATCAGCGGGTTCAGAAATAGATGTTGTAGGGGGAGTGAGGCAGGTTGTCGTCACTTTCCTCCCGCGGCAGGAAGAAGATGCGGGAGCTCAGCACCTCCGTGCCATCCACCTGGGTGGTGGCGAGGATTTCCACCTCGATCACCTGGGCCCGGTCCTTGGGATAGGTGAGGTTGAAGGTGGCCAGGCCATTTTCGTCAGTGGTCACCACGCCGGGCAGGGAACCGGCGGCCGAGGATTCCGGCAGCAACCTGCAGCCCTGCTCGAAAGCGGCGGTTGCGTCGATGACCGTCCCGGCGGCGGGTTCGGAAGCCCCGGCCGGTTCACATTTCCGGCGGGTGTCACTCAGGCCGAAGGCAAGACCGGCCACCAGTCCGGAGGTCCAGCCATCACCCAGGTCCCGGGTGACATTCCTGTTGGTATCTTCATTGACGTGGGTGTCGACCCCCACGGTCAGGTCGCCCTCGGTGTCCCTGAATCCGGTACGGAACCGGGTGGGCCAGGCCCGCAGGGAGATGTCCACGCCTCCCAGGGCGCCGCCGTTGACATCGGTGGCGATGATGGAGATGGGCAATATGTAGGCGGTGTCGTTATTGGTGCTGTCAATGGTGTTGGACAGGCCGATGGCGAGGGAGCCAGGCCGGTTGGTCAGGGTGACGGAGGTCTCGTCGCACTTGTTGATGGAAACGACGCAGGCGCGTACGCGGACACCCTGGGCGGACGAGGGGATGTTGCCGGCCTGCAGGCGAACCGAGGCAATGCCATCGTTGTTGGTATTGGCAAAGGGACTGCTGAGACTGGAACCCAGGCTGTCGCCAATGAACTCGAAGGTGATCAGCTCACCGGGGGGCACCGGGATATTATTGGACTGGCCGGGCTGGGAGCGGGTGGCCGTCAGGGTGATGGTCGAGCTGCTGCCGGAACCGACGGCCAGGGTGGCCGGGCTGGCCTGGATGGAGACGTTGGTCAGGTCGGGGTCGAGGTTGCTGTCGTTGAAGGCGAAGAAGGAGGTGATGGCCCGCTCTCCCGATGCATCCATTTTTTCCGCCGAGAGGGTGACCCGGCCGGTGCTGAAGCCGGTGAGGGTGGCGGTGGCCACGCCGCCGGTGGCGGGCACCACGGCGATGCGGGTACCGCCATTGAGGATGCCGGAGGAGGTAATGATCCGCACATTGCCAGCATAGCCGGGCGTCTGTACCGCGATGTTCACGGGGGTGGAGATTTCAATGGCATCATCAGGCGACGGGGTGGTGAAACTCACGCCTGCCGGGACCACGGTGACAGGGATGTCCGAGGTCAGGCCCAGGCCGGTCAGCCTGACCACGCCGTTGCCCAGTGCCTGGGCGTCCAGGCGGAAGCTGGCTTCACCGTTGGAGCCGGTGGTGATGGCGGTGGGGCAGTCCGGCCGGCTGATGATGCCAGCCTCCTGAACCACCCGGGTGAAGGACGGGGCGTCAATGCAGACGGTCTGGTTGCTGCCCGGGTTGCCGGCACCGGCAGTGGCCCTGACGGTGATCAGTTCCCGCTCACCCTGAACCATCTGCAGCTGGCCGGGATTGGTGGTGAGGCTGGGGCCGACGAAGACGAAGCCGATGGATGTGCTCAGGTTGGTGTCCGGTATCCGGGCGGTGACCACGGCGTTGCCGGCGAGCAGGCTCTGACTGCTGCCCAGGCTGGCGGTGACAGTGCCGGTTTCCGCGGTGACGGCGCCCCTGACGACCAGGTTATAGCCCTGGTTGCCGGGGCGTGATCCGTCCGGGTCCACGGTCATGGTCACCGGCACGCCGCCGAGCAGGAGGTTGCCGGCGTTTTTCACCTGAACGGTGATTTCGGCGGAATCCGAACCGTCCGCGTTCACCTGAACCTTGTCGGCGAAGATCTGGATGCTGGCCGGGGACTGGGTCCCATCGCCGGGGCCATCGCCGGAGAATCCGCCGCCGCCGCCGCCCCCACCGCAGGCGGACAGCATCAATGCCGCCGCCAGGATGGCGCCATATTTCACACCTGGGATACCTGACACTCTGTTGATCATGTTCTACCCTTGCCCAAGGAGGACTTCCCCCCTTGAAACGACAATATTGAGACTGACGGGTGCCCGTGAACGGGCGGCCCGTCGCCTGATGGTGCGGTCCAGCCCGCGATCTTTCAGCGATTCAAGACGGATTCCTCCACCACCTTCGGCGTCACGAAGACCAGCAGTTCCGCCTTGGTTTCGCTCATGTTGCGCTGCCTGAACAGCTGACCGATGATCGGCAGGTCGCCCAGCAGCGGTGTCTTGCGCAACTGTTCCAGACTGCTGATCTCATAGATGCCGCCCAGGACCACCGTTTCGCCGTTGCGCACGAAGACCTGGGTGTTCACCTCGCGGGTCTCGATGGACGGGGTTCCCCTGACCTCGCGGGTGCCGGCATTGTCCTTGTTGACCCTGATGTTGAGGATGATGTTGCCGTTGGGGGTGATCTGGGGTGTCACCTCGGTGGACAGCACGGCGTCAATGAACTGAATGGCGGTGGCGCCGGAGGAGGTGGCTTCCTCGTAGGGGATGCGTTCCCCCTGCTTGATGACGGCGGTCTGGCCGTTGGCGGTGATCACCCTCGGGGTGGAGACGATTTCACCCCGTCCTTCCACCTGCAGGGCCGTCAGCTCCAGGTCCAGCAGCACGTCCGGGCGCAGGATGGACAAGCCGATGCTGCCCGCGGGAGAGGTGACGGGCATGTTGACGTTGAGACGGTCGTCCAGGCTGGGGATGCCCACCGGGAAGGGCGAGCCGGTGCTGTTGAGGTTGTCGACGGCGTCGCGGATGATGCCGTCGGCGGCGGCCAGTCCGCCGCCGGTGCCGACGATGGTGTCGCCATGCTGGCGGACGCCGGTGACGCCGAAGCGCACGCCCAGGTCGCGGGCAAAGTCGTCGGTGGCCACCACGATGCGGGTTTCGATCAGGACCTGCTGGACCGGAATGTCCAGGGTAGTGACCAGCCGGCGGATTTCCTGCAGCTTGTCGGCGGTGTCCTGTACCAGCAGGGTGTTGGTGCGGGAATCCACGGTGATGCTGCCCCGCTCCGACAGAAAGCGGTTGTCATCGCCACTGATGATGCCGGCCACGTCGGCCGCCCGGGCATAGTTCACCTGGATGAATTCGGCCCGTACCGGGGCCAGTTCGGCCGCCTGACGCTGGGATTCCAGATCCAGGCGTTCGCGGGCGGCGATTTCTTCCGAGGGGGCAACGAAGAGGACATTGCCATTCTGGCGCATGGCCAGACCCTTGGTCTTGAGGATGATGTCCAGGGCCTGATCCCAGGGCACGTTGCGCAGGCGCAGGGTGATGTTGCCGGTGACGGTGTCACTGACCACCACGTTGAGGTCGGTGAAGTCGGCGATCAACTGCAGGACGGAACGGACCTCGATGTCCTGGAAATTGAGGGAAAGACGTTCGCCGGTGTAGGTGAAGCGTTCCCGTTCCAGGGCCTGGCGCTCCTCCGGAGTGAGGGGTTTGACCTCCAGGGTGTAGGTGTCCTCTGCCTGGTAGGACAGGACATCGTACAGTCCCGTGGTGCCGATGCTGATGCGTACCCGTTCGGATTCCATGATGGCGTCGATGGTCTGCACCGGGGTGGCGAAATCGGTGACATCCAGCCGACGTTCAAGCGGGTCCGGCAGATGGGCGCGGTGGAAGGAGAGTTCGATGCGACCGTCCTGTTCCCTCAGGTCCACCGGGGTGCGGGGGTCGGTGAGGGAGATGATCAACCGGCCTTCGCCTTCCGGGCCGCGCCGGAAGTCCACATTGGAGATGCTTCGTGCCCGGGGCGCCGGCGCCGCTGGTTGCCGGGTTGTGCCGGGCAGGCCGCTGACGGCGGCGGGGGTGGTGGTCTGGATGCCGGGGGACAGGGTGAGCACCAGGTCATTGCCGTCCAGGCGGGTGTCGTAGCCCATCATGCGCACCAGATTGAACACCACCCGGGTGCGGCCCGATGCCTCCACGGTGTTCACGGACTGGGTGAGGCCCATGTTGATGGTCTGGTTGCGCTGGGGCAGGGCATTGCGGGTATCGGGGAAGTCCAGGGCGATCCGGGCCGGATTGTCGATGGTGAAGCTCATGGGGTCCGGCGGCGGTTCGGAGAAGCGCATGATGACCTGTAGCTGGTCGCCGGAGAGGGTGTTATAGATGATCTGGTCAAGGGTGCGGGCCTGGGCGGCGCTCTGCCAGCACAGGGCCAGCAGGCACAGGATCAGGAAGGGAAGGGTTTGCCGGGGGGCGCGCAGGCCGTGTGCCGTCCCGGGCAGGTTGGGTCGCAGGGTTGCCGATGTCATGCGTTTGTTCCTCGTTGCCTATTCTGTGAGCGCAATGGAGCCGCTGCGCTCCATATAGCCGCCGAATCCGTCCGGCACGATTTCTGTGATCTCGATGCCGCCGGAACTGATCCGGTCGATGCGACCATGGTTCTGCCCCAGATAATTGCCCTCGGTCACCCGCTGGATGGTGCGTTCGGGAGTGCGGACCAGTGCCCACTCCATGCCGGACTGTTCCAAGGTGCCCACCATGCGCAGGGTGTCCAAGGGGAATCGCTCCAGGTATTCCGGGGTGCGGTCCGGATCAATGGTTACGCCGCTGGGTGAGCGGGCCGCGGTTTCCGCCATCCGGATGACGATTGCGGCGCTGTCGAAGGGGTCGCGCTCGTGGCCTGGGTAGACAAAGACTTCGTGGGGCACGATCTCCGGGATGGGTTCGATGCGTCCTCCGGGGCGCTGCTTGGTCTGCTCCACGTATCGCTGGAGATCGGAGAGGTCGCTGCCGCAGCCGGTGAGTCCCAGGGCGGTGATGGCCATGAGTCCGGCAAACAGTGTGGCAATGGGACCTTGGGGGTGCTTGGGATCAGCCATCGGAACCTTCCAGGTAGCGATATGTCTTGGCGGTGGCCTCAATGGTCAGCCTGCTGGAGCCCTGTTCGGGCCGCAGGTTGATGTCGTGCAGGGTGACGATCCGGGGCAGGGCGGCGACACCGCTGGTGAAGGTGGCCACCTGTTCATAGTTGCCCTTCATGCGCAGGCGGATGGGCTTTTCGGCGTAGAATCCCCGGCGGATCTCGTTTTCCGGCCGGAACAGGTCGATTTCCAGGCCGGAGGCGAGTCCGGTCTGGGAGACGTCAACCAGCAGGTTGGGGATTTCCGTCTGGCTGGGCAGCTGGCGCAGCATGGTGCCGAAGCTGCGGCGCATTTCTTCAAGCTGTTCCTTGTAGGCATCCAGGTTGGCGGCCCGGCGCTGCCGGGTCTCGAACTGCTGGCGCAGCTGGGTTTCCCTGGCCTCCGCCTGCCTGAGCAGTTCGATCTGCCCCTTGGTGTCAAACCAGTAGCCCGCACCGAGCAGGGCGGCGGCCATGACCGCCAGTACCAGGATGCGCGCCGGCAGGGGGGCCGATCCGATGGTCTTGAGGTCGATGTTGTTGAGATCGTTGAGATCGAAGCTGCCCTTTTTCATCGGGAGGCCTCCTCCGTGTTCTCGGCGCCGGGGCTGGTCTGGCGCACGGTGAGACGGAAATCGCTCAGGCGTACCCCCCGGTCTTCCCTTGTCTCGATGACCAGCAGCACCGGTTCGGAGAACCAGGGCGAGTCTTCCAGGTTGCGCATGTAGGCGGACACCCGCGCGTTGGATTCGGCCATGCCGGCGATTTCAAGGTTGGCGCCCCGCTGCGTGACGCTGGTGAGATAGGTGCCGCCGGGCAGGGTGGTGACCAGTTCGTCGAACAGGCGAACCACCACCGGCCGGCTGGTCTGGAGTTCCTGGATGATGGTCATGCGGTCCACCAGGGCGCGGCGGGTGGCTTCCAGTTCCTGGATTTCCGCGATCTGCCGGTCCAGGATGCGGATCTCGTTCTGCAGGAAGTTGTTGCGCTGCTGCTGCTGCTGGATGAGGCCGTTGACCTGAATGTGCGCCAGGAATATCCCCACCAAGCATCCCACCGCCACCAGCACGGCGATGACGGTGAATTCCTTTCGCTGTTCCTTGCGCCGTTGTTCCCGCCAGGGGAGCAGGTTGATGCGGGACATCAGTCGAAACTCCTCATTGCCAGGCCACAGGCGATCATGAGCGCCGGAGCATCACTGCCCAGGCGCCTCGGGTTGACGCGGGGGTGAAGGCTCATCTTGCTGAAGGCGTTGCCTACCCGGGTGAGGGTGCCCACCCGGGATTCGATCTGTTCGTCCACGCCGGGAATGGCGGCGCAGCCGCCGGCCAGGATGATCTGGTCCACCTGGGTGTGGGTGCTGGCGGCATAGAAGAACTGCAGCAGGCGGGCAACCTGCTGGGCCATGACGTCCTTGAAGGGCTCAAGCACTTCGGGCACATAGCTGTCGGGCAGGCCGCCTTCCTTCTTGTTGCGTCCCGCTTCATCGTAGGACAGGCCGAAGCGGCGCATGATGTCCTCGGTGAGCTGCTTGCCGCCGAAGGTCTGCTCGCGGGTGTAGATGAGGTTCTGCTTGTGAAGGATGTTGATGGCCGTCATGGTGGCGCCGACGTCGATCACGGCCACCAGGGCGTCGCGGTCCAGTTCCGTGGCCTGGTCGGCGAGCAGGGGGTAGGCATGTTCGATGGCGTAGGCTTCAACATCCATCACCTTGGTGTTGAGGCCCGCCATTTCCGCCGCCGCCACGCGCATCTCCACGTTCTCGCTGCGGGAGGCGGAAAGCAGGACTTCCACCAGGTCGGGATTCTTGGGGGCGGGGCCGATGATCTCGAAGTCCAGGTTGACTTCTTCCAGGGCAAAGGGGATGTACTGGTCGGCTTCAAGCTGGACCTGCCCTTCCATTTCATCCGGCTTGAGTCCGGCGGGCATGGTGATGACTTTGGTGATCACCGCCGAGGAAGGAACGGCCAGGGCGCAGAGCTTGTTGCTGGTACCCAGACGTTTGTGGGCCGACTTGATCGCCTGGCCCACGGCATCCACATCCTGGATGGTTTTTTCCTGAACGGCACTGCCGGGCAGGGGTTCGACGCTGTATCCTTCCACCCGGTAGCCGGTGCCGGTACGCGAGAGTTCCACCATCTTTACCGATGTGGAGCTGATATCGATCCCGATCAGCGTGGGGCGTTTGCGGGCGAGTCCTATCACGATGACCCCTTGCGATTCATTGCAGCGCTTGAGTGGAGTAGCTTATAGTTTTTTCCTGGGGAAACACTGAACAAGCCCCCCCTCCCGTCACTCCCGCATAAAACGGTGGCAAGGGTTTCAGCCTGTGACGGGATTCCCGCTGTCGCGGGAATGACTTATTCAGAACACCCCCAGATACTAGACCCAAGTTTTCGGAATTACTACCGCCAAGTCCAGCCCTTCTCTGCCTGAGGCGGTGGTATTTCCGAAGAGCGGTTGCCTTCTCCCGAATTGCGGGTCATGTCGTCCACCCTGCAGGCATATTTCATGCGTTTCCTGATCAAAATCCTTGTGTTTGCCCTGTCGGCCCTTTTTGGTGTTTTCACCCTGGGGGTGATCACCGTTGCGGCCGCCTATGTCTATCTGTCGCCGGAGATGCCGGCGGTGGAAACCCTGCGGGAGGTGCGGTTCCAGGTTCCCTTGAGGGTCTATAGCCAGGACGGCCGGCTGATGGCGGAATATGGCGAGCAGCGACGGGAGCCGATCGCCATCGGGGAGGTGCCCGAACTGATGCGTCTCGCCTTTCTGGCGGCCGAGGATGACCGTTTCGAAACCCATCCCGGGGTGGATCATGTGGGTCTCATTCGCGCCGCGCTGAATCTGCTGGCCACCGGGGAGAAGTCGCAGGGGGGGAGCACCATCACGATGCAGGTGGCCAGGAACTTTTTCCTGGATCGGGAGAAAACCTACACCCGCAAGCTGACCGAGATATTCCTGGCCATTCACATCGAGCGGGAATTGAGCAAGGATGAGATCCTGGAGCTGTACCTGAACAAGATCTTCCTGGGACATCGGGCCTACGGGGTGCGGGCGGCTTCCCAGGTGTATTACGGGGTGGACGTGCATGAGCTGACCCTGCCCCAGATCGCCACCATCGCCGGTTTGCCGCAGGCGCCTTCCCGCGCCAATCCCGTGACCAATCCCGCCCGCGCGGTGGCGCGGCGGAATTATGTGCTGGGGCGGATGCATGAGCTGGGGTTCATTGATACCCCGGCGTTCGAGGCGGCGCGGCAGGCGCCGGAGACGGCCCGGCTGCATCATCCCGTGGTGCAGGTGGATGCGGCCCATGTGGCCGAAATGGCGCGGATGGAGATGCTGGCCCGGTTCGGGGAGTCGGCCTATACCGAGGGCTACCGGGTGTATACCACGGTGCGGCCGACCATGCAGGAAGCGGCGACCCGGGCCCTGCGGGCGGGGTTGATGGAATATGACCTGCGCCATGGCTATCGCGGCCCGGAGGCGGAAATCGATCTGCGCCGGCATGATTCCGACCAGGCCCTGGACCGGGTGCTGTCGGGCTATCCCCGCGTGGCGGGCCAGTTGTGGCCGGGTGTGGTGCTGCAGGCGGACGCCGGCCAGGCGACGGTTTACATGGGACGGGGGCAGCGGGTGACGCTTGATCGTGCCGCCGTGGAATGGGCGAGACCCTATGTGGACGAGTCCACCCGGGGGCCTGTGCCGCGCACGGTGTCCGAGGTGCTGAAGCCGGGGCATGTGGTGCGCCTGCGGCGTGGCGCCGAAGACCGCTGGGTGCTCGGTCAGGTGCCCGCGGTGGAAGGGGCCCTGGTGGCGCTGGATGCCCGCGACGGGGCGGTGCTAGCCCTGGTGGGTGGCTATGATTTCTACGCCAGCAATTTCAACCGGGCCGTGCGGGCGGAGCGTCAGCCCGGTTCGGCCTTCAAGCCTTTCATCTATTCGGCGGCCATGGATCATGGTTATTCACCGGCCAGCGTGATCAATGATGCGCCCATCGTCATCGAGGATGTGTCCCTGCAGGGGGAGTGGCGGCCCCGGAATTACAGTGGCCGGTTCTACGGGCCCACCCGTTTGCGGGAGGGGCTGGCCCATTCCCGCAATCTGGTTTCCATCCGTCTGCTGGATGAGGTGGGTGTGAATCGGGTGCATGGCTATCTGGAGCGGTTCGGGCTGGCGCCCGACCGCCATCCGAGGTCGCTGTCCATGGCCCTGGGCAGTGGTTCGGTCACGCCGCTGGAGCTGACCCGTGCCTACGGGGTGTTTGCCAACGGCGGTTATCTGGTGGAACCCTGGTTCATCACCCGGGTGGAGCATGCCTCGGGCGAGGTGGTGTTCCGCACGGTACCCCGGCGGGTCTGCGAGTCGCCCTGTGTTGCGCCCGAGTTGCCGGATGACCGGGTGGCGCAGCCTGGGGCGGGTGGCCTGGAATGGCCGTCCGGGGAAGGTCCCGATTTTCTGGCGGCCCGGCGCACCATTCCCGCATCCAATGCCTATCAGATGTACAGCATGATGCGCGATGTGGTGCAGAGTGGTACCGGTGGCCGCGCCCGGGCGCTGGGCAGGGAGGACGTGGCCGGCAAGACGGGGACCACCAACGAGTTGCGTGATGGCTGGTTTGCCGGATTCGCTGGCGACATTGTCAGCAGCGTATGGGTGGGATTTGACCAGTACACTTCTTTGGGGCGGCGGGAAACCGGCGGCAGCACGGCCCTGCCCATCTGGGTGGATTTCATGGGTGATGCCCTCAAGGGGCAACCCGAGCGTCGCTGGCGCCAGCCTTCCGGGATGGTCAGTCTGCGGATCGATGCGGATACCGGCGGGCGGGTGACCGGTTCCACCCGTCGGGCCATCTTTGAGGTGTTCACGCCCGAGCAGTTGCCGCCCGAGGTTCCCCGGGATGCCCCGGGGGCGGGGGTGGATGAACATACGCCGGAAAGCATCTTCTGATCCCATCGGGAGGGCCTGTCATGTCCAGCAATGATCTTCGGGTGCGCCAGATGATTGCCGAGGAGGCGGCGCGCATCATTTTGGATGAAGGGGTGGTGGACTTCCGTCTGGCCAAGCGCAAGGCGGCGGATCGGCTGGGGGCGGGACAGACCCGGAATCTGCCCAGGAACGCGGAGATCGAGGAGGCGGTGATGGAGCGTCAGCGTCTGTTCGAGGATGACGAGTCACGGCTTCAGCTTCGGCACCTGCGGCAGGTGGCGGTGAAGGCGATGCGCATGCTGGAGCCCTTCAATCCCCGCCTGGTGGGGCCGGTGCTGGCCGGGATCGTCAATGGCCGGGATGAGTTGACCCTGCATGTGTTTGCGGACAGTCCGGAGGAGGTCATCTTCTTTCTGCAGGACCGGGGTGTGACCTGGCGGGCGGACGAGCGCCGGTTGCGCAGCGGGCAGGGGCATGTGTTTTATCCCTGCATCGAGTTCGGCGCGGAAGGGGTGGACGTGGATGTGGTGGTGTTCCCGGTGGACGGGATCCGTCAACCGCCGCCGAGCCCGGTGGACGGGCGGCCGATGAAGCGGGCGGGGGTGAAGCTGGTGGAGCAGATGCTGGAGGGGGGCTGAGCCCCTCTCTCCAACCCCTCTCCCGCAAGGGGAGAGGGGCTTTTTCCCGCCTCGTCAGCCGGCGTGGTACTGCTTGCCTTCTTCGTGCACCGTTTCCACCAGGGCGGCAACGTTTTCCGGGTCGATCTTCGGATGGATGCCGTGGCCCAGGTTGAAGACGTGGCCGTTGCCGTGGCCGAAGCCGGCCAGGACCTTCCTGGCCTCTTCGCGGACCTTGTCGGGGGACGCATACAGCACGGCCGGGTCCAGGTTGCCCTGCAGGGCCACGCGGTCACCCACCCGCTTGCGGGCATCGCTGATGTTCACGGTCCAGTCCAGACCCAGGGCATCGCAGCCGGTGTCGGCCATGATTTCCAGCCACTGACCGCCGCCCTTGGTGAACAGCACCACCGGCACCTTGCGGCCTTCGGCTTCGCGGGTCACGCCTTCGACGATGCGCTGCATGTACTGCAGGGAGAACAGGCGGTAGTTCTCCGGGCTCAGGGAGCCGCCCCAGGTGTCGAAGACCATCACGGCCTGGGCGCCGGCGGCGATCTGGGCGTTCAGGTAGACCACGACGGTGTCGGCCAGTACGCCCAGCAGGTGGTGCAGGGTGGCCGGGTCGTCATACATCATGCCCTTGATGCGGGCGAATTCCTTGGAGGAGCCGCCTTCCACCATGTAGGTGGCCAGGGTCCAGGGGCTGCCGGAGAAGCCGATCAGGGGCACCCGGCCGTCCAGTTCCTTGCGGATCAGGCGCACGGCGTCCATCACATAGCGCAGTTCGCCTTCCGGGTCGGGCACGCCCAGGGCGCGGATGGCGGCGGCGTCCTGTACCGGGCGCTCGAAGCGGGGGCCTTCCCCTTCGGAGAAGTACAGGCCCAGGCCCATGGCGTCCGGGATGGTGAGGATGTCGGAGAACAGGATGGCGGCATCCAGGGGAAAGCGATCCAGCGGCTGCATGGTGACTTCGCAGGCCAGTTCCGGGTTTTCGCACAGGCCCATGAAGCTGCCGGCACGGGCCCGGGTGGCGCGGTATTCCGGCAGGTAGCGGCCGGCCTGGCGCATGATCCAGATGGGGGTCGTGTCCACGGGCTCGCGCAGCAGGGCCCGCAGGAGTCGGTCGTTTTTCAGTTGGCTCATGAGTTCTCGATGCACATGGGGTTAAACCCCCGATTATACGAAGGGTTGTCCGTGTGCGTATATGGATGGAGGGGCGTTTACCCGGGGCCAGGTCATGAAAACGGCCGATGTGGCGGCCCGTGCCGGGTCAGGACAGGCGGCTTTTGACCATTCCGCTGACCGCGGCCATGTCGGCGCGGCCCTGCATGCGGGGCTTGAGCAGGTTCATGACCTTGCCCATGTCCCGGACCGATTCGGCGCCGGACTCGGCCAGGGCGGCATCGATCATTTGCCGGATTTCATCGTCCGTCAGGGCCTGGGGCAGGTAGGCCTGGATCACTTCCAGTTCCGCCTGTTCCACCTGGGCCAGGTCGTCACGGCCGGCCTGCTGGTACTGGCTGATGGATTCGCGGCGTTGCTTCACCATCTTGTCCAGCACTGCCAGAATCTGGGCGTCGTCGAGTTCGGTGCGGCTGTCCACTTCCATCTGCTTGATGGCAGCCAGGATCAGACGCACCGTACCCAGACGGGACTTGTCGCCGCCGCGCATGGCGGCCTTCATGTCCTCGGTGATCCGGGACTTGAGCGAGGAGGTCGTCATGGCGCGTAGAGGACTTAGTACAGACGCTCGCGGCGGCTGATTTCCTTCGAGAGGCGCTTCATCTGACGCTTCACGGCAGCAGCAGCCTTGCGCTTGCGTACTTCCGTGGGCTTTTCATAGAACTCGCGGCGGCGCACTTCGGTCAGTACACCGGCCTTTTCGCAGGTGCGCTTGAAGCGGCGCAGGGCGACCTCGAAGGGTTCGTTCTCTTTTACTCGCACGTGGGGCATAAAATCGTCACCGTCCGTCAATTCAGTTCACAGGTTCAGGGGCACAGCTACTCCACCTCCGGCGGAGAATCACGCATTATAGGATGGTGCGGACCAAAAACCAAAGCCCCGTGAGTGAAATGAGCCTGAAAAAGTCTGTTGATGCCGAAAACGCCCTGTGTGTCCTGGGAATCGAGACCTCCTGCGACGAGACCGGGGTGGCGGTGTATGACACCCGCCGGGGGCTGCTGGCCCATGCCCTGCACAGTCAGGTGGCTTTGCATGCGGAGTATGGCGGGGTGGTGCCGGAACTGGCCTCCCGTGACCATGTGCGCCGGGTGTTGCCGCTGGTGCGTCAGGTGATGGGGGAGGCCGGGGTGAGTGGCGATGACTTGGACGGGGTGGCGTTCACCGCCGGGCCGGGGCTTCTGGGCGCACTGCTGGTGGGGGCGTCGGTGGCCCGTAGCATGGCCTGGGGCTGGGGCGTGCCGGCGGTGGCCGTGCATCACATGGAAGGGCATCTGCTGGCGCCCCTGCTGGAGGAACCGGCGCCGGCGTTTCCGTTCGTGGCCCTGCTGGTTTCCGGTGGTCACACGATGCTGGTGGATGTACAGGGGCTGGGCCGGTACCGGATTCTGGGGGAAAGTCTGGATGATGCGGCGGGAGAGGCCTTTGACAAGACGGCCAAGTTGCTGGGTCTGGGGTACCCGGGTGGTCCCGCGCTGGCGCGGCTGGCGGAGCAGGGGGACCCGGGGCGGTTTCGTTTCCCCCGGCCGATGACGGATCGGCCGGGGCTGGCGTTCAGTTTTTCCGGTCTGAAGACGCGGGCGCTGACCACGCTACGGGACGGTCCCCGGGATGCCCGGCTGGATGCGGATGTGGCGCGGGCATTCGAGGATGCGGTGGTGGATACCCTGGTGATCAAATGTCGGCGGGCGATGCAGGCGGTGGGGGCGCGGCGCCTGGTGGTGGCCGGTGGGGTGGGGGCCAATCGTCGTCTGCGGGCGGCACTGGCGGAGATGGTGGCCGAGGAGGGCGGGCAGGCGTTCTATCCGCGCATCGAGTTCTGTACCGACAACGGGGCGATGATCGCCCTGGCCGGAGCCTTGCGTCTGGCTGCCGGGGCCCATTGCGGGCTGGAGATCCCGGCCCGGGCCAGGTGGAGCATTGACGAGCTGGTGCCGGTGTAGCACCTTCGGTCGTCCCAGCGGGAGCGGCTCCCCCCCCCCGGCTCCCGCGGGCCGGGGATGTTTCGACGGGCCTATGGCTGTTTTTTCTGCCCGATTCTGGGTTCCGTCCTGTTCATGATGCGACGGATGTTGCTGGCGTGCCTTACATAGATGAAGGCCATCATGAAGCAGGCCGCGACGGTGACCCAGGCATCTCCCATGATCAGCGCCACCCAGATGGGGGCCGAGGTGGCCGCGGCCAGGGCGCCGATGGAGGAGGTGCGGGTGATGGCGGCGGCCAGCAGCCAGGTGACCAGGGTGCAGAGGCCCACGGCCCAGTGCAGGCCCAGCAGGACACCCAGGCCGGTGGCCACGCCCTTGCCGCCCTTGAACTGGTGGAACACCGGGAACAGGTGGCCGAGGAAGGCGGCCAGGGCCACCAGTGCCAGGGCAAGACCTTCCAGCCCCAGGGCCTGGGCGATCAATACCGGGATCAGGCCCTTGAGAAGATCTCCCGCCAGGGTGATGATGGCCGCTTTTTTGCCGCCGGAGCGCAGGACGTTGGTGGCGCCGGGGTTGCCGGAGCCCTGGGTGCGGGGGTCGGGCAGGCCCAGCAGCTTGCAGGTGATGATGGCGGTGGAGATGGAGCCGATCAGGTAGGCGGCGATGGTCAGTATGATGGGCAGCAGCATGGGGTGGCGTATCCTCGCCGGCCGGGTGGTCGGTCGGGCGGTTGGGTTTGCCGCGCATGATAACCGAGAACATGCCTTAAAGCCCCTCCCCTTTGTGGGAGAGAGGTTGGGGTGAGGGGAAGACCATCTGAATGCAGAAAGATACTGGGAATGCAGAAATATACTGGCCCGGAGGAGGGGTGTGAGTGACTGTTGCCTTGACAAGCCATTCCCAGGGTAACGGCCCGAGCCTGACCCTGATCCACGGCTGGGGTCTCAATGCCGGGGTATGGGAGGATCTGGCCCGCGCCCTGGCCGATGATTTTCAGGTCTGTTGCGTGGATCTGCCCGGCCATGGCGCCGCCGCCGATGAGACCCTGCTGGGGGATCTGGATACCCTGGCGGATCGCCTGGCCGCCACCCTGCCGATTTCCGGGTCCACCCTGGTGGGCTGGTCCCTGGGTGCCCTGGTGGCCCTGCAGGCTGCAGCACGCCATCCGCGGCGGGTTCACCGGGTCATTCTGGTGGCCGGCACGCCGCGCTTCGTGCAGGCCCCGGACTGGCCCCATGCCATGCGCCTGCCGGTGCTGGATGCCTTCGCCCAGGGCCTGGCCGCCCAGTACCGGGTGACACTGAACCGCTTCTTGTCCCTGCAGTTCCACGGCCTGCCCGATGCCCAGGCGGCATTGAAGACCCTGCGTGGCCGTCTGCTGGACAGCCCGCCCACGCCCGAGGCCCTGACCGAGGGGCTGGGATTGTTGCGGGACATGGATCTGCGCCCCACCCTGGCTGCGTTGCCATGTCCGGTGCATGCCGTGTTCGGGGAGTACGACACCCTGGTGCCCGCCGCCGCCGAGACGTCGTTCAAGGCGCTGCGGCCGGCCATGGGCACCGCCGTGATCGAGGGTGCCGGCCATGCCCCGTTCCTGTCCCGACCGGCCGAATTCGAGGCCGTTCTCCGGAGTTTCCTGCATGACTGATCTCTCCCGATACCGCGTGGACAAGCAGCGGGTACGCGCCACCTTCGACCGGGCCGCCCCGTCCTATGACGAGGCGGCGGTGTTGCAGAAGGAGGTCTGCAGCCGGTTGCTGGAGCGGTTGGCGTGGATCCGGCTGCAGCCGTCGCGGGTGCTGGATGCGGGTACGGGCACGGGGCAGGGGCTGCGCGGGCTGCGCCGACGGTATCGCGGCGCGCGGGCGGTGGGGCTGGATCTGTCGCCGTCCATGTTGCGGCAAGCGGGCAAGGGGGGCGGCTGGTGGCGCAAGCCGGGGCTGGTGTGTGCGGATGTGGAGGCGCTGCCGTTTGCCGATGCCGGTTTTGATCTGATTTTTTCCAGTCTGACCATCCAGTGGTGCAATGACCTGGACCGGACGTTTGCCGGATTCCGGCGGGTGCTGGCTCCCGGTGGGCTGCTGATGTTCACGACCTTGGGGCCGGATACCCTGCATGAGTTGCGTTCGGCCTGGGAGGCGGTGGATGGTCATGCCCATGTGAATGCCTTTCTGGACATGCATGACGTGGGAGATGCCCTGGTGCGGGCCGGATTTGCGGACCCGGTGATGGATGTGGACCGGATCACGGTGACCTATCCAGGGATGCGGCGCCTGATGCGGGATCTGCAGGCGATCGGGGCCACCAATGCCCTGCTGGGGCGGGGGCGGGGGCTGACCACGCCGTCACGGTTGCGGGCGGCGGAGGCGGCCTATGAGTCGTTCCGGAATGCCGAGGGTGTGTTGCCGGCGACCTATGAGGTGATTTACGGGCATGCCTGGGTGACGGCGGTACCGGCGCCCAGTCCGATGCCGGAGCGGGGGGTGATCCCGATTGCCCGGGGCTGATCAATCTTCCTGTTGCCCCTATCAATTCCGTTGACTCGAACCCTTCAATTCCTTGGGTTATAGTCGGATATTAAGAGCGTGCGACCGACGATTGCCGGGTTCGCAAAATTCCAGGGAACGGGCTATACCCTTAAGTAAAAAAGGGAAGACCCAGAGATCTCGCCATGGCACAGACCCCCTCCGCCGACGTCGACCGCAGTCGTACCCAGGTCGCGCCCTCCGAGCAGTACAACTACGACATCGTCAAGAAATTCGCCATCATGTCCATCGTCTGGGGCGTGCTTGGCATGGGGGTGGGGGTCTGGATCGCCTCGCAGCTCGCCTTTCCCTTCCTGAACTTCGACATCCCGCAGATCACCTTCGGCCGCTTCCGGCCGGTGCATACCACCCTGGTGATCTTCGGCTTCGGCGGCAACGCCCTTTTCGCCACGTCCTACTACATCGTGCAGCGAACCTGCCAGGCCCGCCTGTTCGGGCCGAAACTGGCGGAATTCACCTTCTGGGGCTGGAATCTGGCGGTGGCGCTGGGGGTGATCACCTACATGTTGGGTTACACCCAGGGACGGGAATACGCCGAGTTCACCTGGCAGATCGACCTGCTCATCACCGTGGTCTGGGTGGCCTATTTCCTGGTCTACCTGATGACCCTGCTGCGCCGGTCCCAACCCCACATCTATGTGGCCAACTGGTTCTTCATGGCCTTCATCCTGGCCACCGCCATCCTGCATATCTTCAATAACCTGGCGATTCCGGTGAGCCTGTTCAGCCTGGAGTCCTACTCCCTGTTCTCCGGGGTGCAGGATGCCATGACCCAGTGGTGGTACGGCCATAACGCGGTGGGTTTCTTCCTCACGGCCGCCTTCCTGGGGATGATGTACTACTTCGTGCCCAAGCAGGCGGGCAGGCCCATCTATTCCTATCGACTGTCCATCGTCCACTTCTGGGCCCTGGTGTTCCTGTACATGTGGGTGGGGGCGCACCACCTGCACTGGACGGCCCTGCCGGACTGGGTTTCCACCCTGGCGGCCACCTTCTCCATCCTGCTGCTGCTGCCCTCCTGGGGCGGGATGATCAACGGCGTCATGACCCTCTCCGGGGCCTGGCACAAACTGCGCACCGATCCCATCATGCTGTTCATGATCACCTCCCTGTCGTTCTACGGCATGGCCACCTTCGAGGGGCCGATGATGTCCCTCAAGAGCGTGAATGCCCTGTCCCATTACACCGACTGGACCGTGGGCCATGTGCATTCCGGGGCACTGGGCTGGGTGGCGATGATCACCTTCGGCTCCCTGTATCACCTGATCCCGCGGCTGTGGGATACCAAGCTCTACAGCATCCGGCTGGTCTACGTGCACTTCTTCCTGGCCACCATCGGCATCGTGCTCTACATCACCGCCATGTGGGTGGCGGGGATCGGGCAGGGCCTGATGCTGCGGGCCTTCGATGAGTACGGCAATCTCTCCTACACCTTCATCGAGACGGTGGTGTTCCTCCATCAGCCCTATGTGGTCCGTGCCCTGGGTGGCGGGCTCTTCCTGGCCGGGATGCTGCTGATGGCATACAACATCTACAAGACCGTCGAGCCGGTCAGGCGGGAGGCGGCCCGGCAGGTCGCGTCCGGCCGTACCGAAACGACGGCATCCGCCTCGCGGGCCTGACGGGGGAGCCGCACAGTCATGAAACATGAAATCATAGAAACCAATGCCGGCCTGCTGATCGCGTTGACCCTGGTGGTGATCAGCATCGGGGGACTGGTGGAGATCGTGCCCCTGTTCTACATCGACGATACCGTGGAGGAGGTGGAAGGGGTGCGCCCCTACACGCCGCTGGAACTGCGGGGCCGGGATCTCTATGTGCGTGAAGGCTGTTACACCTGTCACTCCCAGATGATCCGTCCGTTCCGGGACGAGATGCTGCGTTACGGGCATTACTCCCTGGCGGCGGAGTCCATGTATGACCATCCCTTCCAGTGGGGTTCCAAGCGCACCGGCCCGGACCTGGCCCGGGTGGGGGGCAAGTATTCCAACGACTGGCATGTGCGCCATCTGATCGACCCCCGTGCCGTGGTGCCCGAATCCATCATGCCCGGGTATCCGTGGCTGGCGCGCCGGGATCTGCGCTATGACGACATCGAACGGCGCATGCGTGCCCTGCGCATCGCCGGGGTGCCTTATTCCCTGACCGAGGAGGAGTTCGCCGCCAACGTGGAGCGCTTCGGCGAGGAAACGGCCCGGCAACTGGACATTGCCCGCGCCCGGGAGAATCTGGAGGCCCAGGCCCGTCGCGGCAACTATGACGGGGACCCTTCCCGGATCACGGAGATGGATGCCATGGTGGCCTATCTGCAGATGCTGGGGACCCTGGTGGACTTCACCCGGTATGACGAAGGGTACTTCGTGGAATTCAGGTAGTTTTCGGGAGTTCTTATGGATCTCTGGTATTGGATCACGGATCTCAATAACAGCAAGATGGTGGCCCTGCTGCTGTTCTTCAGCACCTTCGTCGGCATCCTGATTTATCTGTTTTCCAGCCGCAAGCGGTCGGAGCGGCTGGAGTCCTACCGGTTCATTCCCTTTGACGACGATGAACCGGATCAAAAGCACCAAGACGGGAAACACCCATGAACGAGCCCGGACACGAGCAGCAGTCGGCCCCCGGCAAGCCGGGGGAAGTGGAGACCACCGGCCATGTCTGGGACGGTGACCTGCGCGAGTACAACAATCCCTTGCCCCGCTGGTGGCTGTGGAGCTTCTATGCCACGGTGGTGTTTTCCCTGATCTACTGGCTGCTGTATCCCGCCTGGCCCATCGCTGGCACGTATACCAAGGGGATTGCCTGGATCAACTACGAGGTGGAGGGCGAGTCCCAGCGCAGTCACTGGAACAGTCGGGCCCTGCTGGTGCGGGATATGCAGACCGGTGACGCAGCGGTGCGCCAGCGGGAGTTCCTGCAGGTGATCGCCGAGGCCGACCATGACACGGTGCTGTCCGATACGGATATGCTGGCGTTCGTGAATTCCTATGCCCGGGGGATCTTCGGTGACTTCTGTGCCGCCTGCCATCAGACCGGCGGGGCGGGCATCATCGGTCTGTATCCGAACCTGGCCGATGACAACTGGCACTGGGGCGGGACCATCCAGGCCATCGAACAGACCATCACCCGGGGGCGGATGGGCTACATGCCTCCTTATCGTGAAACCTTCGATGACCAGCAGGCCGACGCGGTGGCCGCCTATGTGCTGAGCCTGGCCGGTCACGAGGGCGGGGACCCGGAGCAGGTATCCCTGGGCGGGTCCATCTTCCAGGGTTACGAGGGCGGCTGTTATGCCTGTCATGGCCGCGAGGGGTTGGGTCTCAAGTCTCAGGGGGCGCCGAATCTGACCAACGACATCTGGCAGAACATCGATGTGACGGGCGCGCAAAGCCATGCCGAGCGTCAGGCCCTGGTCCGGGATCTGATCCTGCGCGGGGTACAGCGGGAGATGCCCGCTTTTGGTGATCGCCTGTCCCCGGCGGAGATCCGGGTGCTGGCCACCTATGTGCATCAGTTGGGCGGGGGGCTTTAAACGCGGTATGGAGATGCAATGTCCGAGCAATACCAGGCCCGTATTCCCATCTATCCCCGCAGTGTCAAGGGTCGTTTTCGCAACCTGAAATGGGCCGTTCTGGCCCTGGCCTACGGGGTGTTCTTCCTGTTGCCCTGGCTCCGCTGGGAACGGGCATTCGGGCCTGACCAGGCGGTGCTGTTCGACATCCCCGGCAGACGTTTCTATCTCTTCAATCTGCTGGTGCATCCCCAGGACATCTTCTGGCTGGCGGCGGTGCTCATCATCCTGGCCCTGTTGCTGTTCATGGTCACCGGGCTGGCGGGACGGGTGTTCTGCGGCTATTTCTGCTTCCAGACCCTGTGGACCGACGTGTTCATGGCCATCGAGCGGGCCATCCAGGGTGACCGGGGGGCGCGGATGCGTCTGGACCGGTCGGGCTGGACGGCGGGGCGACTCCTGAAAAAGGGGGCAACCCATGCGGTCTGGCTGGGGGTGGCCTTCCTCACCGGGCTGACCTTCACCCTGTATTGGGCCGATGCACCCGCCCTGACGGCGGCCTTTTTCACCGGGCAGGCCCCCTTTGCCGCCTATGCGACCACCGGGTTGCTCACCCTGACCACCTGGCTGCTGGCCGGGGTGCTCCGGGAGCAGGTGTGTACTTACATGTGTCCCTATGCCCGGTTCCAGAGCGTGATGTTCGACCGGGACACCCTCATCATTTCCTATGACCGGGATCGGGGAGAGGGCACCGCGGGTCGGGCCACGTTGCGGGACGGTGGCCGCGACCTTGCCGCGCGCAGGGAGGGCGGGGTGGGTGACTGCATCGACTGTGATTACTGTGTGCAGGTGTGTCCGGTGGGCATCGATATCCGTGACGGTCTACAGTATCAGTGCATCCACTGCGCCCTGTGCGTGGATGCCTGTGACGCGGTGATGGATCGTCTCAAATGGCCCCGGGGGCTGGTGCGTTACACCTCCGAACATGCCCTGGCGGGACAGCGGACCCGTCTGCTCAAGCCCAAGACCCTGGGTTACGGGGTGCCGCTGTTGCTGATCACCCTGCTGCTGGCGTGGGGGGTGGCCCATCAGGCCCCGCTGGATGCCTCGGTGAGTCAGGTCCGTCAGCCGCTGTTCGTGCGTCTGTCGGACGGCTCGATCCAGAACAGTTACGAGATCAAGGTGAACAACAAGACCCAGTATCCCATGACCCTGGAGGTACGGGTGTCGGGGCTGGACGGGGCGGTGCTGGACATGGGCCGGATCGAACAGGTGACGCTGATGCCGGAGCATCGGACCACGTTGCTGGCCCGGGTGCGTTATCAGGCCCCGCCGGGGGCGGCTCGCCAGCAGGCGCTGGTGTTCGAACTGGTGCCGGTGATGCCGGAGGGTCTGGACCCGGTGCTGGTGGGGTCGCAGTTCATACTGAGATAGGTTTTAACCGGAGACACGATCATGGATTCACTCGTCCTCAGCCTGGGTCTTGGCGTCGGCGCCGCCATGGTGCTGTTCTTCATCCTCTACCGCTTCACCCGGCTGCGGGCCTATCAGGTGTCCCTCACGGTGTTGGCGGCGGTGCTGCTGGTGTTCATCCCCGTTTCCATCGTGTTCTGGCCCGGCGCCGATGTCTTCGCCATCCATCTGGCCCTCTACGTGATCACACCCTATGGCCTGGGCATCATCATGTCCCAGCTGGAAAACCAGAAGGTCCGCGACAGCCGGCAGACCGGTCGGCCGCGCATCCACTGGGCACCCGCCACCATCGTCGGCTTCTTCCTGGTCATCGCCACCGTCAACGGCATCCTCGTGACCCTGGCTCACCAGGGCATGCCCAGCGGCATGGTGGGACGGCTTCTGCCCGAACCCCGCGGCGGCGCCGAGCAGGTGACGTCGTTCTTTCCCGGCACCGCCGCCCACATCTCCCACAAGAACCAGGCCCTGGCCCAGAAATACATGGAACAGGCCCGGATCCAGGCCGAGCGGGGGTGGCAGGTGCGTCAGGGCTGGCTGGAGGCTCCGCGTCTGGACAAGGACAGCATCTTTCAGGTGAAGGTCACGGACCGTACCGGCGCCCCGATCAGCCGGGCCCAGGTGATGGGGGAGTTCATGCGCCCCTCCGATGAGCGCCTGGATCAGCCGTTTCAGATGACCGAGATCGGTCCTGGCCTGTATCAGGCCCAGTTGCGCTTTCCCGCTCCCGGCCGCTGGGATCTGCTTTTGCAGGTCCGCCAGGGGGAAAACCTGCACGAACAGCGCGCCGTGACCTCGGTGCGTGAAGGGTGAACGCGGTCCTGCAATCCACCCTGGAACCCGACGCCCCGGGGGAGGACCGGGCCTGCTTTCATTGCGGTCTGCCGGTGCCCGCCGGCAGCGATTTCAGCCTGACCGTGGACGGCGAGATCCGGGGTTTCTGCTGCCCCGGCTGCCGGGCGGTGGCGGCGGCCATCATCGATGCCGGTCTGGGGGATTATTACCGCCATCGCACGGAAAAGGCCGGCGCCCCGCCGGATCCCGCCGCGGCCCTGGATGCCCTGGCCCTCTACGACAGCGAGCAGGTACAGCGCGGTTTTGTGCATGTGACGCCGGGGAATTTGCGGGAGGCCTCGCTGATGCTGGAGGGCATTGTCTGTGCCGCCTGCGTCTGGCTGAGCGAACGCCATGTGCAGGCCTTGCCGGGGGTGGTGTCCTTTGCCGTGAACTATTCCACCCATCGCGCCCGGGTGCGATGGGATCAGAGCCGGATCAGCCTCAGCGCCATCCTTCGGGCCATCACGGAGATCGGTTATCGGGCCCATCCGTTTGATCCCGGACGCCAGGAGGCGGTCTTTCGCAAGGAGCGGGACCGGGCCTTGCGGCGTCTGGCGGTGGCGGGCCTGGGGATGATGCAGGTGATGATGATCGCCGTGGCCCTGTGGCTGGGCCATGGGGTGCCCGGCCAGGAAGACATGATGCAGTTCCTGCGCTGGGTGGCCATGCTGGTGGCGGCACCGGTGGTGTTCTATGCCGGTGCCGGCTTCTTTGTGTCCGCCTGGCGGGACCTGCGCCGGCGACGCCCGGGAATGGACGTGCCGGTGGCCCTGGCCATCGGGTCCACCTTCGTTGCCAGTGCCTGGGCCACGGTGACCGGGCATCCGGAGCATGTGTATTTCGAGTCGGTGACCATGTTCGTGTTCTTCCTGCTCACCGGCCGCTATCTGGAGATGGCGGCCCGCCAGCGGGCGGGTCAGGTCACCGAATCCCTGGGGCGGCTGTTGCCGGCGGTGGCCACGCGCGTCGGGGACGACGGGGACGAGGAGGTGCCGGTGACCGACCTGCTGCCCGGAGACCGGGTGCGGATCCGGCCCGGGGCACCGGTGCCGGCGGACGGGATGGTGCTCTCGGGAACCTCCAGCGTGGACGAGTCCCTGCTCACCGGCGAGAGCCTGCCCCGGCGCCGGGCGACGGGGGATGCCCTGGTGGGCGGCACGGTGAATGTGGAAAGCCCGCTGGTGATGCGGGTGGATCAGGTGGGTCAGGATACAGTGCTCTCGTCCATCCAGCGCCTGCTGGAGCGGGCGCAGACGGAAAAGCCCCCCATGGCCCTGCTGGCGGAACGGGGTACGGGTGGGTTTGTGGCGGCGGTCCTGTTGCTGACCCTGGTGACGGGGCTGGTGTGGTGGCTGTGGGTGGATCCGGCCCGTGCCTTCTGGGTGATGGTGACCATGCTGGTGGTGAGTTGTCCCTGTGCCCTGGCCCTGGCCACCCCGGCGGCGATCACGGCGGCCACCGGGGCGCTGACCGGCCGCGGCCTGCTGACGGCCCGCGGACAGGCCCTGGAACACCTGGCCGGGATCACGGATGTGGTGTTCGACAAGACCGGGACCCTGACCGAGGGGCGCCTGAGCCTGCGGAAGGTGGCGATGCTGGGGGATGTGGATGAAGCCGGTTGCCTGGAATATGCCCGCATCCTGGAGGCCGGTTCCGAGCATCCGGTGGGACGGGTGTTTCAGCGGGTCGGATCAAGCGGCGGTCCATCTTCGGCGGAGGCCGCGGCCTCCGGGGAGGTCCGTGCCCATCCCGGCCGGGGCATGGAAGGGGTGATCCGGGGCCGTCGGCTGCGCATCGGCGCGCCGGATTTTGTCCGTGAACTCGGCCCCGATACCCAGGCCGACCCGCGTCTGGCGCATCTGGCCGAACAATGGCCCCATGGGGGGCATGTGGTGCTGGGCGACGATCAGGGCCTGCTGGCGGCCTTCGTGCTGGAGGACCGCACCCGCCCGGACGCCCTGGAAGCCGTGGCGGGACTCAAGGCACGGGGCATCACCGTACACCTGTTCTCCGGGGATGCCCCGGCGGCGGTGTCCTTTCTTGCCCGGCAACTGGGGATCGAGGATGCCCGGGGCGGGCTGTCCCCGGCGGACAAGCTGGCGGCCCTGGAGGCGTTGCAGTCGGCGGGTCGGACGGTGGCCATGGTGGGGGACGGCGTCAATGATGCCCCGGTGCTGTCAAAGGCCCATGTATCGGTGGCCATGGCGGGCGGGACCCAACTGGCCCAGTCGGGGGCGGACATGATCCTGTATCGGGATCAGCCCGGGGTACTGCCGGCCGGTCTGGACAAGGCCCGGGAGACGGTGGCCGTGATCCGTCAGAACATCCGTTGGGCCATCGGCTACAACGCCCTGGCGCTGCCGGTGGCGGCGGCGGGACTGCTCACTCCCTGGCTGGCGGCCCTGGGGATGTCCCTGAGTTCGCTGCTGGTGGTGGTGAATGCACTACGGTTACGGGATTCGCGCTGATGGAGATGCTCTACATTCTGATCCCCTTGGGGATGATTTTTCTCGGCCTGGCCCTGGTGGCGTTCCTGTGGACGGTGCGGTCCGGGCAATACGACGACATGGAGGGTCCGGCACACCGGATCCTCATGGATGACGATGATCCGCGGATTCCGCGCCGTCGTCGGGATGACAGACCCGATTCCGGGGAGGGTGAGTGATGAACAAGTTGACGATGCACAAACTGGCTGATTGGGGGCGGGCGCTGCGGCGCCTGCCGGTGCTGAATCACCCCATGTTCAGTTTTGACAATGCGGCCATGACGTTCATTGTGGCGCTGGTGGTGGTGTCCTGGCTGAGTTTTCTGTCCGTGATTCTGTTTGGGCGTTGAGCCGGGGTTGGGGTGAGGGGGGCGGGAACTCTCCGACACGGTTAGCACTCCAACCTCGCGAGTGCTAAACTCGCAGCATTCCGCTTGGAATTGGGGAGGACCGCAATCCATGACAACCGCATTGACTCCGGCAGCCAACCACCTTGCTGTCCCGGTCGGGGATCTGGACAGCTACATTTCGGCCGTCAACCGGTTGCCGGTACTGGAGGCCGAGGAAGAACAGGCCCTGGCCCGTCGCCTGCGGGACGAACAGGACCTTGAAGCCGCCCGCCAGCTGGTGATGCATAACCTGCGTTTCGTGGTGCACATCGCCCGCGGCTATTCCGGTTACGGCCTGAACCTGGGGGATCTGATCCAGGAGGGCAACATCGGCCTGATGAAGGCGGTCAAGCGCTTTGACCCGGACATGAACGTGCGCCTGATTTCCTTTGCCGTGCACTGGATCCGGGCCGAGATTCATGAATTCGTGCTGCGCAACTGGCGCATCGTCAAGGTGGCCACCACCAAGGCCCAGCGCAAGCTGTTTTTCAACCTGCGCGGCGCCAAGCAGCGTCTGGGCTGGTTCAGTCAGGACGAGGTGGAAACCGTGGCCAATGATCTGGGTGTCTCTGCCCGGGAGGTGGTGGAGATGGAGTCCCGCCTGGCCGGTCATGACGTGAGTTTCGATCCGGAGCCGGAAGACGAAGGCACCTATACCGCCGCCCCTGCCGATGTGCTGATGGACCAGGAGGGCGACCCGGCCATGCTGATGGAGCGTTCCGACTGGGACAGCTATCACCAGAGTCGTCTGCAGGCGGCCCTGGCGGCCCTGGACGAGCGCAGCCGGGCCATCCTGGCGCGCCGCTGGCTGGCGGAGGAGAAGGCCACCCTCCATGAACTGGCGGCGGAGTACGGAGTCTCGGCGGAGCGGATCCGGCAGCTGGAGAACAATTCCATCCGCAAGCTGCGGCAGGCGATGGCGGCGTAGCACCCGCTTGGGTTCAGGGCATACTTAGCGGGGTTCGATGTGACGCAGGTGCTGGTTCACCGTGATCCATGACCCCGCCAGTCCCAGCAGGGCACCCAGGCCAAGCAGGATCAGGGTGTTACGGAAACCCAGGCCATGGATGCGCCATTCCCCTCCGTAGAGCTGCGACAGGGTCTGCAACGGCCCGGACAGCAGCAGGGTGGTGATCGTCACGATCAACGCCGCCATCATGGCCCCACCCAGCCCCAGCCACAGCCCTCCATAAAGGAAGGGGCGACGGATGAAGGCGTCCGTGGCCCCCACCAGCTTGGCCACTTCGATCTCTTCCCGCCGATTCTGCACGTCCAGCCGGATGGTGTTGCCCACCACCACCAGCACCCCCAGACTCAGCAGCAGGGACAATATCAACGTGGAGCGTTGCAGCATTTCCATGATGGAGAACAGGCGCTGGACCCATTGCAGGTCCAGAAGCGCACGGGAAACCTCCGGGATGTTGTTCAGGGCATTGACCAGGCCTTCCATGGCCGCAGTGGAACGGTGATCCAGGGCCGGCGTCACCAGGATCAGGGGCGGCAGGGGGTTTTCTCCCAGGGTGTCCAGGGCTTCGGCAAAGCCGGAATGGGCACGGAATTCTTCCAGGGCCTGCACCCGGGTGACGGGCAGGGCTTCGGCCACGTCGGGACGCTGGGCCAGTCGGGTGGCCAGGGCCGGGAGCTGTTCGTCCGCCACGGAGTCCTGAAGAAATACGGATATCTGGGCCGTCTGCGACCATTGGGGGCTGACCTGTTGCAGATTGTCCAGCACCACATGGAACAGGGTCGGCAGGGTCAGGGCGACGGCGATCACCAGCAGGGTCAGGGCACTGGAAAAGGGGGCGCGGTAGAGCTTGCCCAGACTGAACACCAGTGCCCGCAGGTGGTTGATGGCGTAGGCCTGGAACCGGGCATGGACCGGCGGCAGGGTCAGGGCGCGGCGACGTCTCATGCCTCCGCCTCCCGGCGCTGCAGTCGTCCTTCGTGGAGATGCACCATGGGCTTGCCCAGGGACGAGATCAGATTCAGGTCGTGGCTGGCGATCATGACCGTGGTCCCCACCTGGTTGAAGCGCAAGAACAGCTGCATGATCTCCCGGGACAGGTGGGGGTCCAAGTTGCCGGTGGGTTCATCCGCCAGCAGGATGGCGGGCTTGTGGACCACTGCTCGGGCGATGCCCACCCGTTGCTGTTCGCCGGTGGACAGGGTGACGGGTTCTGCATTTTCCTTGTGCAGCAGCCCCACCTTGTCCAGGGCGGCTCGTACGCGGCGGGCGATTTCCTGTTGGCGGTAGCCCTGGATCACCAGGGGCAGGGCCACGTTGTCGAAGACGCTGCGGTCGTGGAGCAGGTGGTGATCCTGGAAGATGATGCCGATCTGGCGCCGGAAGTAGGGCACCTGACGGGCGGAGAGGGATTCCAGGTTCTGGCCGTTGACGACGATCTGGCCCCGGCTGGGGCGCTCGATCAGCGAGATGAGTTTGAGCAGGGTGCTCTTGCCGGCCCCGGAGTGGCCGGTGAGGAAGGCCATGGCGCCCCGGTCCAGGCTCAGGTTGATCCGGGACAGGGCTTCATGGCCGTTGGGATAGCGCTTGGTGACGTTGCGCAGCAGGATCATGGAAGCGCGGACCTAGTCCCGATCCGACAGCAAGGCCCTGGCAAAGTCTTCGGCATCGAACTCCCGCAGGTCCTCGATCTTTTCCCCCACGCCGATGAAACGCACCGGCACACCCAACCGCTCGGCGATGGCGAACAGGATGCCGCCCTTGGCGGTACCGTCCAGCTTGGTGACGGCGATGCCGGTGAGATCCATGGCCTGATGGAATTCCCGGGCCTGGTTGAGGGCGTTCTGGCCGGTGCCCGCGTCCACCACCAGCAGCACCTCGTGGGGTGCGTCGGGGGCCTGGCGCTGGATCACCCGCTTCACCTTCTTCAACTCATCCATCAGGTTGGACTGGGTGTGCAGACGGCCGGCGGTATCGGCGATGAGCACGTCCATGCCCCGGGCCTTGGCGGCCTGCCAGGCATCGAAGATCACCGACGCAGAATCCGCACCCTGGCCCTGGGAGATCACCGTGGCCTGGTTGCGCTCGCCCCAGGTCTGCAGCTGCTCCACCGCGGCGGCCCGGAAGGTGTCACCGGCCGCCAGCATGACCGACTTGCCCTGCCGGCGCAGATGATGGGTGAGCTTGCCGATGGTGGTGGTCTTGCCGGCACCGTTGATGCCCAGCACCAGGATCACATAAGGCTTTTTCCCGGCGTCGATCACCAGAGGCTTCTGCACCGGCTTGAGCACGTCCACCATGGCCCCTTCCAGGGCCTTGACCAGGGCCTCGGCATCCTTGAGTTCCTTGCGGGCGACGCGCCGGGTGAGACCTTCCAGGATGGTTTCCGTGGCTTCGATGCCCACGTCGGCCATGAGCAGCCGGGTCTCCAGTTCTTCCAGCAGCTCGTCGTCGATGATCTTCTTGCCCAGGACCAGACCCGCCATGCCCTCGGTGAGGGTGGAGGAGGTCTTGGACAGTCCCTTGCGCAGGCGGGAGAACAGGCCTGATTTCGAGGTTTCCTCCCCCGTATCGGCCTTTTCGCCCTTTTCAGCCTCCGCCCGCTTGTGGGTCTCCATGCCGGGGGATGCCGGGTCCGGGGTTTTCGGCAGGCCGGTCGGCATTACCGGGGGGCTGGGTTCGGGCTTGATCCCCGGCACAGTTTTCAGGGCCACCGGGGGCGCTGTCGTAGCCGGTGCCGTCGTCGGCCTGGGTGTTTGTGTTTCCACTCCGGGAACGGCCGGCTCGATCACCGGTGTCCTGGCGGGTTCCTGCTGCCTGGCGGCCGGCTCTATCGCCGGTGCCTTGGCGGGTTCCTGCTGCCTGGCGACCGGCTCGATCACCGGTGCTGCCGGCGGCGTCACCACCGGCGCGGGCGTTTCGGCGGCGGGAGCCTTCGGCGGGGCTTCGGCAGGTGTCGATGGTGCCGTTTCGGGCCGAGGCACGGCCTTGCCCCGGTCCCTGGTGGACCTGATACCCTCGGGGGGCCTGATGATCTCAAGCCCCTCGATGATTTCCAGGGACTCCACGGGCTCGACAGCCTGCTTGGGCTGATCTACGGGCTTTTTCTTCTTGCGGAAACCGAACATGCGCTGAGGAGGTCTACGGTGTTCAAGAACGCACATCCTACCACTGAGGGACGTCTGCCGAAATGAAACATAAGATACCGCGCATAGGTCTGTTGCTGCTCCTGCTGGTGCCGCTCTGGCTCCAGGCCGATGAGAGGAGTCATGTCCATGAGTTCATGCTGGATAACGGCATGAAAGTGCTGGTGCTGCCGGATGCGCGGGCGCCGGTGATCACCTCCATGGTCTGGTACCGGGTGGGTTCCAGCCATGAACATGGGGGCATCACCGGGATCTCCCATGCCCTGGAGCACATGATGTTCAAGGGTACCGAGGCCCATCCCGCCGGGGAGTTTTCCCGCATCATCGCCGCCCTGGGCGGCCGGGAGAATGCCTTTACCAGCCGGGACTACACGGCCTATTTCCAGCAACTGGCCGCCGAACATCTGGAAACGGCCCTGAAGCTGGAAGCCGACCGGATGCAGCATCTGGCCCTGCCGGAAGATGAGTTCATCCAGGAGATGCGGGTGGTGCGGGAGGAGCGGCGCCTGCGCACCGAGGACAATCCCAATGCCCTGACCTTCGAGCACTTCAATGCCGTCGCCTGGCTGAGCAGCCCCTACGGGATTCCGGTCATCGGCTGGATGGTGGACATCGACGAATACACGGTGGCCGATCTGCGGGACTGGTATGACCGCTGGTATGCCCCCAACAACGCCATCCTGGTGGTGGTGGGCGACGTGGAGCCTGAGGCCGTGCACGACCTGGCCAGGAACCATTTCGGCTCCATCCCGGCGCGGGATCTGCCGGCGGTGAAATCCCGCACCGAGACCCCGCAACTGGGTGAACGTCGGATCACTGTGCGGGCGCCGGCACGGGTGCCCTATCTTTTGATGGGTTACAAGGTGCCCGTGATCATGACCGCCGAGGAGGACTGGGTGCCCTACGCCCTGCAGGTGGCCGCCGGGGTGCTGGATGGGGGCGAGAGTGCCCGTTTTGCCCGGGAGCTGGTGCGTGAACGGGAACTGGTGGCCGCGGCCGGGGCCGGTTACAGCCCTCTGTCACGGTTGGATACCCTGTTCATGCTCAGTGCCACGCCATCCGCCGGGGTGGACCAGGCCGATGTGGAGGCCGCCCTCACCGAAGCCCTGGAACGCCTGAAGGACGAGCCGGTCAGCGCCGCCGAACTGGAGCGGGTGAAGGCCCAGGTGGTGGCCAGGGAGGTCTATCGCCGGGATTCCATCCAGGGGCAGGCCATGAGTCTGGGAATGCTGGAGAGCGTGGGGTTGCCGTGGCAGCTGGGGGACGAGTTTGCCGAACGCATCCGGGCGGTGACGCCGGAACAGGTACAGGCGGTGGCCCGGCGCTATTTCGATGTGGATCGGCGCACGGTGGCCTGGCTGGACCCACTGCCCATTGATCCCGAGGATCCGCCGGGGTATTTCGAAGGCCATCTGCGTTGATTTCCGATTCGCAAGTGCGCGCTACGCGCGATTTTCACGATAAAGGAACCCTGACATGACGATATTTTCCCGCCTGTCACGTCCCGGCTGGACGGGTCTGCTCCTGCTGGTGCTGCTCGTGCCCATGACGGCCCCGGCCGCCTCCACGGTCCAGCACTGGGAGACGGAGAACGGTCTCAAGGTCTATTTCGTGCCTTCTCCGGCCCTGCCCATGGTGGATGCCCGGCTGGTGTTCAATGCCGGCAGTGCCCGGGACGGTGATCACCCCGGCCTGGCCCGCCTGACCAACACCCTGCTGCGGGACGGCGCCGGTGACTGGGATGCCGACACCATTGCCGAGCGCTTCGAAGGGGTGGGCGCCCAGTTCGGGTCCAGCTCCGAGCGGGACATGGCCATCCTCAATCTGCGCAGCCTGACCGAGCCCGACTGGCTGGAGACGGCGGTGGAGACCTTCGTCACCGTGGTGGGCGATCCCGTGTTTTCCCAGCGGGGTCTGGACCGGGCCCGGCGCCAGGCCCTGGTCTCCCTGCAGGCCCAGCAGCAGAACCCGGGGGCCATTGCCGGTCGCACCTTCTTCGAGACGGTCTATGCCGGGCATCCCTATGCCCATTCCCCCCTGGGCACCGAGGACGGGCTGGCCGGCATCACCCCGGCACAGCTGAAGACCTTCCATCAGACCTACTATGTGGCCCGTAACGGCATCCTGGCCCTGGTGGGCGGGCTGGACCGGTCCCAGGCCGAGGCCCTGGCCGAACGCATCGCCGCCGCCCTGCCGGCGGGGGAGGCGGCCCCGGCCCTGCCCGAGGTGGCCATGCCCGAGGAAGGGCGGACCATCCGGGTGAGCTTTCCTTCCGAGCAGGTCCATGTCTTCATGGGCCATCCCGGGATGGCCCGGGGGGATGCGGACCATTTCCCCCTGTATGTGGGCAATCATCGCCTGGGTGGGGGCGGTTTCACCTCCCGGCTGATGGAGGAGGTCCGCACCCAGCGGGGCCTGGCCTACAGCGTCTACAGCTATTTCTCGCCCATGGCGGCGGCGGGGCCGTTCCTGATGGGGGTGCAGACCCAGGCTTCTCAGGCGGATGAGGCGGTGGCGGTGATGCGCCGGACCCTGGAGGACTTTGTGGCCTCGGGGCTGGACGAGGATGAACTCAAGGCCGCCCAGTCCAATATCGTCGGCGGTTTCCCCCTGCGCACCGCCAGCAATTCGGGCATTCTGGATCATGTGGCGATGATGGGCTTTTACGGCCTGCCGCTGGATTATCTGGACACCTTCACCGATCAGGTGGAGGCCCTGGATCCGGCTACGGTGAACGAGGCCTTCGGGCGCCGGGTGGATCCGGGCCGTCTGGTGACGGTCATCGTCGGTGGGGAGGGTTGATGCAGGCCCGTGTATCGAAGCCGCCCCGGCGCGGTGCGCCGGGGCGATTGCGCATCATCGGCGGCGACTGGCGCAGTCGGCGACTGTCGGTGCCCGATGGTCCCGGCCTGCGCCCCACCCCGGACCGGGTACGGGAAACCCTGTTCAACTGGCTGCAGCCGGTGGTCCAGGGCGCCCGCTGTCTGGACCTGTTTGCCGGCAGTGGGGCACTGGGGTTCGAGGCCGCCTCCCGGGGGGCATCGCGGGTGGTGATGGTGGAACGGGATGCCCGGGTGGCCGCCCACCTCAGGACCCAGGTGGAAATCCTGGAGACGGACCGGGTCCAGGTCATGGCGCGGGATGGGCTGGCCTATCTGGCCGCCTGTGACGAATCCTTCGACCTGGTGTTTCTGGACCCGCCCTACGGCAAGGGGCTGTTGCCCGATTGTCTGGCGCATCTGGGCCGTCCCGGTCTGCTGCGGCCCGGGGCGCGCCTGTATCTGGAGCAGGCCCTGTCGGAGCCGGAGACGGAACTGCCGGCAGGGTGGACGGTGTTGCGGGAGACCCGTGCCGGAGAGGTGTTCGGCAGGCTGGTGGCCCCGTGACCCTGTTGCCCGCCCTGTGCGACGAGATCAGCCGGGCCTCCGGCAGCCCCTTTGTGCTCCGGGACCGGCGCGGCGCGGCCGGGGGATGCATCAACGAAACCGCCGTGCTGCAGGGGCAGGACGGTCGTGGCTTTTTCGTCAAGCTCAATCGCCCCGATCTGGCCCACATGTTCGCCGCCGAGGCGGAAGGCCTGCTGGCCCTGCGGACGCCGGGGGCGATCCGGGTGCCCGAGCCCCTGTGCCACGGGGTGGTGGAGGGGCGCAGCTTCCTGGTGATGGAGCATGTGCCCCTGGGGGGGCCGTCGCGCCCGGCCCTGTTCGGGGAGCAGTTGGCGGCGTTGCACCGGCATGTGGCCCCCCGCTTCGGGTGGCACCGGGACAACACCATCGGCAGTACCCCCCAGATCAACACCTGGTGTGACGACTGGGTGATGTTTTATCGGGAGCATCGGCTGGGTTTCCAGATCCGTCGGGCCGCGAAGGCCGGGGGCGGGGCGGGCCTGATCGACGCCGTGGAGCGGTTGATGGAGGGATTGCCGGCCCTGTTTCCGGGCTACCGTCCCGTGGCTTCAGTGCTGCACGGGGATCTGTGGAGCGGCAACCACGACACCGACCGGGAGGGCCGGCCGGTGATCTTCGATCCGGCGGTGTATCACGGCGACCGGGAGGCCGACGTGGCCATGACCGAGCTGTTCGGCGGTTGCGGCCCCGAGTTCTATGCCGCCTACGAGTCCGTCTGGCCCCTGGACCCGGGTTACCGGGTGCGGCGGGATCTGTACAACCTTTATCACCTGCTCAATCACTTCAACCTGTTCGGCGGGGGGTATGCCGGACAGTCGGAGCGGGTGGCCCGACGGTTGCTGGCGGAGGTGGGGTGACGGTGGTTTTCCGGGCAGGCGAAATGGCTCACAGGCAGGGCGTGTCCGTATAGCCCGGGGCATCACAGTAGGTATTCACCGCCGGGCGGCCGCCGTTGGCGCCACTCCAGCGGACCTGATGCCTCACCTGAGACTGGCTCAGACGGGCGGCCGGCGTCACCGGAGGCAGGATGCTGCTCAGGGTGGTGGGGTTCATGCCCAGGCGCACTTCGTACAGGATCTTGTAGGCCAGCACCCGCTTGACGTAATCCCGGGTCTCGGAGAACGGGATCAGTTCGGCCCAGACATCGGCCGGGACTTCCTCGTCCTGGGGCAGCCATGAGCGCACGCGACCAGCACCGGCATTATAGGCCGCCGTGGAAAGCATGGGATGGCCGCCGAAGTTGTCCAGGTTGCGGCGCAGATAGTAGGTGCCGATGCTCACGTTCAGGCCGGGGTCCAGCAGCTGCATGGGGTTGCTGACCGTGGCGCCCACGTGGGGGGCCATGGCACGACCGGTATCCGGCATGATCTGCATCAGCCCCAGGGCGCCGGCATGGGAACGGGCGTCCTGCATGAAGGCGCTTTCCTGGCGGGCCACCGCCATGGCCCAGGCCGGATTGATGCCCTGGACCGTGGCCTTTTCCATGATCAGGGGGGCATGGGCCAGGGGGAAACGCAGGTCGATGTCGTCAAAACGCTGGGCGCGGGCGGCGGCGAAGATGGCCCGGTCATGCCAGCCGATCTGTCCGGCGATCAGGGCCAGTGCCTCCAGGTCTTCCCGGTCCCGCTGCTGCAGGCGATTCTGCAGGTGTATCCATTCCCGCCGGGCGTCGATGAGGCGGCCCAGGGCGAGCATTTCCAGGGAGCGGGCCAGCCCCGGGTCCTCACTCACCCGCGCCATGCGGTCGGGGGTGACGTCCAGCGGACGGTGGCCGATGCGGTAGGGGCGTTCCAGGCGGTCGGCGGCGAGGAAGCCGTAGAAATTGCGTTCCTCGCTGACGCCGTTGTAGAGGGCCCGTGCGCCCTTGCGATCTCCCATCTGTTCCAGGGCTCGGGCATGCCAGTAACGCCAGGCGGCTTCCTGCCGGGCCTCGCCGCTCATGCGGGTGACGGCCTTGGCCACGGTCTCCCAGTCGCCCTTGGCCAGGGCGGCCCGGAGCTGCCATTGTCGCAGCAGGTCATCGAACACCGCATCGGGCAGGGTGGCCAGATAGGGCAGGGCGTCCTGTTTTTCCCTCAGGGTCAGGCGCAGGGCGATGAAGCGCTGGGTCTCGTAGGCGTCTTCCCGGGCCATGCCCCAGTTGCGCCGGTCGGACTCCCACAGGGTCAGGGCCTCGCGGGGGTCGCGCCGGGCCAGCCGGTTGAAGCTCTGGGCAATGGCATCGCGGGCACCCGGGTGGGCATCTGCCCGCCACTGGATGCGGGCAAGGCCGGCGGGGTCTTCGTAAAGACTGAGCCAGCGGTCGGCCCACACCCGGTCACTTTCGGGCATGTAGCGGCGCAGGTAGCGGGCCAGGCCGGGCTGGCCGGCCTCCATCGCCAGCCGGAAGCGCTCCCAGGCGAGCTGGGGTGTCAGACGGCCTGCCTCCCGCCAGGCGTTGAACACCGGATCGCACTCGCTGACCTGGGAGCGCCCCACCAGCCAGAGGGTTTCCACGCCGTCCAGGGCCTGGTCACGGCGACCGGTCCTGAGCAGGGCGTTGTGGTACTGGCAGGCGTAGGTGGCGCCGAGGCCGTCCTGGTAATGGCGCAGGTAGTCTTCCCAGCGACCCTGCCCGGCCAGATGGCCGAGCCAGCGGGTGCGCAGGCGCTGACCCAGGGGACTGTCTCCCCAGCGTTCCAGGAACCGGTCCATCTCGTCCGTCTGGATCTGGGGGAAGCGGGCGTTCAGGTCGGCGTGGATCAGGTAGGGCAGCAGGGCGTAGTCCTGCAGCTCCCGCACGCCCTGCTGGAAGGCGGCGCGATTGCCCTGCTGCAGGGCACGTTCCGTTTGCACGAAACGTTCGCGCTGGGCGTCGGTGCCGGTGGTGAGGGCCGTGGCCGGGCCGGACAGGAGGATCAGCAGCGGGAGCAGGTAGCCCGTCAGACGGCGCGATGACATGGATGGAACCCCTTCCGGGTGGACCGGCGTAGGCGTGGGGGAATGGCGTGCTTTGGATCTTCTCGGCGTATTCCGAACCCTTCTCAAGATGCGACTTTAAAGTGGCAATCCCGGGTCGTGCAAGGGGTGGCTTGCCGTTGCTGGATCTTCAGGCCTCCCGCCACTGTCCCGGCGCCAGTCCGTCCAGGGTCCAGGTGCCGATCCGGTGGCGGATCAGGCGCAGGGTGGGGTGGCCCACCGCGGCGGTCATGCGCCGTACCTGCCGGTTGCGGCCTTCATGGATGGTCAGTTCCAGCCAGGTGACCGGGATGTGGCGGCGTTCACGGATGGGCGGGTCCCGCGGCCAGAGTCCCGCCGGTTCATCCATGATCCGTACCTCGGCCGGTCGGGTCGGGCCGTCCTTGAGCAGCACCCCCATTGCCAGGGTGTGGAGGGCCTTTGGGTCCGGCACCCCTTCCACCTGCACCCAGTAGGTCTTGCCCATGTGATGGGCCGGATCGGTGATGCGGGCCTGCAGGCGACCATTGTTGGTCAGCACCACCAGACCCTCGCTGTCCCGGTCCAGTCGGCCGGCGGCGTAGACGCCGGGGACGGGAACGAAGTCGCCCAGGGTGCGACGCCCCTGACCGTCGGTGAACTGGGTGAGGACGTCGTAGGGCTTGTTCAGCAGAATGACGCGGGTTGCGGGGTTGCGTGACGGCCGGACGACGGGTCGCCGGGGAGGTGGTCCGGTTCTAGAGGCCAAGGGGATGGCTCCCCGCGCTGCCCAGGCTGCCGGCGAGCAGCATCAGGCCCAGGCCCAGGATCAGCAGTCCGCCCATGAGGGTGATGGTCTGGCCCGCCCAGGCCATGGCCCGGTATTCGCCGCCGCCCGCCAGTCGGACTGCCAGATGGCGGGCCTTGACGGCCAGGATGGCCAGGGCGGACACGGTGATGGCCGTGCCCAGGGACATGGCCAGGACAGCGAAGATGCCCGCCAGCCACAAGCCCAGCAGATGGGCGGCCGCCAGCACCAGGATGGCGCCGGTGCAGGGCCGGATGCCCACTGCCACGATGGTGGCGATCATGGCGGACAGGCTGCCCGCCTCGGCGGCCTGCCGGGGGGGCGATGGTGAGGGGTTGCAGCCGGATTGGCGCCGGTGCCGGCGCCCGGTACAGGCGCAGATAACCACGCATTGCCCGCAGGCTGAGCCAGGCCCCCAGCAAGGCCACCAGGGCAAAGCTGATTTGCTCCAGCAGGTAGGCCCGGCCCATGGCTTCACGGGCGGCCATGCCGGCGATGAGCAGGACGCCGGATACCAGCGCAATGGCGGTGATTCCCTGCAGCATGGCCGAGGCAAAGGACAGGCTCAGGGCGCGTCGCAGGTGCTGGCGGTGGGTGAGCAGGTAGGTGGTGATCACGGCCTTGCCGTGGCCGGGGCCGGCGGCATGGAAGATGCCGTAGAGAAAGCTCACCAGAATCAGCGCCCCCGCACTGGCGGGGCCGGGGTTTTCCCTTACCTGCTGCATGCCATCGGCCAGCCGGCGGTGCAGCTGGCGCTGCTGGGTGATGACCCAGGCCACCATGCGATCCCGCAGGCCGGCTTGTGACGGAGCTTCGTCCTCGAACAGCATCAACGGCTGAGCGGGCGCGCTGGGCGGCGGTCCGCCCCCGGTCAGCGCCGAGGCGTGGACGTGCAGGGGCAGCAGCAGGGCCGCCAGACAGAGGATGATCAGTCGGTGCATCGGATTTCAGCCCGTTCGGCAAAGTGCTTGCCCAGATCCGCGTCGCCGGTCTGGTCGTAATCCAGGGCCATGGCCCTGGCCACCATGACCGGGTCGGGTCGGGGCTGACGGATGCGGATCTCGCAGCGCTCCGAGCCGCCCTCCAGATGGGGCACGGTGTTTTCGGCGTGCAGGATTTCAATGAAATAGGTGGGATCGAAGACGGCATAGCGCAATGGTGCCCGGACCGGGTCCACGGGCTGGTGGAAATGCAAGCTGAAGCTCAGTGCCAGGCGCCCGTTGATCTCCTTCAAGGTCGGGTTTTCGGCGCGCACGTCGCGGATGACCTGTTCACCGTGATGGATTTCGGTGAAGAAGTGGTAGTCGGTGAGGTTCTCGATCACCTGCCGGGCGATGTCGGCCAGTTTTTCTTCCCGGGTATCGCCGGCGGCGTTGTGGGCCATCTCGTCCAGCAGGAAGACGCTGTAGAAGGGGTCCATCAGCCAGGTCTGGTGCAGCCGGGTGACGTGCCCGGACCCATCGAACACGGCGGTGACCTCCAGGTCGATCCAGGCATGGGGATGGGCACCGGCCGGGCCGGCGGGCAAGGCCAGCCCGGCCAGGAGCAGCAGGCAGCAGAGGCAGTGCAGGGGGCGTGTGAGGCCTGGGTGTGACATGGTTGCAAACTTGCCTGAAATGCGTCGGGTTATAGGGACAGCGGCCGGGCGGTCGGGGTTCCCGCCAGGCCGAGTTCTCCGTGCAGGGAGTGCCATCGGTCCTCGTCGCCGGGGCCGGGCCGCAGGTCCAGGCCGTCGGGCAGCGGTATCCCGCAATGGATGCCCGTCAGCCGCCGGGCCAGGCGCACCGTGTCCTGGTGGGTTTCGATCAGCGCCATCAGCCGCCTGGCGCCGCGGATGGGCATGTGGCCCACGGCCGGGATGTCCGTCAGCAGGGCCTCCAGGGTGTCGGTGCGCCGGAGCAGACGGGCCGCGGTACTCATGCCCACGCCGGGGATGCCGGGGATGTTGTCCACCTTGTCGCCGGCCAGGGCCAGCTGGTCCGCCACCTGGTCCGGACGGACGCCGAGCAGCTTGCGGATGCCGTCGGGGTCCAGGCGCCGGTTTCGGCGCGGGTCCCACCACAGGTCGCCGTCATGCACCAGCTGGGCCAGATCCTTGTCGCCGGTGGCCAGGATGACCGCGCGTCCCGCACGGCGTTCACGGTCGGCCAGGGTGCCGATGAGGTCGTCCGCCTCGAACTCCCGGCTGGACAGGGTGGTCAGGCCGCAGGCATCCAGCAGTTCACGGCAAAGCAGGAACTGGCGTTTCAGGGCCTCCGGCGCCGGCGGCCGGTGGGCCTTGTAGGGGGGGTAGATGGACTGGCGGTAGTGCCTGCCCAGGCTTTCGTCGAAGGCGAAGGCAATCCGCTCGGGACGTTCTTCCCGCATCAGGGTGCGGACGAAATTCATGAAGCCCACCACCGCGTTCACCGGTTGACCCCGTGGGCAGGTGAGGGTGTCGGGCAGGGCGAACCAGGCGCGGAAGATGAAGATGCTGGTGTCGACAAGGTAGGTGGGCGTGTTCACGGCTCGATTGTATCAGGACGGACAGCGGGGTATGGCTTCAAGTAAGGGCGATATCTGTTACCTTGCAGTAACCCCAAAAACCGCCGTCTGTCCGGCGAAGGAGTTGTCATGAAGGTGACCGTAGAGCTGGATGCCACCCCGGAAGAACTGCGTGCCTTTCTCGGGCTGCCCGATGTGGCGCCGCTGCAGAAGGAGATGATGGACGACCTGTCCCGGCGCATCCGCGAGGGCCAGCAGGGTTACGAGGCCCTGGCCCTGATGCAGCCCATGTTGCAGAGCGGCATCGCCAACATGGACGCCATGCAGAAGATGTTCTGGCAGGCGTTTACCCAGAGTGCCGGTGATGCCGACAAGAAGAAATGACCTACCGGTGCGCGGGGTTGCTTTCTGCTAGAATTCCGCCCTTGTTCATCCCATCCCATCGAGTACTCTGGAGGTAGTTTCATGAAGAACCCCGTGCGCGTTGCCGTCACCGGCGCGGCTGGCCAGATCTCCTACAGCCTCTTGTTCCGCATCGCCTCCGGCGACATGCTCGGCAAGGATCAGCCCGTCATTCTGCAGCTGCTGGAAATCACCCCGGCCATGGACGCCCTGCGCGGCGTGGTAATGGAGCTGGAAGACTGCGCCTTCCCGCTGCTGGCCGGTACCGTGATCTCCGACAAGCCGGAAGAGGCCTTTGCCGATGCGGATTACGCCCTGCTGGTGGGTGCCCGTCCCCGTGGTCCGGGCATGGAGCGCAAGGACCTGCTGGAAGCCAATGCGGCCATCTTCTCCGTGCAGGGCAAGGCCCTGAACGCGGTGGCCAGCCGTCAGGTGAAGGTGCTGGTGGTGGGCAATCCCGCCAATACCAATGCCCTGATCGCCCAGCGCAATGCGCCGGATCTGGATCCGCGCAACTTCACCGCCATGACCCGTCTGGATCACAACCGTGCCCTGGCCCAGCTGGCCGGCAAGACCGGTGCCGCCACCACGGACATCCGTCAGATGATCATCTGGGGCAACCACTCCGCCACCCAGTATCCGGACATCAGCCAGGCCTCCGTGAAGGGTGACGCCGCTGCCGGTCTGGTGCCCCGTGACTGGTATGAAACCGACTTCATTCCCACCGTGCAGCAGCGCGGTGCCGCGATCATCAAGGCCCGTGGTGCTTCTTCCGCCGCTTCCGCCGCCAGTTCCGCCATTGATCACATCCGTGACTGGGCCCTGGGTACGCCGGATGGCGACTGGGTGAGCATGGCCGTGCCTTCCGACGGCAGTTACGGCATCGAGGAAGGTCTGATCTACTCCTTCCCCGTCACCTGCAGGAATGGTGATTACAGCATCGTGCAGGGGCTGGAGATCGATGCATTCAGCCGCGAGCGCATGACCGTGACCGAGCAGGAGCTGCGGGAAGAGCGCGACGGCGTGGCGCATCTGCTGCCCTGACGGTGTGTCGCCCCCCTTGTCTCCTTGGGGGAGAAGGGGGGCGTTCGGGATTTTTCAATGTCCGTGACTGGATTCCCGCGTTCGCGGGAATGACGATGTGCAAGGGAGTGACGGGTCTTTAATTTGCCGGACCGGCACTCCCCTCTGTTTGCCGGGCAAACAGGTCATGTTCCGAGGCGTCGATGATCTCCACGTCGGCCCAGTCTCCGGGACGCAATGCTTCCCCGTCTTCCACGAAGACAAGACCGTCGATCTCCGGGGCGTCCGCGCTGGAGCGGGCAATGGCGGTGCCGTCCTCATCCAGATCGTCCACCAGAACCCGCATCCGCCGCCCCACCTTCTCCGCCAGCCGGGTCTCGCTGATCCCGGCCTGAACCTCCATGAATCGGGCCATGCGCGCCTCCTTGACCGCCTCGGGTACCGTGCCGGGCAGGTCGTTGGCGGGGGCGCCGTCCACCGGCGAATAGGTGAAGCAGCCCACCCGGTCCAGCCGGGCCTCGCGGATGAAGTCCAGCAGGGTCTCGAAGTCTTCGTCCGTTTCTCCCGGAAAACCGACGATGAAGGTGCTGCGCAGGGTGATGTCCGGGCAGACCTCCCGCCATTGCCGGATTCGCTCCAGTACCCGTTCCGCGGCCGCCGGTCGGCGCATGGCCTTGAGGACGCGGGGACTGCCGTGCTGCAGGGGGATGTCCAAGTAGGGCAGGATACGCCCATCCGCCATCAGCGGGATCAGGTCATCCACGTGGGGGTAGGGGTAGACATAGTGCATTCGCACCCAGACCCCCAGGCTGCCCAGGGCCTCGGCCAGGCTCTGGATGTGGGTGCGCAGGGGCTTGCCGCCCCAGAACCCGGTGCGGTATTTCACGTCCACCCCGTAGGCACCGGAGTCCTGGGAGATGACCAGCAACTCCTTGACGCCGGCGGCCACCAGATTCTCGGCTTCCTGCATCACCTCGCCCACGGGGCGGCTGACCAGATCGCCGCGAAAGCGGGGGATGATGCAGAAGCTGCAGTGGTGATTGCAGCCCTCGGAGATCTTCAGGTAGGCAAAATGCCGGGGCGTGAGGCGCACGCCCTGGGGCGGCACCAGGCTCTCGAAGGGGGCATGGGGGGCGGGCAGATGGGCGTGCACCGCCGTCATGACCTGTTCGTAGGCATGGGGGCCGGAGACGGACAGCACGTTCGGGAAGCGGTCGCGGATCCTGTCGGCGTCCGCGCCCAGGCAGCCGGTGACGATCACCCGGCCGTTTTCCGCCAGGGCCTCGCCGATGGCGTCCAGGGATTCGGTGACGGCGGCGTCGATGAAGCCGCAGGTGTTGACCACCACCAGGTCGGCATCGGCATAGCTGGGAGAGACGCCGTAACCTTCGGCGCGGAGCTGGGTGAGGATGCGCTCGGAGTCGGACAGGGCCTTGGGGCAACCCAGGCTGATGAAACCGACGCGGGGAGGGATGGCAGTGGAAAGCTGGTTCACGGATGACTCGCAAAAGGGGCGGCGGGGTGGCCAAAAGGGCAGTCCATCCTCGCGCGCCTTGTATCTGATGGGAGCATGCAGTATATTGCCGCTCTTTTCTTGGCGCTATACAGGCTTTCGAGGGTGCTTTCATGAAGGCGGATATCCATCCCGATTATCACGATGTCACCGTGAGCTGCAGCTGCGGTAACACGTTCACCACCCGTTCCACCCAGGCCGGTGACAGCCTGCAGGTGGAAGTATGCTCCGCCTGCCATCCGTTCTATACCGGCAAGCAGAAGATCGTCGATACGGCCGGCCAGGTGGACAAGTTCCGTCGTCGCTACGGAATGTAAGATCGGGCCGGATTCATGGCTCGATTGCACGGTTTGAAGACAAGGGCGCTGCTGGTCGGCGCCCTTGTTGCGTCCATGGCGGGCATGGCCCAGGCCGTGACCCTGCCGGAATCCTGCGGTGGACCGGCGGGCCGGGTGGAGCAGGCGCGGGTCAACCACGTCCATGACGGGGATACCGTGCGTCTCTCCGACGGCACCCGGGTGCGCATGATCGGTCTGGACACCCCGGAGATCTTCTGGCGGGAGAACAGCGCCGAACCCTTCGGCCACGAGGCCAGGGATGCCCTGATCGAGATCCTGGAGGCCCACGACCACCAGGTATTGCTGGTGCATGACCGGGAGCGGCAGGACCGCTACCAGCGGCGTCTGGCCCATCTGTTCACCCCGGACGGCAGATCCATCCATGCCGAACTACTGGCCCGTGGGCTGGCGGTGGCGCTGACCATCCCTCCCAATGACTGGAATCTGCAGTGCTACCGGGATGCGGAGGCCCAGGCCCGTGATGCCGGGCTGGAGATCTGGGAGCAGGAACACCTGCGGGTGTTTGCCGCCCGGGAGCTGCCTCCGGGCAGCGAGGGGTTTCGTCTGGTGGAGGGACGGGTGGTGCGTCTGGGGGAGAGCCAGCGTTCCCACTGGATCAATCTGGAGGGCAATGTGGCCTTCCGGATCGACCATGAGGACATGATCCATTTCCCGGGGCTTGATCTGGCGACGTTGCAAGGCCGTCAGGTGATGGGGCGGGGAATCGTCTACAACCACCAGGGGCAGCCGCGCATCCGCATCCGGCATCCTGCCGATCTGCAGATCCTGGACTGAAGCCCGCTCCCGTTTCCCCCCGAGGCCGGTTACGGTCCCGTGGTGGGCGCGGACCCTGGTGGCGAAGGGGGCGTTGATTCGCCCCCGCATTCGCCGGCGGGCCGGCTCCCACGGCGTGGCCGGGCGGCTTTCCCGTCAGTGGCTGGTGGGGTGGAGGCCGCCGGGCAGGTAACGCCCCAGACCCAGGTGGCTGAGCATCTTCACGGCCTTGGCGCCGGCCCGTTTTCCCAGTACCGCGTGGATGTGGCTTTCCCAGTCCGGTTCCGCGGTGTCCAGCAGGTTCTTGAGGTACAGGCCTGCCTCGGTTTCCCCTTCCAGATCCAGCCGGCGACTGAAGAACAGGGTGTCCGGGTCTTCGCTGCGCGTGGCCAGGCGCCAGAAATCTTCCAGACGACCCCGGATGCGCACATCCCAGTCATTCGGGCTCTTGCAGTCCCAATGGGTGACGCCACCGTCCTTGACCCGGAAACAGATGCTGCCGGCGTGATCGGTCACCGCCAGGCAGATGCGCTTGCCTTCCAGCGGACCCAGTTCATCCGCGGCGGGCTGGCCCTTGAGAACGTGGTTCATCAGGGCGGAGAATACCCGGGTGTGGACGGCATCCGGCAGCAGACGAAGGCCGACGCCCAGGGGCAGCAGGATGGGAGGCTTGGGAAGGTGCATGGCGATACCTGTGACTGTCTCGGTATGACGGAATATTCCTGGTAGCCCGAAATTCTAGCCCGTATCGAGGCCGGGCGGCCAGCCCCGTCACGGCCTGCCGGGCAGGGCATTCAGGGCCCGCAGTCGCTCCACCGTGCCCACATCCTGCCAGACCCCGGTGTGATGCCGACCGCTGACCCGGCCCAGGGCCATGGCCGTGCGCAGCAGGGGCGCCAGTGGAAAACGCCCGGGCCGGCAGCCTGAGAACAGTGCGTGACGATACCAGCCGATGCCCGCGAAGGTGAGGCGGGGAAGGCCTTCCGCCAGCACCCTGTCGTCCATGAGCCGGAAGTCTCCAGCTCCGTGATGGGGAGGATTGTCCACCAGGATCAGATGGGCCAGATCGTCCCCCGCCATGGTTGGCGGGTTCAGGGGATGATCCGTCCAGATATCGCCGTTGATCACCAGGAAAGGGTCTGATTCCAGCAGGGGCAGTGCCTGAAGGATGCCGCCGCCGGTTTCCAGGGCCACATCCTCCCGTGAATAGTGGATACGCAGCCCCCAGGCGCTACCGTCTCCCAGGTGGGCGCGGATCTGTTCGCCCAGATGGGCCAGATTGATCACGATATCCTGATAGCCCGCGGTCCGGAGCCGCGACAGATGGTGCTCAATCAGGGGGCGTCCGGCCACCGTGAGCAGGGGTTTGGGGGTGTGGTCGGTGAGGGGGCGCATCCGTTCGCCCCGGCCCGCCGCCAGGATCATGGCATGCATCAGGGGCCTCTCCGTGTCGGGGGCATTGAGGCCGGGGGCAGCAGGATTGCGGCCTGCCCCGACTTGCGCGAGGGTTCCCAGGGCTGGTGCATGCCGTTGCGGGACAGTGCCAGCCGGTGGTCGTGGGGCAGGTGGGTGTCATACCAGGCCCGGACGGGTGCCAGGGCCGGGTGGGCCAGTTCCTGTTCCAGCAGGCGCCACAGTCGCGGCAGGTGACGCAGATAGGCCGGCTTGGCATCCCGCCGCCACAGCCGGGTGAAGATGCCGATGATCTTGGTGGTGCGCTGGGCTCCCAGAATCCAGAAACTGTCGTCCAGGGCGGTGGCATCCAGGCCGGGGAAGGCGTCCCGGTAGCGCGCCATCATGGCCTCGGCCACGCCGGGGTCCACGTCCCGCCGGGCATCCCGCAGCAGGGATACCAGGTCATAGGCGGGCGAGCCGATGAGCGCGTCCTGGAAGTCCAGCAGGCCGCAGGCGGCCACCCCCTGACGACCGGGCAGGACCATCAGGTTGTCCACATGGTAGTCCCTCATGACCAGGGTATGGGGCAGGGCGGTGGTCTGGGGCAGGATGTCTTTCCAGGCCGTGATGAAGTCCCGGCGGATTGCCTCGGGACAGCGCTCGCCCATCGCCTCGGGCCAGTACCAGTCCAGCAGCAACAGGGCCTCGTTGAGCAGTACGGCTTCACTGTAGGCTTCGATCCGGTGGCCGTGGTGATGGCTCCAGCCGCGGTGCAGGGCGATCAGGGCGTCCGTGGCCAGGCGGTAGAGCCCGTGCTCGTCGGCGCCGTCGGCGAGGGCGCGGCTGAAGGTGTGATCACCGAAATCTTCCAGCAGCATAAAGCCCTGTTCGGCATCAAGGCCATGGATGCGCGGGGCGCTCAGGCCCAGTTCAAGGAGGAGTCTTGCGACGCGCGCAAAGTCGTCGGCGGATTCCCGGTCCGGGGGGGCATCCATGATCACCCAGCTGCGGTTGTATTCCCACAGCCGGTAATAGCGCCGGAAGCTGGCGTCGGCGGACAGTAGCCGGGGCATGGGGGTGTCTTCCCCGATCATTCCCCGCAGCCAGGCATGCAGATTGGCGCGTCGGGTATTGGGGGTGGCACTGGTTTTCATCAGTATGCAGGGCGGGTTCCGGTGGGGGAGCCTCATTATTGCATGCCTGCCGGCTTCGCCAAGGGCTGGTTCGCGATTGCGGAGGGTTTCCACCGGACCCTATACTGCAGGGCAATATCCGGTACGTTTCAAGCACGCATCGCTTACGATGCGGAAGGTATGCTGCATGCCCCCATCCAACTGGGCGATCTGGCCCGGGAGTCCTTATCCGCTCGGGGCCACCTGGGACGGTGAAGGGGTGAATTTTGCCCTGTTTTCAGAACATGCCGAAAAGGTGGAGCTCTGCCTGTTCGATCCCAACGGTCGGCGGGAGCTGGAGCGCATCGAGATGCGCTGGCAGACGGATCTGGTCTTCCATTGCTATCTGCCCGAGGCCCGTCCGGGGATGCTCTACGGGTATCGCGTCCATGGCCCCTATGAGCCGGAAGCCGGTCATCGCTTCAATCCCAACAAGCTGTTGCTGGACCCCTATGCCAAGGCGCTGCACGGTCAGGTGCGATGGAGCGATGCCCTGTTCGGTTACCGAATCGGTTCCAGCCGCGAAGACCTGTTCATGGACCGTCGCGACTCGGCCACCGGCATGCCCAAGTGTCAGGTCATCGATACCGCCTTCACCTGGGGGGATGACAAGCCGCCTCGCACCCCCTGGCACGAGACGGTGATCTATGAACTGCATGTAAAGGGATTTACCGCCCTGAATCCCCATGTCCATACCGCCCTGCGGGGGACTTATGCGGGGCTGGCCACGGCGCCGGTGATCTCCTATCTGCAGCGTCTGGGAGTGACGGCGGTGGAGATCATGCCGGTGCAGGCCTTCCTGGATGACCGGCATCTGGTGGAAAAGGGGCTGCGCAACTATTGGGGCTATAACACCATGGGCTTCTTTGCGCCGGACATGCGCTACTGCGCCTCCGGCCATGTGAACGAATTCAAGACCATGGTGAAGACCCTGCACACGGCGGGCATCGAGGTGATCCTGGACGTGGTCTACAACCACACCGCCGAGGGCAGCCACCTGGGGCCGACCCTCTCCTTCCGGGGCATCGACAACAGCGCCTACTACCGCCTGGTCCCGGAAGACCGTCGCTACTACATGGATTACACCGGCTGCGGCAATACCCTCAACATGCGCCATCCCCGGGTGTTGCAGCTCATCATGGATTCCCTGCGCTACTGGGTGCAGGAGATGCATGTGGACGGTTTCCGCTTCGATCTGGCATCCGCCCTGGCCCGGGAGCTGCATGAGGTGGACCGGCTGGGGGCCTTCTTCGACATCATCCACCAGGATCCGGTGCTGTCCCAGGTGAAGCTGATCGCCGAGCCCTGGGATCTGGGGGAGGGTGGGTATCAGGTGGGCAACTTCCCGGTGGGCTGGACCGAGTGGAACGGTCGTTACCGGGATAGCGTGCGGGCCTTCTGGAAGGGGGAGCACGGGTTGATCGGTGACATGGCCTACCGGCTTACCGGTTCATCGGACCTCTATGAGTCCAATGGACGCCGTCCCTATGCCAGCGTCAACTTCGTCACCTGCCACGACGGCTTCACCCTGGAAGACCTGGTGAGCTACAACCACAAGCACAACGAGGCCAACGGCGAGGACAACCGGGACGGGGAAAACCACAACCTGTCCTGGAACTGCGGGGCCGAGGGGGCCACCGATGACAAGGAAGTCCTGGACCTGCGCGCCCGGCAGAAGCGCAACATGCTGGCCACCCTGTTCCTGTCCCAGGGCATTCCCATGCTGCTGGCGGGGGATGAGCGCGGGCGTACCCAGCGGGGCAACAACAATGCCTACTGCCAGGATGCACCGTTGTCCTGGGTGGACTGGGAGCTGGATGAGCATGCCCGGGACCTGATGCCTTTCGTGCAATACCTGATCAGGCTGCGCAAGAATCATCCCGCCCTGCGTCGGCGGCACTTCTTCCAGGGGCGGCCCATCATGGGGGCCGGGGTGAAGGATCTGGCCTGGTTGCGCCCGGACGGCGAGGAGATGAAGGAGGAGGACTGGCTGCAGGGCTTTGCCCGCAGCCTGGGCATGTTCATTGCCGGAGACCTGTTCGAGGAGTACGACGAGCGCGGCCGCCGGGTCAGGGACGCGGACATGATCCTGCTGATCAATGCCGGGCATGAGCCGATCTCGTTCCGGTTGCCGCCGGAGCCAGCCCGCACCCGCTGGGAGGTGCTGCTGGACACGGTCTATCCCCGGGGGCCGCGACCGGACCACCGCATGTTCCATAGCCACGAGGTGTATCCCCTGCAGGCACGTTCGGTGGTGCTGATGCTCAATGCCAGCCGCCCGGTACGGCGGCAGAACGGGAGCGATTAGGAAGGCAGTGTCAGGCCAGGCTGACCCGATGCGCGGTTGATTCCATGAGGGACGTCGGCTGGGGCTCGCTGTCGGTGTCGGCTTCCCGGAAGGCAAAGGTCACGTCCGTGTCGATACGTCCGTCTGCGTGAAGCTGCAGCCGGCGGTAAGCCGGGGGCAGGGTGTCGAGCTGGAAATGACGGGTGCGGGGGGCAAACTGCACGCAGGTGGAGGGGGTCCCCATGAGCCGCACGCCGTTGCGAACCTGATCCACCTGCTGGTGCACATGGCCGAACAGGACGCCGCGCACCTGCGGATGCCGGTCCAGTACCTGGAAGAAGTCCTCGGTATTGTGCAGGTTGATGGCATCCATCCACGTACTGCCCACGAACACCACCGGGTGGTGGAGCGAAATCAGGGCATTGCGGGCCGGGTGGCGGGTGAGCACTTCGTCCAGAAAGGCCAGCTCACCCTCGTCCAGCAGGCCGTGGGCGGCGCCTTCCACCACGCTGCAGAGGCTGACGAACAGCCACTCGCCCCGGGACACGGCCTTGCGGCAGCTGAGGTTGTCCTTGCACAGCACGTCTTCCATGAGCTGGGGGTCATCATGGTTGCCGGCCAGGCACTGAATGGGCCAGGGCAGGGGATTGAGCAGGGTGCGCAGGCGGCGATAGGCGCCGTGAACCGGGTCATTGACCAGGTCTCCGGTGATCAGCATGAGGTCCGGGGCCTTTTCCCGGCGACGGATCTGATCCAGAACCTGCCGAAGGCTCTGATCCGTGTCGACGCCGGAACCCATGATGTCTCCGGGCGAATCGCACAGATGCAGATCGGTGATCTGAATGATGCGCTGCGGTCTGGCAAAGGGTCCATTCAGGCTCATTAACGACGACTCCTTGACCCAAACGGGTTCCATCGATACTCAGGCGGTTTGATGCGTGTACGGCAGGTTTGTTTCCGAGTATAACGAAACAGTTTGACGCTGCCTTGACAGGCTGCATGAAACCGGGCTTTCTGGAGACAATCAGTATGTCCAACATCACCACGGACCTGGATCAGCGCCTGCAGGCCTACCTGTGGTCGGTTTCCCTGCGGGAGCCCCCGCTGTACCAGCGTCTGCGTGAAGAAACGGCCCATCTGCCGGAACACAACTATCAGGTGGCGCCCGAGCAGGGGCAGTTCCTGGCCCTGCTGGTGGAATTGACCGGGGCCCGGCGGATTCTGGAGATCGGCACCTTCACCGGTTACAGCGCCCTCTGGATGGCGGGGGCGATGCCGGAAGACGGCCGCATGCTCTGCTGCGACATCAACGGGCACTGGACCGGGATCGCCCGCCGTTACTGGGATGAGGCCGGCCTGGGAGATCGCATCGAACTGCGCCTGGCACCGGCCATGGATACCCTGGACGGTCTGCTGGCGGATGGCGCCGCCGGTTCCTTTGATCTGGCCTTCATTGATGCCGACAAGCTCAACTACGTCCATTATTACCGTCGCTGCCTGCGGCTGATCCGGTCGGGGGGAGTGATCTGCCTGGACAATACCCTGTGGTCGGGCCGGGTGGCGGATCCGGATGACCATGCCCCGGAGACGGAAGCCATCCGGGCCTTCAATGCCCTGATCCATGAAGATCCGGCGGTGAGCCTGAGCCTGATTCCCATTGGTGACGGGCTGACCCTGGCCAGGAAGCGCCAGGTCCTCCCCCGGGGATGAAGAAGGGAGGTATACTTGTGCACTTCAACTTCTCCGGTCTTTTCGGCAGTGAGGATCCGTGATGAACGTCGATCTGCCCGAAGGGTATCGTCCCGATGGGGATGAACCCTACATGTGCCCCAGACACCTGACCTATTTCCGCCGCCAGTTGCTGCAATGGCGTGAAGAGTTGCTGGAGGAATCGGAACAGACCATCCGCAACCTGCAGGAGGAGCAGTGGCGGGAGCCGGATCCCAACGACCGGGCCAGCCGCGAAAGCGATGCCAGCCTGGAGTTGCGCACCCGGGATCGCTACCGCAAGCTGCTGGGCAAGATCGATTCCGCCCTGCGGCGCATCGATGACGGCAGCTACGGCTATTGCGAGGAGACCGGGGAGCCCATCGGCCTGCGCCGGCTGGAGGCCCGCCCCATCGCCACCCTGTGCATCGAGGCACAGGAGCGGCACGAGCGCGAGGAACGGTTCTCCTGATCAGGCCGGCATGCGCCGGGTGGCAGGCAGCGGCTTGATGAAGATCTTGGAATTGCGCTGATAGTTATACATCTGCTGCCGGCTGATGGGCAGCGCCTTGAGTTCACCCGGCTCAAATCCCCGTTCCCGGAACCAGTGGGCGGTTCGTGTGGTGAGGACGAACAGGCGGGTGATGCCCATGGCCCGTGCCCGGGTCTCCAGGTACTCGGCCAGCATCTCGGCACGCCCCCCTCCCCGATAATTCGCGTGGACCGCCACGCAGGCCAGTTCACCCACCTGCTCTTCCGGGAACGGATACAGGGCCGCGCAGGCCAGGATCATGCCGTCCTGTTCGATCACGGCGAACCGTTCGATCTCCAGCTCCAGCTGTTCCCGGGAACGGCGCACCAGGATGCCTTCGGCCTCCAGCGGCTGGATGAGTTCCAGGATGCCGCCCACATCCTCGATCCGGGCCGGGCGCAGCCGCTCGTAGCGCTCGCCGGTGACCAGGGTGCCGGCCCCTTCCCGGGTATACAGCTCCATCAGCAGGGCACCGTCCTGGCGCCGGTCGACGATGTGCACCCGTTCCACCGCCTGACGACAGGCCGTGATGGCGCTGCGCAGGTGGGCGGCCAGCTCATCGGGAATGGTGCGCGGCCCCTGGAGCAGGGTTTCGGCCTGATCCGCCGTGAGGTGGGTGATGGGGGTCTGGTCCTCGTCCCGCAGCTCCTGGGTGTCGCTGAAGAAGATCAGTTTGTCCGCCTTGAGCGCAATCGCGGCGGCGATGGCCACATCCTCGGCGCTGAGGTTGAAGATCTCGCCGGTGGGGGAGTAGCCCATGGGTGGCAGCAGGACCATTTCGCCGCACTGCAGGTGGCGCCGCAGGCCCTCCGTATCCACCCGGCGTACCTCGCCGGTGTGCTGGTAGTCCACCCCGTCGCGTACCCCCAGGGGGCGTGCGGTGACGAAATTGCCGGAGGAAACCCGTACCCGGACCCCGGACATGGGGGTATTGGCCAGCCCCATGGACAGCAGGGCCTCGATCTCCACCCGCAGGGAACCGGCGGCATCCTTCACCGCCCGCAGGGCCTGTTCATCGGTGATCCGCAGGCCGTTGACGTAGCGGATTTCCGCCCCCCGGGCCCGCAGGCGTTCCTCGATCTGAGGGCGGGCGCCATGCACCAGCACCAGCCGGACCCCCAGGGTCTGCAGGATGGCGATGTCATGGAGCAGGGCGGCGAACCCCGGCTGCAGCGCCGCCTCGCCGCCGAAGGCGATCACGAAGGTGCGATCCCGATGGGCGTTGATATAGGGGGCGGCGTCGCGGAACCAGGCGACATGGGGGGCGATGGGGGCGTGTTTCAATACCTTGACGTCCTGAAAAGCGAAGTGGAAAGGGTCATATCCTAATGGAAGCCCCTTTGGCCCGACATCCCCGGCGCGACGAAACCGGGTTGATCCTGCGTTTTGCGCTCAACGGGTGTAGAATTCACACCGTCCCTCCCTGCCTGTTTCGGCGTCCTTTCGCCCTGGTCCTCGCTCCCGTGATCCGCCCCGCCCGGCTTTCCGACATCCCCGCCCTGCTGGCGATCGAGCAACGCTGCTTTGCCAGTGACCGGCTCTCCCGCCGCCAGTTTCGCTACCTGCTGACCAAGGGCAAGGCCCACACCCTGGTGTTTGACGAAGGCGAGGGAATTCTGGGGTATGTGCTGCTGCTGTTCAGTCGCGGCACGTCCATGGCTCGCCTGTATTCCATTGCCGTGGATGATGAGGCCCGCGGACGGCGCGTCGGCCGGCAACTGGTGGAGGCCGCCGAGGCGGAGGCCCGGGAACGGGACTGCGCCTATCTGCGCCTGGAGATCCGCAAGGACAATCAGGCCTCCATCCGTCTGTTCGAATCCCTGGAGTATCGCCGTTTCGGCGAGTACGGGGATTATTACGAAGACCACATGGATGCCTGGCGCTATGAAAAATCCCTGGCGCCTCACCTGCGGCCGGACATGGTGCGGGTGCCTTTCTACGAACAGACCCTGGATTTCACCTGCGGGCCATCCTCCCTGATGATGGCCATGAAGGCCCAGGATGCGTCCATGGCCATGGACCGGCGTCTGGAGCTGCGCCTGTGGCGTGAGGCCACCACCATTTTCATGACTGCGGGACACGGCGGCTGCGGCCCGTTCGGACTGGCGCTTTCCGCCGCCCATCGCGGCTTCGGCGTGGAACTGACCCTGAGCGATGAGCGCATGCCCCTGCTGGACTCCGTGCGCAGCGAGGAAAAGAAGGAGGTCATGCGACTGGTGCAGGAAGACATGCTTGACGAGCTGAGAGAGCGATGCGTGCCGCTCCGCTACGGCACCCTGAGCGCGGCGGACCTGCGGGCCCGTTTCGAGGCCGGCGGCATTCCCGTGGTGCTGATCAGTTCCTACCAGATCTACGGCGAGAAGTTTCCCCACTGGGTGGTGGTGACCGGGTTTGATGATCACTTCATCTATGTGCACGATCCCTTCGTGGATTACGACAACGGTGAAACCCCCACGGATTCCATCAACATGCCCATCCTGCAGCGGGATTTCGAGCGCATGGCCCGCTACGGCAAGGCCGGGCTCAAGGCCGTGCTGGTGGTCTATCCTCGTTCCTGATCTTCCCCCTCGTCCAAAGGAGAACATCATTCATGTCGGATCACGTCCTGCTCATCGAGCAGCCGGGGGACTGGAAGCCCCATTTCCCCGAATATCCCGTGGTGGTGGCCGAGGACTACCTCACCAATCCCAGGTATTCCAGCCATACCCGTTTGCGGGTCATCAACCTGTGCCGCAGTCACCGCTATCTGAGCGAGGGGTATTACTGCTCCCTGCTGGCGGAGGCCCGCCAGCACAAGGTGGTGCCCACGGTGCGCACCCTGCAGGATCTGTCCAGGAAATCCATCTACAGCCTGGATACCGAGGACATCGACCGCAAGGTGGCCCGGGTGCTGGGACGCAAGCGCGCCGGCCTGCAGCCCACCGCCTTCGAGATCACGGTCTTCTTCGGCCAGTGCGCCCCCAAGGAAATGCACGAGATCGGCCAGCAGCTGTTCTCCATCTTTCGGGCGCCCCTGTTCAAGGTGGAATTCAGGCTGGTGGGTCAGTGGCGCATCGATGCCATCAAGCCCCTGGCCCTGAACAGCCTGACCCCGGAGCAGGAAACGGCCTTTTTCGAGGCCCTGGACAATTACCTCAAACGCCCCTGGCGCAAGCCCCGGGGGCCGCGCAACTTCAAGTATGATCTGGCCATCCTGCAGAACCCGGACGAGGATCTGCCGCCGTCGAACCGGGCGGCCCTGAACCAGTTCGTTCGCCAGGGCAAGGCCCTGGGTCTGGAAGTGGATCTGATCGACCGCAAGGATTTCGGCCGGCTGGCCGAGTACGACGCCCTGTTCATCCGCGAGACCACCCGGATCGACCACTACACCTACCGTTTTGCCCGCAAGGCGGACAGCGAGGGGATGGTGGTGATCGATGATCCGGATTCCATCCTCAAGTGCACCAACAAGGTCTACCTGGCGGAACTGCTGGCGGGGCAGAAGGTGCCGACCCCCAAGACCCTGATCCTGCGCAAGGAAAATATCCTGGCGGCCGAGGAGGTGATCGGCTATCCGGTGGTGCTGAAGATTCCCGACGGGTCCTTTTCCCGTGGGGTGTTCAAGGCGGAGGACCGGGTGGAGCTGGAAGAGATCAGCAAGCGCCTGTTCAAGGAGTCGGACCTGATCCTGGCCCAGGAATTCGTCTACACGGAATTTGACTGGCGTGTGGGGATTCTGAACAAGCAGCCCCTGTACGCGTGCCAGTACCTGATGTCCAAGAAACACTGGCAGATCGTCAATCACCAGGCCAAGGGCAATCTGCGCCAGGGGGGCTTTCGTACCCTGCCGGTGGAGCAGGCGCCTCCCGTGGTGGTGAAGACGGCCCTCAAGGCCGCCAACCTGATCGGTGACGGCCTGTACGGGGTGGATATCAAGCAGACCGATCGGGGTGTCATGGTGATCGAGGTGAACGACAACCCCAGCCTGGATGCGGGCGTGGAGGATGAGGTACTCAAGGAGGGGTTGTATCAGGCCATCATGAAGGACTTCGTGCGGCGTCTGGACCTGATGCGGCGGCGGTGATGTATCACGTTTGAAACAGGTGAAAAAAACAGGCTCCGAGTCACGTCACGGCTGTGTCTGGGTGGGTTGCAGGGAAATTTGATCGTGAGCGGTGTAACGGAAATGGAGCAGAATCAGTCTGGCAAAACGGTACTGTTCGACACTTCTGGTAATGTGACGTATTTCAACTTCATGTTCTGAATGGATTTTCCTGGAATGGCACGGCCATTGCTAATTCTCGGGGGCGGAAGTCGTCAGGTCATGGTGGCCTGCCTGTTCACCGCGATTCCAGTCAGGAGGAATAATTCATGAACATGTTCAAGAAGACCGCGATCACTGCTGCCATCGCACTGACTTTTGGCATTTCGGGGGCCGCCTGGGCTGATGCCTCGAACACCGGTGGCGAAGGAGAAACCGGTGTTCAGAACGCCTGGAGCGCTTCCGATTCGTTCAACAAGTCAGCCACGGACTCCGGTAACGTGTCCTACGCCGATTCCAATAATGACAGCTCGGACAACAGCAAGAGCACGGCCGATTCGTTCAACAACAGCTCGGACAACAGCAAGAGCACCGCTGACTCGTTCAACAACAGCTCGGACAACAGCCAGAACTACAGTGCTGCCGACTCCTTCAACGACAGCTCCGACAACAGCAAGAATTTCAGTACCGCCGACTCCCATAACGACAGCTCGGACAACAGCAACAACATGTCAATTGCGGATTCCGGCAACAAGACCATGACGGATTCCAACAACGACAATTCCGACAACAGCATCAATGTTGCGGCCGAGATCAATGTTTCGGATTCCGGTAATGACAATTCCGACAACAGCAAGGTCATTACCAATACCAATACCGAAACCACGAATCACACGCTGAGCAATACCTGGAGCAACGCGGAAGACAACAGCGAGAACACGTCGATTGCGGATTCCAACAACGATTTCTCCGATCATTCGGATAACTCGGATAACAGCAAGCATTCCTCAATCGCGGACTCGTTCAACGACTTCTCCGATCACTCCGATAATTCGGATCACAGCGTCGCCAATAACATTGATAACAGCGTGAACGGCTCGTTCAACAAGACGACGAGCGATTCCTTCAACACCCACATTGCCTCCATGGTGGTGTCTGAAAACGACCTGAGCGGTTCGGTGGCCAACACCTACCTGATCGTCGAAGGTGAGTCCAGCTATACCTCGATGAATTCCCTGGACGGTGGCTTCACCAACTCTGCGGGCATCACCCAGGTGGCCCAGAACAGTGGTGCCAACAGCCTGGTGCAGCAGCAGGTGTCCGTGCAGGCACATCTGGGCCTGCCGGGTAACGGCGGCAACGGCGGAACCGCAACCCAGTGATCCTTTAGTCTCGTGCATGGGGGGCGGTGGGCCGTCTGCTCCACCGTCTCCCGCTTCATCGGGGCCACAGTGACTGGGAGGTAACGGGTCATGTCAGGGTATTTTGAGGGTCATCGCGTTCTCTCCGGCATAACGCTGATCCTGCTGTCGGGGGTGTTGTGCAGCGCATCGGTTCATGCCCAGGAGTTGTCTCTCCCCGGAGCAGTGGACATGGACACACTGGAATCCCTGCGGGCCAGGCAGAACATTTCCTCGGTCCAGCTGAGCGAGATCACCTCCAGCGCAGGCCTGTCCAACACCTACATGGAGGGGGTGATTGCCACGGGTGACAACATCCTGGGTCCGGGGGCGCTGGAGCATTTCCATGGGATCGGCAGCGTGATTCAGAACACCGGCAACAATGTGCTGATTCAGGAATCGTTGATTCTCAATGTCAACCTCAGCCCATAGGTTTTTCGTCCGGGGCCTGATTCCGGCCCTGGGCGGTCTTGCCCTGCTGGTGAGTGCCCAGGTCGGTGTGGCCGGTAGCGTCCACGTTCCCGGTGTGATCGGTAGCCACGATGTGGCTGTCACCAGCCTTCAGGGCATGCGTTTCAGGACGGTAATACCTCAGCGCTACGACTTCAGCTGTGGTTCGGCCGCCCTTGCCACGCTGCTGACATACCATTACGGACGCCCGACCGCGGAGCGGGATGCCTTCGATGCCATGTATCAGATGGGAGACCAGGAACGCATCCGTGCGGAGGGTTTTTCCATGCTGGACATGAAACGGTATTTGCAGACCCGGGAGGGGCTGGCATCGGACGGGTTCCGTTTGCCTCTGGAAACGCTCACGGAGTTGGGGGTGCCGGCAATCGCCCTGGTGACCATCGACGGTTATCGTCACTTCGTCGTGATCAAGGGGATTCAGGATGGGCGAGTGCTGGTCGGCGATCCGGCGCTGGGCATGAGGGATTACACCAAGGCCGGATTTCAGGAGATATGGAGTAATGACATCCTGTTCCTGATCCGGGACCAGGTGACCCAGGGACGGCAGCATTTCAACTCGCCGGTGGGTTGGGAAGCCCTGACCAAGCCACCCTATGGTACCGCCCTGGCAAGGGACGGATTGTCCAGCTTCCTGCTGGCGCTGCCCAGGCCATCTGACTGGTAAACATCGAGGTATCCGCCCATGCCGCTGTCATGGTTACGCAAGCTGCCCTGGATGCCCACCCTCTGGTTGGCGCTGTGTCTGCCCTCGGTTGTCCAGGGAGCCGATCTGCTGGATCGGTTCAACTGGGCGCGGGTGCCGGACGCGGAGCTGGCGGAGCAGCGTGGTGGCCTGATGCATCGGGGCGGTTTTGAACTGACACTGGGACTGGAACGGATGACCGCCGTCAATGGAGAGGTGGTGGCACATACCGTGTTGCGTGATTCGGCGGGGAGCCGGGCCGCACTGGATGTCCTGGGCGGCATCCATATCACCACCGGTCTGAACGGGCTGAGCGTGGAACAGTTGACGGGCAGCGGCTGGGCAACCGTGATTCAGAACACCCTGAATGAGCAACTCATCGTCAACCATACCATCATGAACATCGGTCTGGCCGGCCTGGACCTCTCCCGGCTGGAATTGCAGCGTGTCCTGGACGCGGGGCTGATCCAGGGGCTGCGCAGCTACTGAAGCCGGCGAATCCGGTGATGTCCTAGAATCTGATCGGCACCCGCAGGGCCACCTGTGCGTCGGGTGCCGCCGAGGTTGCGCCGATACCGACGGAAAAGTTTACGCTGGTCCGATCGGAGATGCGGTGGGACAGGCCCCAGAGGAAGGTGCCCACCTGGATGCGGTCGAAGGCGGGGTCCAGGGGATCGCCGATTTCACGCCGGGTCTTGAAGACAACGCTGTGATCATAGCCGAAGCTGACGGAGGTCCGGTTGTTGAGTGCGATGCCGGCACCCATGCTCAGCCCCAGGGCATCACCCGGATCGATCTTCCCCTGGCCTCTGCCCACGTCCTTTTCCACGTTCCAGAGGTAGCTGACGTTGCCGTAGATCACAGCCGGGTCCGTGGGGTAGATCATGGTCAGGCTGGGTTGCACGGCCCAGAATCCGGAGCCGGTGGGTTGTTCCACAAAGACTTCGGTGATGCGCTGGCCTTCCTCGTTGAAGATCTCCCGGCGTTCCACCTCAAAAGGTGAGGTGCCGGTGGTGCTCTTGACCCGCAGGTTGCCGATGAAGAAGGGTTTTCCGGTCACGGCCCGGTTGAACTGATAGTGCAGGCCCAGTTCCACGTCCCCAAGGCCGCTGCCGTCCGAACCGGCAATCTGGTCACCGGAGGTCCCCACCAGTATTTCCCGTCGCCGCAGGGATTCCTCTCGCCACACATAAGGTATCCGCAGCCCCACCTCCACCCGATCACTCAGACCGTAGCGGATGGCAATGGCCGCCGAGAGTGTATCCCGCTGCACCTCGCTGACGTCAATGAGCCCGATGGCAATGGCCGGCAGGATGGTAAAGCCATCGATGGAGACCGTGGTGGATGAACTGTGTACATACTGGAGCGAAGGTTCCACGACCCATTTGCCCCGGGGGGTCAGCAGTCCCCGTTCCTCGAACACCGCCGCCACATCGGCCTGCCGCTGCTCCTCGGGCGGGCGCTCCCCCACGGCTTCAGGGGATTGTGCCCAGGCCGTGGTGCCCGCAAGGCACAGGGAGATGGCGGTGATGGCCGTGAATCCGGGTCTTGGGCACTTTGACATGCAGACATTCCTCTGCGGGAAGGGCGGAGCTTGCATGGTGGACGGGGGGAGATCAGGGGCTGGTGGGCAGCTTGGTTCCGGAAGTCTCCTGTCCGGAGATCATGATTTCATGCCGACGAGCCAGACGATAGAGCGTGATCCGCGAAACATCCAGCCGGCGTGCGGCCGCCGATACGTTGCCCTCGCAGATCTGCAATGCATTCAGAATGGCCTGCCGTTCGGCATCTGCACGGATGGTTTCAAGGCTTGCATGCCTGGAACCGGCAGTCAATATATCCGACAACCCCAGGTCGGCCGGCTGAATGAAGCGGTTTTCACTGAGCACCAGGGCGCGCCGCACCCGGTTGATCAGTTCACGTACATTTCCCGGCCAGTGGTGGTTGCAGATGGCTTCCATGGCGGTGGAGCTGAAGCCCTTGACGGGCCGTGACCGGTCGGTGGAAAACGTCTGGAAGAAGTGTCTTGCCAGCAGGGAGGCGTCGTGACCCCTTTCCCGCAACGGCGGCATCTCGAAACGGAGCACGTCAAGGCGGTAGAAGAGATCTTCGCGAAAGCGCCCTGAATGGACCGCGGCTTCCAGGTCCACGTGGGTGGCGGCAACCACACGTACGTCCACGGTTTCTTCGTGGTCACTGCCAACCTTCTGAACGGTCTGGTTCTGCAGGAAGCGCAGCAGGGCCGCCTGGACTTCCAGGGGCAGGTCACCGATCTCGTCCAGGAACAGGGTGCCGCCATTGGCGGCCTGCACCCGCCCAGCCCGGGCCTTGTGGGCGCCGGTGAAGGCCCCGCGTTCATGCCCGAACAGTTCCGACTGTATCAGGGAGGCGGGCACCGCGGCGCAGTTGATGGCTTCAAAGGGGCCGTCGGCACGGGGAGATTCATCGTGGACCGCCCTGGCGGCCAGCTCCTTGCCGGTTCCGCTTTCTCCCGTGATGAGTACCGGCGCAGCCACCCTGGCCACTTTTTTCACGGTCTTCATCACCTGGATCATGGTCGGGCTTTCACCGATCAGCGGCGTATTGTGGCGCCGGGTATCGGCCGTGGTTGAGTGGAGGAGTTGTGCCATGCCCGCCGCGTGCCCAAGCACCACTTCCAGACGATAGGGGTCGATGGGCAGGGAATGGAAGTCGTGGCAGCACTGGCGCAGGAATTCCCTGATCCGGTTATCCCAGAGCAGGTGAGGTTCCACCTGGGCGACCCATTCCGTATCACTGTGATGATGCAGGAAAGTTTCAAGCGTCGGGAGAATGTCAAGCATATGGGGGTGCAGCAGGAAGGTGCCCACCGGCACGGGCCCCTGCTTGAGCAACTGTTCCGCTTCAGCCAGGGATGTCGCCGAAAGGACAACCCAGTTACTGCCCAGTGGTGGCGCAACGGGTGATTTGGAAAAATCGATCCAGAGCAACCGATGGTAGGATTCTCTGCCAGAGTCCATGTAATACTCCCCTGTGCGCGCCTGTCCCTGGCCTTGTGCGGCGTGCCCGTTTTTAAAGCAATTGCTGCGCCACAGTGTAAGTGGCGTTTATTTACAGTGGCTTATCATTGTTTGACAAAGTGATTAATGTTGCTTATGTAAAGTTTTTCGACAATTGCTGGGCCTGTCATTGGGGCAGGCCATCCACGTGGTGCCCGGGGAGAATCTGATGCTGCCCGAACCATCCCTGGGGCATCTCCAGGGCATAGCGGGCCGCGCCGTCGGAGTGGTGCAGGGAGCGGCTGTGGGGCTGCATCCGGGCGATGTTCAGTATCCGTCCCCGCGCGTCGATGAATGCGACCGAGAGGGGCAGGGGGGTGTCGAGCATCCACATGGCCACCGGTTCGGGCTGTTCCCAGATGAAGAGCATGCCGTGGTCAGGGGGCAGGGACTCCCGAAACATGAGCCCCTTCGCGCGCAGGGGGGCGGTGTCGGCCACTTCGGCGGTCAGGGTATGGTCGCCGATTCGCAGGGAAATGACGGCCAGGTCGGCCGTCGCCGCCGCCCCGTGCCTGTCCTGCTCCTGGGAGGGCAGGCAGGCGGTGATGAGCAGCAGCGTCGACAGCAGCGCCAGGAGTCGCCGGGACATGTTACCCGTTCTTTTCCGGGAACCCCAGTTCGCTCAGTCGCTCGACCAGGGTGTCCCGCAAGGTCGGATCGGCGTCCACGGTGACGGCGCCCGTGGCCACGTCCACGTCCACCTGTCCGACGCCGGGCAATTGTCCCAGGCCCTTTTTGATGCTGTTGGCGCAGGCGCCGCACTGGATGTTGCTGAGTGTGAGGGTGATGCTCATGGGTCGGACCTCCCTGATTGGATGGGGCGGGATTTGGGGGATGTATCTGAACGGTTCATTGCCTTGTTTAACAGGATACCGCCCTGTTTGAAAAGGGTCCCCCCTGCGGGTAAACGGGAGTGACGGATAAGTCGGTGGACGGTGTAAACTGTGGGGTCTTGGCAGCACTTCGGAGTTCACCATGCCCCAGTACAGATCCCGCACTTCCACCCATGGCCGCAACATGGCCGGCGCCCGCGCCCTGTGGCGCGCCACAGGCATGAAGGACGGCGACTTCGGCAAGCCCATCATCGCTATCGCCAATTCATTCACCCAGTTTGTCCCCGGTCATGTGCATCTCAAGGACCTGGGCCAGCTGGTGGCCCGCGAGATCGAGAAGGCCGGCGGCGTGGCCAAGGAATTCAACACCATCGCCGTGGACGACGGCATCGCCATGGGCCACGGCGGCATGCTCTATTCCCTGCCGTCCCGGGAGCTGATCGCCGACGCGGTGGAGTACATGGTCAATGCCCATTGCGCCGATGCCCTGGTGTGCATCTCCAACTGCGACAAGATCACCCCCGGGATGCTCAATGCCGCCATGCGGCTGAACATCCCGGTGGTGTTCGTCTCCGGCGGCCCCATGGAGGCGGGCAAGGTGACCCGGGGTGATAAGGTCATCAGTCTGGACCTGGTGGATGCCATGGTGACCGCCGCCAATCCCCAGGAAAGCGACGAAACCGTGATGGAGTACGAGCGCTCCGCCTGCCCCACCTGCGGTTCCTGTTCCGGCATGTTCACCGCCAATTCCATGAACTGTCTCACCGAGGCCCTGGGCCTGTCCCTGCCCGGCAACGGCTCCCTGCTGGCGACCCATGCCGGGCGCCGGGAGCTGTTCCTGGAGGCGGGGCGCCTGGTGGTGGATCTGGCCCGGCGTTACTACGAGCAGGACGATACCTCCGTGTTGCCCCGCGCCATCGCCACCCGCGAGGCCTTCGAGAATGCCATGAGCCTGGACATTGCCATGGGGGGCTCCACCAACACCGTGCTGCACCTGCTGGCGGCGGCCCGGGAAGGGGAGGTGGATTTCACCATGGCGGACATCGACCGCCTCTCCCGCAAGGTGCCCAACATCTGCAAGGTGGCCCCGGCCACCCAGCAGTATCACATGGAGGATGTGCATCGGGCCGGCGGCGTGCTGGCCATCCTCGGGGAACTGGATCAGGCGGGTCTGCTGCATCGGGACGTGGCCACCGTCCACAGTCCCACCCTGGCCGATGCCCTGGCACGCTGGGATGTGGCCCGCAGCGATGCCGCCGAGGCCCATGAGCGTTTCCTGGCCGCCCCCGGCGGTGTGCCCACCCAGGAGGCCTTTTCCCAGTCCCGGCGCTGGGACGCCCTGGATCTGGACCGGACGGGTGGGTGCATTCGTTCAGTGGCCCATGCCTATTCCCAGGATGGCGGGCTGGCGGTGCTCTACGGCAATCTGGCCCCGGAGGGCTGTATCGTCAAGACCGCCGGGGTGGACGAGAGCATCCTGAAGTTCTCCGGTCCTGCCCGGGTGTTCGAAAGTCAGGACGATGCCGTGGCGGCGATCCTGGGGGATCAGGTGAACGCGGGGGATGTGGTGATCATCCGTTATGAAGGCCCCCGCGGCGGGCCGGGGATGCAGGAGATGCTCTATCCCACCAGTTACCTGAAATCCAAGGGACTGGGCAAGGCCTGCGCCCTGGTGACGGACGGCCGTTTCTCCGGCGGCACCTCGGGCCTGTCCATCGGGCATGTGTCACCGGAAGCCGCCGAGGGCGGCAACATCGGTCTGGTGGAGGAGGGGGATATCATCGAGATCGATATCCCGGCGCGGGTAATCCGCATTGCCGTGGAGGATGCGGAGCTTGAGCGTCGGCGGGTCGCCATGGAGCAGCGGGGCGGAAAGGCCTGGCAGCCGGTTGACCGGCAGCGGGTGGTGAGCCAGGCACTCAAGGCCTATGCCCTGATGGCCACTTCCGCGGCCCGAGGGGCGGTGCGGGACATTTCCCAGTTGCAGGTGAAGCGGTAGGTTTGGGATGGGAGGGCCGGGGATGGGGGCAGGCCCGGCCCTCCCCCGGCCTAAAGGGCGATCGTTTCCTCGTACTCCGGCACCCGGGCGTCGATGCCGTGTTCCTCTCGCAGCAACCCGGCCAGGGCATCCCGGGCCTGGGGTTCTCCGTGAACCATGTAGAACACCGGCTTGCCCTTGAATCCCTTTGCCCAGCTTACCAGCTGACCCTGTCCTGCATGGGCGGAAAAGCCTCCCAGGGTATGTATCCGGGCCTTGACCGCCACTTCGCTGCCCAGCAGCTTGACCCGCTCCACCCCGTCCACCAGCATGCGCCCCAGGCTGCCCCGGGCCTGGAACCCCACGATCACCACGTGGTTCTGCTTGCGCCACAGGTTGTACTTGAGATGGTGGCGGATACGCCCGCCGGTGCACATGCCGGCGCCGGCGATGATGATGGCCCCGGACTTGATCCGGTTGATGGCCATGGACTCCTCCACCCGGCGAGTGAACTGCAGGATGGGCAGTGACGCCTCCAGGGGTTCCCCGGAGGCCTGGCGGAGCTGTTTGAGGTCCTTGCCGTTGAGGGCATCCCGGCGCCTGGCATAGAGCTCCGTGACCTGAATGCCCATGGGGCTGTCCAGAAAGACTTTCTGCTGGGGCAGGCGGCCCTGATGGTAGAGCATGCCCAGGTGGTAGAGGATTTCCTGGGTGCGTCCCACGGCAAAGGCGGGGATCAGGACGTTGCCGCCGTCCCGGTCCGCCTGGGCCAGGATCTGCGCCAGTTCTTCCAGGGTCTCCGCCAGCGGACGGTGATCCCGGTTGCCGTAGGTACTCTCCATCAGGACCACGTCTGCGTGTTCCGGCTGGGCCGGTGTATGCATCAGCGCTGAGTCCGGATTGCCCAGGTCTCCGGAAAACACCAGGTGCCGTTTGCGTCCGCCGTCATCCACGATCAAATCCACGATGGCGGAGCCGAGTATGTGGCCCGCGTCGCGGAAGGTCAGCTGCACGTCCTGGGTCACTGATTCCGGCCGGCCATAGGGCATGGGGTGGCAGAGTGCCAGGGTGGCATCCACGTCGTCCTGGGTATAAACGGGTTCAATCAGGGGCTTGTCTGCCCGTTCCCGCCACTTGTTCTCCCATTCGATGTCCTTGGACATGACGTGGGCGGCGTCCCGCAGCATGATTTCCAGCAGCTCCAGGGTGGAGTCGGTGCAGTGAATGGGGCCCTGGAAGCCGTCCCGCACCAGTTTCGGCAGCAGGCCGGCATGGTCCAGGTGGCCGTGGGAGATGACGACGGCATCCACCGTTTTGGCCAGGTGAGCGAGGGAGCGGCGGTTGGCCTTGTCGGCCTCGGCGCCGCCCTGCTGGATGCCGCATTCCAGCAGCAGGCGGCTGTGTCCGGTTTCCAGCAGATAGCGGGAGCCGGTGACTTCGCCGGTGGCGCCCAGGAAGGTCAGCTTGGACATGTTTTCAGATTCCCGTGTGTTGGTGGATCGGGGCTGCGCCGGCAGGCAGGCTCAGCGCTCCCGGCGATAGATCAGATCCATGCTCTGGGAGTCGGTGCTGGACCTGGTTTCCAGGCTCAGGGTCCGGGAGAGCTGATAATTGAGCATCACCGTGGAGCTCTGTTGGAACAACCCCATGGCATAGCGCAGATACAGCCTGGGGGAGAGATAGCGTCCCATCATCAGGGCGGCATCGTCCAGGTCCGTGCCGGTGTCCACCGCGAATTCGTCCAGGCCCAGTTGCCGGCCGATGCGGTCGGTGATGAAGGCGCCCCGTTCGATACCGAACATGGCAATGGCCGAGGCAATGGCGCCGGCATCCGTCTCGCTGCCACCTGACAGGGGGCGGCCGGTGATCAGAAAGGCGAGGGCCTCGCTGTCTTCCATGGCCGGATCGGAGAAGATCCGTGAACGGGGTTCCTCCAGAGTGCCGATGATTTCGATGCCCACCAGCACCTCATGAATCGGTATGCGACGGGAGGCCCTTAGATTAAGGCCGGGGTTTTCCGGCGGTCCCTGGAACAGGAGCACCCCGCGTTCCACGGTCAGATCCTGGCCATAGGCCCTGTAGCGTCCTTCATTCACCCGCACTTCACCGATCAGCCGTGTGGACATCCCCGGCGTTTCCTGAACCATCACGTTGCCGCTGAGTCGCGCCTCCAGGCCGAAGCCGCTGATGCGAACCTGGTCACCCAGGATCAGGCGTACCCGTGCGATCACCTGCAGGGGCCGGGCCTCCTCGGTGTCGCTATCGAGAATGATCTCGTCCCGGGACACCGAGACCGCCTGCTGGGGTAGCTCCAGCAGGGTGAGGGTGGCCTCGGGAATGGTCAGGTCACCTCGGACGATGACCCGTTCACCCAGCACGGCTATATAAAGGTCCGGGCTGACCAGCAGGTCCACGTCGGGGCGGCGTGCCGCCTGGAAGCGATCGCCCCGGATGTTCAGATTGACGGGGTACTGGTTGTCCGGGTCCAGCAGGACATGGCCGTCCAGGGTCAGCCGCCCGGGGCCGGAGCTTACGCTGCCATCAAGTATCAGGCGTTCCGTTCCGTCGTTGCGGGCGGTGAAGGTCAGTTCATCCAGGGTGATGCCCAGGTCCGGAATGTCCATGCGGCCATCGCTCAGGGTGATTCGGCCATCAATCAGTGGGTTGGACAGCGTACCGGCCAGATCCACGTCGGCGTCGATTCGGCCCGCCGGTTCCCGGATCTGGGGCGCCAGCATCTCCAGCCAGCCCAGTTCGGTGAGGTCGGCCCGGGCATTGCCCGCCAGGGCCAGTTCACCGTCCGTCCCTGGTCGGGCGGTGAATCGGGCACTGACGGTGCCGCCCTCCAGAAAGCCGAACTGCAGGGCCGCCTCGATGTCACGGTCCTGGACCCGCAGATCCACCCTGGCCTGTTGGTAGGGGATGATTTTCTCATCGCCCTCCAGGTCCAGCATGCGCAGGTTGCCGTCGCCGGGCAGTATCCGGGCCTCCAGTTGCAGGTGTTCGTCCAGGCGCAGATCGGCCCGGGCGTCCAGGTAGCCGTCCAGACGCAGATTCTGGGGCAGCAGCGGTGCCAGACCGTCCAGGGCCAGGTCTGACAGGGTCAGCTGGCCCCGGCCACCCTCACGGTCGGACCAGGCGCCGTCCAGGCAGAGGCGGGCTTCATCCTGCAGCAGGCAGAGCTGTCCCAGTTCGGCGCTGCTTGCCGAGGCCTGCAGGGGGGCGGGGGCTTCCAGTTGCCAGGCGCCCGCCAGGGGTTGATCCAAATTGAGGCGGGTGAGGCGACCACGCCAGTCCGGCGGATCCATGGCCGTCAGGCTGCCCGCCAGACTCAGGCCCAGTCTGCCCTGGTCCGCATCCAGGTCCAGGCGGATCCGGTGGTCGTCACCCCGGCCTTCCCCCGCCAGGGTCAGGCGTGTCAGGTCCAGGACCTCTCCCAGGCGCAGGGCCTCGACGGTCAGGTTCAGCGCAAGGGGGCTTTGCGGTGAAAGGCCGGCCTGCAGGTCCAGGTCCATCCGGCCCAGGGCCAGATCGTTGTAACCCATGTCCCGACCCTGGGCCGTGGCGGTGATCCGCGGGCTGTCCAGCGGGCCCTGGATCTGGCCGCGGGCCTGCAAGCGGCCGGTGAGTCCGGGCCACAGGCCCGGCAGGTCCGGTGCCTGCAGGTCAAAGGCCAGGTCCAGGCCCTCGGCGACTTCGCCCTTGGCGTCGAGGCGGTTGTCTCCCACGGCCAGTTGCAGGCCCGGGGATGTCAGACGGTTGCCGGCGACGTCGATCCGGCCCTGACCGCGCACGGGGAATTCCCGCAGGGTGCCGGAGAGTTCCCGCAGATCCACCCGGGTGACGACGCCCAGGGTATCGTCCAGGCGGCCTTCGGTGCCCAGTGCCAGTTGCAGCCGACCTGGCAGATCGGCGACAAACCGGCCGGGCTCCAGGTTCCGGCCCCGAAGGTCCAGGGCCCAGGACAGGCCCTCGTGCCAGTGGATCCGGCCGCTCAGGTCCAGATCACCGGCTTCGCCGCGGATCGACAGCGGTGCCGGGCGCAGGGTTCGGGTATCCCCTTCGGCGTTCAGGGTCAGGGCCAGGGTGGGCCATGGGTCCAGGGTGACGGCGGTGTCCAGGTCCAGGACATAGGCATCGGGCCGACCCCGGGTCACCAGCCGGCCCTCCGCCACGGACAGGGGCTGGTCTTGCGCCAGGGTGATGGTGAGGGCCTGCCAGTGGTGGGTCAGGTCCAGGACCAGATCGGTGACGGGATCGTGGATGTCACCCTCGGTGACCAGATTCAAGGGGGCCAGGACCTGGTGGCGGAGTGTCAGTCGGGCCAGGTCTCCCTGGGTGACGAGTTGCCCCCGGGCCTGATCGGCGTCGGGCAGGAACTCGCCGGCAGTCTCGGGCAGGGGCAGGCGCCAGTCCACCCCCAGTTCCATCGGGTAGGGCAGGGCCAGTCCGATGTGACCCGCGGCCAGGATGTCGGCGAGGGGGCTGTCCACGGCCAGGCGGCGGATCAGCACCCGCTCCTGATCCAGATGCAGGGACAGGCGCAGACTGTCCACGGCCAGCGGTTCGGCCTCGGGGCCGGTGCGAAACCGGATCTGCCGGATGTGACCCTCGGGCAGGTTCACCACCACCGGCATGGGGATCGAGTCGGGAAGGCTGAAAGGCTCGTCGGCGGGCGGGGCATCCGGGTCCGGGGTGAGGGTCAGGTCCAGTTCCGCCGCCTGCAGCGTGAGAACCTCGACCCGCAGTCCGGTCAGCGGCAGCAGGGCCACCCGGGCCTCCAGATGGGCCAGTCCGGCGGTGAGGGCTTCATGACGGTAGTGGATGTCCCTGGCCGTCAGGCCCTTGAGCAGGTTGCCTTCCAGGTGCCCGATCTCCAGTTCTCCGGGGATGAAGCCGACACCCACCTGCACCAGGAGCCGGGCGCCGGGCCCGGTGCCCACCAGGAAGGTGAACAGGGTGAACAGCAGCAGAATGATCAGCAACAAAGCCGCAAGAAGACGCCGGATCACAGGTCCATTCCCATGCTCAGGTGCAGGCGGAAATTGTCATCGCTGTCGATGGGGTGAGCGATGTCCACCCGGATGGGGCCGATGGGGGAGCGCCAGCGTACTCCTACACCCACCCCGTAGCGGGCATTCCAGTCATTGAGATGGTTGAAGGCGTTGCCGCCGTCGGCAAACACGGCCACGCTCCATTGATCCGCGAACGGGTAGTCCATCTCGATGCTGCCGCTGGCCATGTGGCGGCCGCCGATGATGTCGCCATCGTCGTTGGTGGGGCCCAGTTTCTGGTAGCCGTAGCCGCGCACGCTGCTGTCACCGCCGGCGAAGAAACGCAGGGACGCGGGCAATCTGGCGAAGTCCTGCACGGCGGTGGTGCCGGCATCGGCCCGTAGCAGCAGGCGTCCTTCTCCCAGGGGCATGATGTACCTGGCGCGGCCGGTAGCCTGGGCGAAGCTGATCGAGGACAACAGATCCTCGGATGCCCCGCGCAGGCTGAAGCTCAGTCGCCAGCCCCGTTGAGGGAATACGGGGTGGTCTGCCTGCACTCGCGACATCTGGAATCCGGGCATGAGCAGCGTGGTGCTGTCACGGACATCGGCCACTTTGAAATCCTCCCGTTCGAACGCCAGCGAGCGGGTCTGGATCCACCCGGAGGGTAGCTGTCGCAGGTGGGCGATGCCCATACTGTAGATGTCGCTCTCGGAGGTGTCGGTGTTTTCGCTCTGGTAGCCGGCGGTCAGGTTGATGCGTTCCCGGGCCGGATCACCCAAGGGGATCTCATAGCCGATCCCCACCTGGGTATTCACCGACGAGACTTCCAGTTCGGCGTTGTAGCGGTGGCCGGCGCGGTTGGCGCGATGGTTTTCCACCCCCAGGCGCACGCGGGGTCCCTTGTCGGTGCTGGCTCCGACCCCGGCCAGGTAGGACCATTTGTTGCGTGGGGTCAGGGTGACGTGAATGGGGACCTCCAGGTCCTCTGCATCATCGGTGCGGGGGTCCACGCGCACGTCGCTGAAATAACCGCTGTCCATGAAGGCCTGCTGCATGCTGATCAGGCGGCGACTGTCATAGACATCCCCCTGTTCGAACGGGATGAACCTGCGCACCAGCCGGTCATGGAAGGTGTCCTGCTCCAGGGTGACCGGGCCCAGGAAATAGCGTGGGCCGCTCTCCAGATGGACCACCAGATCCGCCGCCTGTTCCCGAATGTCCACCCGCATCTGGCTGGTGGTGATGCGGGCGTCCAGATAGCCCCGTGCCGTCGCCTGGCGGTTGAGGCCGCTCTTGATCTGTTCGTAGCGGTCGTGGTGCAGCTGGTCACCGGGGCGGATGGGGGGGGACTGGATCAGATCATGGAAAGTGGGGTCCTGTTCCGCCTCGCCGATGACGCGGATGTCCAGGTTGCGAACCCGCACCGGGGGGCCGGGTTCCAGGTCAATGTCCAGGGACCAGCAGGCCTCGTTGCGCTGGAAGTCCACGGTGAACCGGGGTTCGTAGTAGCCCAGGGCGCGCAGGGCGCCGCGGATTTCCCGGTCGGCGGCGCGCAGCAGGGGGCGTTCCCGCCATTCGGGCAGATCGCATCCCTCCCGGTGCAACCCCAGATGGGCACGGATGTTGTCCGCGATCTCGTCACCCACATCGGAGATGCGGATGCGGGGCTCGGCCCCCAGGGCCATGCCGGGGAGCAGGCCCAGCAGCAGGATGAGTGAGAGCAACCGGCGCCCGGACAGGCCTGGGGGACCGGCAGGCGGGTGATGGGCAGTCATCAATGACGGCGTCCTGAGTCTTGTTTCCCTATCAGGTTAGCCGCAAATGTTGCGTTTCGGGAAGGGGCGGTGTTCAGCCCTTGCCCCGGGTCCGGGTCCTGTGGGGCTTGCCGTTCTGTTCGATGAACTGGATGATGCGGCCGGCCACATCGACGCCCGAGGCGGTTTCGATCCCCTCCAGGCCGGGGCTGGCATTGATCTCGATCACCACCGGGCCGCGGTCGGAGCGCAGGATGTCCACGCCGCAGACATTGAGGCCGACGATCTTCGCCGCCCGCACCGCCGTGGCCCGTTCCTGGGGGGTGAGCTTCACCGGTTCCGGGGTGCCGCCCCGGTGCAGGTTGGAGCGGAATTCCCCCTCCTTGGCCCGGCGCATCATGGAGGCCACCACCTTGCCGCCCACCACCAGGCAGCGCAGGTCGGTGCCGCCGGCCTCCTTGATGAACTCTTGCACCAGAATGTTCTGGCGCAGGCCCATGAAGGCCTGGATCACGCTTTCGGCGGCCTTGCGGGTTTCTGCCAGCACCACGCCTACACCCTGGGTGCCTTCCAGCAGCTTGATCACCAGCGGTGCGCCCTCCACCTCCCGCAGCAGGTCGTCGATGTCGTCCGGGGAATGGGCGAAGCCGGTGACCGGCAGGCCGATGCCTTCCCGGGACAGCAGTTGCAGGCAGCGCAGCTTGTCCCGGGCGCGGCTGATGGCCACGGATTCGTTGACCGGAAACACCCCCATCATCTCGAACTGGCGCAGCACGGCGGTGCCGTAGAAGGTGATGGAGGCGCCGATACGGGGGATCACGGCGTCAAAGCCGGTCAACTCGCAGCCCTTGTAGTGGATGCTGGGCTTGTCGGAGGTGATGTTCATGTAGCAGCGCAGGGGGTCCAGAACCTGGACCTGATGCCCCTGGACCTTGGCGGCCTCGACCAGACGGCGGGTGGAATACAGGCGGGAGTTTCGCGAGAGAATGGCAATTTTCATGCAGGGCTTCAGGCTTGGAAAAGGCGTGCCAAGCTTGAGGCTTTGCGTGGGCTTGGGCAAGGGGGAAAACCCTTCTTCCCCGGCGGGGAAGAAGGGTGGGACAGCACTTCCGTCAGCCCATGGCCTGCTGCCGGGGGGAACGGCTGCGGCGGTGGTTCAGGATGACCACCACGCCCTGCCGCTTCACCTCCGGCAGGGACTGCACGATGGCCCGGCCCAGGGGGCGGGGGAGCTGTTCAAACAGGCGGGCCACCGTATAGGTGGGCAGTCCTCCGGCCAGACGGATCGCATCCTTTTGCGGGATATGCAGCAGCACCCGGATCTGGGACTGCTCCGCCAGTTTCAGAAACCGCAGGCGCGCCGCGCCGTATTCCCCCATCCGCACTGCCGTATCCACCGTCTCCAGGGCCGTGTCGGTCCACGACAGGGCGTGGATGGCGTCGTTGGCCGCTTCGAGAGGGGTGGCTGCGTTGTTCATCAGATCGGTCATGTCTACTTTCCTTCCTGCCCCCGGGGGCATGCTGCAAGGGTATCCGTTTGGGTTCGTGAACCGGTTTCGGGTGGAAGTCGTGACACGACGGGGAGAAAAGCCGCATGAACCCCTAACGAAAAACACCGCCCTGATGGCGGCTATGGTTCATGCGTAAGTTGGGGGGGCTCCCGTACGTGCCCTGGATGGGGTTTGGCGCGTCGGGATCAGGAGCCCCGGGCGGTCAGATGACCGCGGCGGGGAACTCGCCTCGACGGACGCTGCACCACACCCATGCCGGACCCGAAATGGTCGTCACGCGTGTGCAAGTTGTACAGCAACTGTCCATACGAACACGAAGTCCTCTGTGGCCTGACATATGCCCCCGGACACGGCCGGGAACGGGCGCAAAGATACCCCTTTGGCAGTGATTTTGAAAGCCCCTTGCGCGGTATTTTTTACAGTTTTGTTGCAGGGGGATGACCGTGCCCCCCGCGGGGCTTTCCCGCCAGCCAGGAAGCGGTGGAATCCACCAGATAGGCGGCACATTGCAGGGCGTTGCGACCCAGCAGCATGCGAAAGCTCATGGTATCCCGGTTGGTCAGGGTGATTTCCACCTCGTGGGTGCATTCTCCAATCACGATGGGGGTGCGGATCACATGCCGCCGCTGGCGGTGTCCACCGGAGTCGGTGACCACCCGCCGATCTGCCACGGGGGCCTGGCACTCCACCACCACGTCCCGCCGCCGCCGCAGGGGATGCACGCCGAAACGCACCCAGGGGCGTCCGTCCCGCTCAAAGGGCTCGATGTAGAACGCATGCAGGGCACAGGTGCGGGCCCCGGTGTCCACCTTGCAGGCGATGCTGTCCAGGCCCAGTTCGGGCAGGGCGATGCGTTCTCGCCATCCCAGTCGGGGTTGCGGCAGGGATGACGTCATCGGGGAAAAATGACCAGATGGTTGAAACCCAGCTTCAGGGGGATGCGTTCCCCCAGGGCGTAGTTTTCATGGGATGGGGCCAGACACAGCACGTTGGCATTGCTGGCAAGACGCAGGGTGTAGAGAAAATTGGCGCCCCTGAAGGCCTTGTCGGTGACCTCGCCGAAAACATGGCTGCCGTGGTCGGGCAGGATGTCGTCGGGGCGGACGAGGACATCCACCGGATTTCCCGGGCGGCAGGCTTCGGGGATCTGACCGGTGATGACCCCCAGTTCGGTCTCCACCTCGTGCTCGTTGAGCACGGTGCCTGTCAGCATCCTGCCCTGACCGATGAAATCCGCCACAAAACGGGCCGCGGGCTTGTGGTAGAGGTTGTAGGCAGTGTCCCATTGCAGCACCCGGCCGGCGTTGATGACGGCGATACGGTCGGCAAAGGCAAAGGCCTCGTTCTGGTCATGGGTGACCAGCATGGCGGTGATGTCTTCCTGCTTGAGGATGGCCCGCACTTCCCGGGCCAGGCCCTCGCGCAGCTCCACGTCCATGTTGGAAAAGGGCTCATCCAGCAACAGCAGCCGGGGCCTGGGTGCCATGGCCCGCGCCACGGCGATGCGCTGCTGCTGCCCGCCGGACAGGGCGTGGGGATAGGCCCGGCCGTAGTCCGGCAGACCGATGAGCTGCAGCAGTTCCGTGACCCGCTCCCGCCGGGCGCGGCTGGACTGGCCGCGGATGCCGAAGGCGATGTTTTCCGCCACCGTCAGATGGGGAAACAGGGCAAAGTCCTGGAACACCATGCCCACCTGACGCCGTTCCGGGGGCAGGGTCCAGCCGGCCTGAGTCACCACCTGGTCGTCCAGCAATACCCGCCCCGCGCTCGCCGGCTCGAAACCGGCGATGGTGCGCAAGAGGGTGGTCTTGCCGCAGCCGCTGGGGCCCAGCAGGCAGCCGATGACGCCCTTGTTCAGGGTCAGGCTGACGTCGTGGACGACGGTGGTGCCGTCATAGCCCACGCTGACGTGGTCGATTTCAAGCAGGCGTGTCATGTCCGGGTCTGGAACGGCTGATGGTGCGGCTGATGAGGATCACCGGGATGATCCCCGCCAGGACGATGGCCAGGGCTGCGCTGGCGGAATCCGCCAGTCTCTCGTCCGAGGCCAGTTCGAAGGCGCGTACCGCCAGGGTGTTGAAGTTGAAGGGACGCAGTATCAGGGTGGCCGGCAGCTCTTTCAAGACATCCACGAACACCAGCAGGAGTGCGGTGAGCAGACTGCCCCGCATGATGGGTATGTGAATCTTGCCCAGGACCTGACGGGGCGGGGTGCCCAGGGAGCGGGCGGCGTCATCCATGGAGGGTTTGATCTTGGCCAGACCTGCCTCCACCGTCTGCAGGGAGACGGCCAGGAAGCGCACACAGTAGGAGAACACCAGGGCCACCAGGGTACCCGACAGGATCAGGCCGGTGGAGATGCCGAAGGCATCCCGCATCCAGCCGTCGATGGTGTTGTCGATCCAGGCAAAGGGCAGCATCACGCCCACGGCGATGACGGTGCCCGGGATGGCATAGCCCATGCCGGCGATCCTGACCGCGCCGTTGACCGGCAGGGAAGGGCGCAGGCGCTTGCCGTAGGCCAGCACCAGGGCCAGGGCCACCGCCAGCACGGCGGCGATGCCGGCCAGTGACACGCTGTTCCAGACCAGGCCCAGGAATTCCGGCTGCATCCACATGTGCGGCGTGCGCAGGGCCCACTGCAGCAGCTGGCCGGAAGGCACCAGGAAACCCAGGATGATGGGCAGGGCGCAGACCATGATCGCCCCGGACACCGCCCACCCCCGCAGCCGGTAGCGGGGCAGGCGGGAATATCGGCCGCTGGTGTGGTGGAATCGGGCACGGCGACGGGAGTAGCGTTCCAGCACGATCAGTACCAGGACGAAGGTCATCATGACGCCCGCCAGCTGGGCGGCGGCACCGGGATCGCCGAGACCGAACCAGGTGCGGAAGATGCCGGTGGTGAAGGTGGGAATGCCGAAATACTGTACCGTGCCGTAGTCTGCCAGGGTCTCCATCAGGGCCAGGGACAGGCCGGTGATGATGGCGGGTCGGGCCAGGGGCAGGGCCACGCGGTGGAAACCCGCCCAGGGGCCTGCCCCCAGGGTGCGGGAAACCTCCAGCACGCAGACGGACTGTTCCAGGAAGGCGGCGCGGCTGAGCAGGTAGACATAGGGGTAGAGCACCAGGGACAGCATGATGATGGCCCCCGGCAGGGAGCGGATCTGGGGGAACCAGTAGTCGCCCCAGCCCCAGCCGGTCCACTCCCGCAGCTGGGTCTGCACCGGGCCGGCGAAGTCCAGCATGCCGGTGTAGGTGTAGGCGATGATGTAGGCCGGCATGGCCAGGGGCAGCAGCAGTGCCCACTCGAACAGACGTCGCCCGGGAAAGTCGCACATGCTCACCAGCCAGGCGGTGGGGATACCGATGAGCAGGACCCCCACGCCCACACCCGCCATCAGGATCAGGGAATTGGTGACATAGTCCTGCAGCACGGTCTGGCGCAGATGCAGCCAGACGTCGGAGGCCGGGATGAACACATGGCCGAAGATCACCAGTACCGGCAGGGCAAGGATGGCGGCGATCAGGGGGACGCCCAGGCTCCAGGCGTCGGGGCGCTTGAGACGGCTTGACGAAAACCACCCTTGCAGGGAAACCGGGGCAGTCCTCATGGGGTCGTCGGGTAGCTGGTCATGGTGTGGCAACGATGGGTCGGATCTTCGGAAGGGGCATAGTCTACTGCGTATCGGGCAGATGACAAATGATCCGGAGATTGATTCTCCTTAAGGATGTGCCGGGTCGGTCATCCCCGTGTCTGAGTCGGTCATTCCCGCGAAAGCGGGAATCCAGGGGAGAACTGCCGAATCCTCCGGACTCCCGCTTTCGCGGGAGTGACGGAAGAACGGCCCAGGAGTGATGCAAGGTAAGCCCGGGAGTAACGGAAGAGAAGCCCGGGACAAGGGGCAAGGAGGTAACGACTCAGCGCCAGCCTGCCCGGTCCATCAGCCGCACGGCGGCGGCGTTGAAGTCACCCAGCTGCCCCAGGTTGACGGCATCAGCCTGGAACTCACCCAGTTCCTTCAGGGTGCCGCTCCATTCCACGCCGGGCTTCACCGGGTATTCCTGGTTGGCTTCCGCATACCAGCGCTGGGCGCTGTCACCGGCCATGAACTCGATCAGACGGATGGCGTTTTCGGTGTTGCGGGAGTGGGTCACCACCCCGGCACCACTCACGTTCACGTGCACGCCCCGGCCATCCTGGTTCGGCCAGAACACACCGATGGACTGCGCGGCAGTGCGCTCCGCGTTATCATCGGAATTGAGCATCTGACCAAGATAGTAGGTGTTGGCGATGGCCACATCGCACTGTCCTGCCGCCGCGGCCCGGATCTGGTCACGGTCACCACCCATGGGCGGACGGGCCATGTTGGCCACCAGGCCCCGTGCCCAGCCTTCCGTCTCGGCCTCGCCGTTGGCGATGATCATGGAGGCGGTCATGGACTGGTTGTACACGTTGCTGGAGGAGCGGATGCAGATGCTGCGCTGCCATTTCTCGTCTGCGAGGGCCTCGTAGGTGGACAGATCTGCCGGATCTACCTTGCCCTTGACGTACATGATGGGACGGGCGCGCATGGACAGGCCGTACCAGTAGCCCTCCGAATCACGGTAGCTTTCGGGGATGGCCTCGTTGAGCACCGCCGATTCGACGGGGCGCAGGACACCGGCGGCCTTGGCGCTGTTCAGATTGCCCGCGTCCACGGTGATGAGCACGTCGGCCGGGGTGTTGCGGCCTTCGCTGCGCAGGCGCTGGAGCAGGGCATCCGCCTGGGCGCTGACGATGTTGACGCGAATGCCGGTCTGTTGGGTGAACTCGTCCATCAGGGGCTTGATGAGTGCTTCCTGGCGGGCGGAGTAAACGTTGACCTCACCCTGGGCCAGGACCGGCACGGGCAGAGTGAATGCCAGTGCGCAGGCCACGAGCAGGGCGGCCGGCTTGTGAAGGGATGGCTTGACCATGGGGTGAATCACTCCTTGGGTGTATTGGCTGGGATGGGGCGGGAGAAAGACCACCCGCAAAGCGGATTGCAAACAAGAACGAGTGTCATTTGTTTTGTTGGTGCTGTCAAGATGGCCGCTGGAGGGCCGGCTGGCCGAGGGCGCCCCTTTGTGAAAGATGGGATTTCGCGGGGCCTTCGTTAAAAAAAAACCGCGATTCCTGCATACTGAAGGGTGTGCCTGGTATCACCGGCACGGATGACGGGTCGTCCTGCTGATTGCCGCGCGGCTTCCCCGGTCCCCAAAGGGGCTCAGGGGTGCCATGTTGCTGGAGAAATGATGGATAAAGATGCCCTGAAAATTCCCAAGAAGCTGACTTCGGTGAGGGCCTGGGTGCATCCGGACGGCCTGGTGGTCGGAGACATCTTTGTCCATTTTCAAAGCAGTCGGCATGAGGGCGAGGAAGAGCCGGCGGAAATCCTCAACAACGCCGATCCGTTTTTTGCCCTGCGCGGCCGTTCGGAAGGCCTGCGATTCTATAACAAGCATGCGGTAGTGCGGCTGGAGTACGATGCGGCACTGGCCCGTCTTGAGACCGGTCATGTCTCCCGGCTGTTGACCCGGCTTTACCTGATGGACGGCTCCTGCCTTGAGGGGATGATTCAGGAGGTCCTGCCGCCCGGCAATGCCCGCCTCTATGACTACATCAACATATTCGAGCAGCGATTCATCCGTATTTTTCTTTCCGGCCAGACGGTGGCCCTGATCAACAAGGCTTACATCGTGCGTGTGGAAGAGCGGGATGAGGCCTCCTGAGGGGTTAATATCCGACGGTTCCGGTATGTTCCTGGGATCTCGGTCCATCTTGGATACCGTGCTTCATGAGCATTCTCGCTGATTTCCGCGCGGAGCGGCTGATAGCCCGGCTGATGCAGGGCGGGGAACTGGACAGCCCCGACGCAGTGCGCCTGAAGAACAAGCTCAAGGGTTTGGGGCCGACCGCGGTGGAGCGGTTGCTGCGTTTGCTGGCCGATGCGGATGCCGCCGAGGTGCGGCGCGTGGAATACCTGCTCGAATGGGTGCTGGACCAGGGCAGCCTGCCCCTGTTGCTGTCCCACCTTCGTGATCCCGGATCCCGGATGAGCGCACGCGTCATCAGGCTGCTCAGCCATGTCCAGAGTTATGACCCCAACCGCCTGGCAGAGGCCTTCAGTGACCCGAAATTGCCCAAGGCCTCGCTGATACAGATTCTCACCGCCCAGAAGGACCGGCTGGATGGAAGCGCCCTCCTGCGGGTGATTCACCAGCTTCAGCCGTCGGATCGCACGGCCCTGTTCCAGATCATCGACGCGGTGGCCGATGTCGACATGATTCCGGAACTGGTCAACCGGGCGTCAGGCAAGGACCCCGCCCTGAGGCGCCTGGTGGTGGGGGTGCTGGGGCGCTTCGATACCCCGGAGGCCCGCAAGGCGCTGGAAGACCGTATTCATGACGCGGACAAGGGTGTGCGACAGGCGGCGATTGCCTCGTTGCTGGGGCGTGGGGTCAACATGGAACTGTCGGCCCTGTGCAGCCTGCTGCGGGATCAGGATCTGAGCGTGCAGGAGCAGGTCGTTGATGCCGTCATCCGGCGCAACGATCCTGACACCATCACCCATCTGCTGCCCATGCTCCGGGATGAGTCCGAATATGTGCGCCGGGCCGCGGTGGAAGTCCTCAACAGCATCGGCAACGCCCGGGATGTGAAACTGCTGCTGACCTCGGTCAAGGACGAGGACTGGTGGGTCCGGGCACGGGCGGCCGATGCCCTCGCCAGAATCGGGGGACCGCGGGTGGTCAGGGCCGTGGTGGAACTGCTCAGGGACGAGGATGAATTCATTCGCCGCTCGGCGGTGGAGATACTCAATTCCACCCGCGATGAAGGCGCCCTGGGGCATCTCATGGACGCTCTTGAGGATTCGGACTGGTGGGTGAGGGAACGGGCCGTGGACGCCCTCGGAGATCTGGGCAATCGGGCTGCCGTGCCGGTTCTCATCAGCCTGATGGAGCGCGACGACAAGGCGGCCCCCGCCGTTATCCGTGCCCTGGGCAAGCTGGGGGATGACCGGGCCGTGGAGCCATTGCTGACACAGCTGGAGAAGGGTGACACCCTGGTCCGGCAGGTGGCGGTCGAGGCCCTGGGGTTGTTGGCGGATTCGAGCAATGTCAAGCGCATCCTGGCGGCGATCGAGCAGCATACCGCGGACACGGATAGCGGACTGGAGGACACCGGACGCGTTGTCGCAGCCCGTCTGACCGCACAGTACGCCATCGGTGAGCGGGACGGTCAGGCTGCCGGTAAGACCCTGGTCATGGAGGCGGTCACCTCCATGCTTGAGGACGGTTCCCTGGATAGCGACATCGGGAAGACAGCCAGTGGAGGGCGGGGCGGCCCGGCCCCCGTCAGGATCGCCCTGGACCTGGGCGCACTCAAGGCCGGTGATCTGCTGGGGGACCGCTACCGTTTCGTACGCCGTGTCGGCAAGGGGGCCTTCGGCACCGTTCTGCTCATGGAAGACACCATGGTTTCGGAGGTCATCATCCTCAAGGTGATGAATCCGCAGTTGGCGGCGGACGATGAAATGATCAAGCGTTTCGTCCAGGAGTTGCGCCTGTCCCGCAAGATCACCCATGAAAATGTCATCCGCATCCATGACTTTCTGGTGGTGCAGGGCGCCCTGGCCATTTCCATGGAATATTTCCCCTCATCCACCCTCGGCGCCATCCTGAAGAAAACCAGCCCGCTGCCGGTACCGCTTGCATTGCGTTACGCCGCCGATATCGCAGCGGGCATCTTCGCGGCCCATGAAGTGGGTGTGATCCATCGTGATCTCAAGCCGGGCAATGTACTCATCAATGGTCGTGATCTGCTCAAGATCGTGGATTTCGGCGTGGCGGTCGTCACTGGTGCGGGGGATACCCGCCTGACCCGCACCGGCATCCTCATCGGCACGCCCAAGTACATGGCGCCCGAACAGGTGCTTGGCAAGCCGATATCACCGCGTTCGGACATCTACTCCCTGGGCGTGATGCTCTATGAGATGCTTGCGGGTCGTCCACCCTTCCAGGGCGAGGACCAGGTTTCCATCATGTATCAGCACGTCCAGGGCAATGCCGTGCCGTTGACGGAACTGAATCCCGCGGTGAATCCGGAACTGGCCGCCGTGGTGGCACGGATGATGGCGGTGGACCCGGCGGCGCGTTTCCAGGGGATGGACGAGGTGCGCGAGGTGCTGCATGCCCAGAATTGACGCCTTTCTCAAACTGGCCCGCGAGCAGGGTTGCTCCGACCTGCATCTGGCCGTGGGTCTGCCGCCGCTGCTGCGCATGAACGGCGATATCATCCCCATCCGGTTCCGCGACCTGGCGGCCAGGGAGCTTGAAACCTATGTGATGGAGATCCTCACGCCGACCCAGAAACAGCGTTTCAGCGAGGGTGATGACCTGGATTTTTCCTATGTGACGGAGGAGGCGGGGCGTTTTCGCGCCAATCTGTATCGCAAGTCTTCCGGCATCGGCGCCACCTTTCGCCATATCCCCCTGGAGGCCCCCGACCTGGACAGCCTGGGCCTGCCGCCGGTGGTCAAGACACTGATCGAGCACCATCAGGGCATGGTGCTGGTCACCGGGTCCACCGGCACCGGCAAGTCCACCACCCTGGCGGCCATCATCGACTACATCAATACCCATCGGGCGGTGAACATCATCAGCCTTGAGGACCCGGTGGAGTTCGTGCATCGCAGCAAGCGCGCCCAGGTCATCCAGCGCGAGGTGGGCAGTCACGTGGCCAGTTTCGCCCTTGGACTGCGCAACGCCCTGCGCGAGGACCCGGACGTGATCCTGGTCGGGGAAATGCGGGACGTGGATTCCATGATCATGGCCATGATTGCGGCGGAGACCGGGCACCTGGTGCTGGGGACCATGCACACCACATCGGCCGTGAAGACCATTGACCGGATCCTGGACAGCCTGCCCCTGGAGCAGCGGGAGCAGGGCAAGACATTCCTGTCCCAGAACCTCCATGGCGTCATCACCCAGACCCTGGTGAAGTCCGTCGATGGTCGCGGCCGCAAGGCGGTGGTGGAGACACTGGTGATCAACCGCGCCATCGCCAAGATGATCATGACCGACAAGGTGCACCAGATCCCCTCGCAGATGCAGACCGGGCGCGCCCAGGGCATGCAGTTGCTGGATCAGGCCCTGCTGGAGGCGGTCCAGCGCAATGAGGTGGACCCGGACGATGCCTATCAGTTCGCCACCGACAAGAAGAGCCTGCAGCGCTTTGTCACCGACACGAGCCTGTTGCCCAAGATCGACCTGGCCGGGGGGTGAGAGGGATGCACCATGTGGATGACTACCTCAAAAAGCTGGTGGAGGCAAAGGGGTCGGACCTTCACCTGGTATCCGGCGACCCGCCCCGGATTCGGGTCCATGGGGATCTCCAGGCCATGGGCTCCACCCCTCTGACCAGACAGGAACTCGGCGACTTCATGGCGGAGATCATGCCCCGCAATGCCCGGGAGAGCTTCGAGCGGGAGGATGGGGCCGACTTCGCCTACGCCATCGAAGGGGTGGCGCGTTTCCGGGTGAATCTGTTTCGTCATGTGAATGGACTTGCCGCCGTGTTTCGCGCCATTCCCAGCCAGTCCTTCACCCTGGCCGGTCTGGGCATGCCGTCGGTCATCCGCAGTCTGTGCATGCAGCGCCATGGGCTGGTCCTGGTGACCGGCAAGACCGGTTCGGGCAAGACCACCACCCTGGCGGCCATGGTCAACGACATCAACGAACGTCGCCGGGGGCACATCATCACCATCGAGGACCCCATCGAATTCGTCCATGAACGCAAGCGCTGCCTGATCAGCCAGCGGCAGGTAGGGCTGCATACCAAGGGTTTCTCCGCCGCCCTGCGCTCCGCCCTGCGGGAAGATCCGGATGTGATACTGGTGGGTGAAATGCGGGATCTGGAAACCATCTCCCTGGCGGTCACGGCGGCGGAGACGGGCATCCTGGTGCTGGGGACCCTGCATACCAACGGGGCCGCCGCCACCGTGGATCGCATCATCAACGCCTTCCCCGCCATGAAACAGGCCCAGATCCGGGCCATGCTGTCCACCTCCCTGCGCGGCGTCATCTCGCAGCAACTGGTGCGTCGGCAGGATGGCCAGGGACGTCTCGCGGCGGTGGAGATCCTGGTCAATACACCGGCGATTGCCAATCTGTTGCGGGAGGGCAAGACCGAACAACTGCTGGGTACCATGCAGTCCGGCGCCCTGATGGGCATGCAGACCATGGATGGTGCCCTGCGCCGTCTCCTGGATGCCGGTCTGATCACGGGCCGGGAGGCCTACCATCAGGCCATCGGCAAGGCCGAATTCGAAGCCGTCCGGGAGCAGGACTGAGCCGAAGCCGGGTGACGCCGCCGTGATGCCCGCCCGCACCCGATCCCGTCACCGAAATTGAACCCTCGCCTCCCATCTCGTAAGCTGCCGTAATGACCACGCCCACCTCTCAAGACCTCTGCCTGGACGGCATCCCCCAGGCGGCCCGACCGGGCATTCTCAACCTGGCCCAGGATTACCTGTCCGCCTGTCAAAGCCAGGGTCTGGCTCCCGGCCCCTGGCCAGGGTCCCTGGCCCGGGTCTGGTACCACAGCGAGTTCGTCGCCCGTGTCGCCATCCGCCGTCCGGAAGCATTCATGGCCCTGCTGGCGTCCGGTGACCTGGAGCGGGTCTACGGCGATGGGGACATGTGCCGCCGGGTCCGGGATACCCTGGAGACGGCCGGGGACGAGGCCGGCCTGATGCGTCTGCTGCGCCAGGCCCGCAACCGGGAGATGGTTCGCATCGCCTGGCGTGACCTGACCGGGACGGCCACCCTGGAGGAAACCCTGGATGACCTCTCCACCCTGGCGGATCACCTCATCGACGCCGCCCTGGACTGGCTCCACCAGGACATGGCGTGCCGCCACGGCGAACCCCGGGATGCCGACGGGCAACCCCAGCGTCTGGTGGTGCTGGGCATGGGCAAGCTGGGCGGACATGAACTCAACTTCTCCTCCGACATCGACCTCATCTTCGCCTATCCCCGGACCGGCCAGACCGACGGCGAACGCTGCCTGGACAACCAGCAGTTCTTCATCCGTCTGGGGCAGCGTCTGATCAAGGTGCTCAACGAAAAGACCCCCGACGGCTTCGTCTACCGGGTGGACATGCGCCTGCGTCCCTTCGGCGACACCGGCCCCCTGGTGATGAGCTTCGATGCCCTGGAAGATTACTACGAGAGCCACGGCCGGGAATGGGAGCGCTATGCCCTGATCAAGGCCCGCGCCGTGGCCGGCGACCGGGACAGCGCCGAACAGCTCCATGCACTGCTGCGCCCCTTCATCTACCGTCGCTATCTGGACTTCGGTGCCTTCGGCTCCCTGCGGGACATGAAGGCCCTGATCAACCGCGAGGCGGCGCGCAAGGGCAAGGAGCAGGACATCAAGCTGGGGGAGGGCGGCATCCGGGAAGTGGAGTTCGTCGGCCAGGCCTTCCAGCTCATTCGTGCCGGACGCGATCCCTCCCTGCAGTTGCGGGGCATCCGGCCCGTGCTGGAGCGACTGGCGGCCCAGGACCTGATGCCCGCCTACGCGGTGCGCCACCTGCTGGAGGCCTATGATTTCCTGCGCCGCACCGAAAACCGTCTGCAGATGGTGGCGGATCAGCAGACCCACCGGCTGCCCCGGGAGGATCAGGACCGCCTGCGTCTGGCCCTGTCCATGGGGTTCGAGGACTGGGACAGCTTCGAAACCACCCTGGATCGTCACATGCGCCGGGTGCACGGCCAGTTCGAGCAGGTCTTTGCCGCCCCCCAACGGGCCGATGACGATGTCGAACAGGCCGCCCAGCCCGAGGCGCAACGGGATCTGGCGGCCCTGTGGCTGGGTTCCCTCGGCCGGGAACGCAGTCTGGAGGTGCTGGATACCCTGGGCCTGACCGGCCCGGAAAGCGCCCTGGCGGGTCTGGAACACCTGCGTGACTGCAGCGCCTGCCGCAATCTCACCGCCACCGGGCGCGGGCGCCTGGACCGGCTCATGCCCCTGATGCTGGGCGTGCTCAGCGGCCTCAAGGACCCCGACGCCACCCTGGAGCGCCTGTTGCGTCTGGTGCAGACCATCGCCCGGCGTTCCGTCTATCTTTCCCTGCTGGTGGAGAACCCCCTGGCCCTGTCCCAGCTGGCGCGACTGTGCGAGGCCAGCCCCTGGATCGCCGACCATCTGACCCGCTACCCCCTGTTGCTGGATGAACTGCTGGACCCCCGCAGTCTCTACGCCCCGCCCGGTCGCCAGGGACTGATGGATGCCCTCAACGACGAACTGGTGCAGGTCCCCCAGGACGACCTGGAGCAGGTCATGGACCGGCTGCGCATGTTCAAGCAGGTTCAGGTCCTCAAGGTGGCCGCCGCCGACATCATGGACGTGCTGCCGGTGATGAAGGTCAGCGACCACCTGACCTGGATCGCCGAAGTGGTGCTGGAGCGGGTGCTGGGACTGGTGCTGGAACAACTGATCGCCAAACACGGCCGTCCCCGCTGTCTCGTCGACGGCGAGCCCTTCGAACCGGGCTTTGCCGTGGTGGGTTACGGCAAGCTGGGTGGGCTGGAACTGGGTTACGGCTCGGACCTGGACATCGTGTTCCTGCACGACAGCCGGGGGGAACAGGCCATGACCGACGGCGAACGCCCGCTGGACAACAGCGAATTCTTTGCCCGTGTCGGCCAGCGAATACTGCATTTCCTGGGGGTCTTCACCGGGGCGGGGCGGCTTTACGAGGTGGACACCCGGCTGCGCCCCAGCGGTGCCTCGGGTCTGCTGGTGACCAGCGTGCCCGCCTTCGAGGACTACCAGCTCGGCTCCGCCTGGACCTGGGAACACCAGGCCCTGGTGCGTGCCCGTCCGGTGGCCGGGGATGCCCGCATCGCAGAAGCCTTTCAGGCCATGCGTGGCCGCGTGCTGCGCCAGCCCCGGGACGAAGCCGCCCTGCGGCGGGAAGTGCGCGAGATGCGGGAAAAGATGTGGAAGAAACACGCCACCCGCGACCCTGCGTGGTTCGATCTCAAGAGAGACCCCGGCGGTATCGCGGATATTGAATTTATGGTGCAATATCTGGTTCTGGCCCATGCCGCCCGGCATCCCCAGCTCACGACCTGGCCCGACAACATCCGCATCCTGGAGTCTCTGATCGAGACCGGCCTGATGCCCAGGGATGACGCCCTGTTCCTGATGGACACCTACCGGAGTTTCAGGGACCGGATCCACGAGCTGACCCTGCAGGAAATGCCTGCCAGGGTGCCGGTTGTGGACTGGGCGAGGGAACGCGAGCAGGTGCGCGCCTTCTGGCAACGCCTGATGACATAGCAGCGATCATGAAGGGTGTGCGCGCCGGGTTCCGTGCCGCCCCATGTCTCACCCGGGAACCCATACCGAAATACGAGAGGAAACGTTTCATGTCCACCATGGCCGAACGCGATGGTCTGATCTGGTACGACGGCGAGATGGTGCCCTGGCGCGAGGCCAAGACCCATGTACTCACCCATACCCTTCACTACGGCATGGGGGTCTTCGAAGGGGTACGCGCCTACCAGACGGAGCGTGGCCCGGCCATTTTCCGACTGGAAGACCACACCCGCCGGCTGTTCCGGTCCGCCCACATCCTGGGCATGACCATCCCCTACACCCCTGACGAACTCAACGCCGCCCAGGTGGCCGCGGTGCGGGACAATGGCCTCAAGAGTGCCTACCTGCGGCCCATGTGCTTTTTGGGTGCCGAGGGCATGGGGCTGCGCGCCGACAACCTCAAGGTGCACGTCATCGTGGCCGCCTGGGAGTGGGGCGCCTACCTGGGCGCGGAGAACATGGAGCGGGGGATCCGGGTCAAGACCTCTTCCTACAGTCGCCACCATGTCAACGTGACCATGTGCAAGGCCAAGGCCAACGGCAACTACATGAACTCCATGATGGCCCTGCAGGAGGCCCTGGCCTGCGGTTGTGACGAAGCCCTGCTGCTGGACACCGAAGGGTATGTGGCCGAGGGCAGTGGCGAGAACTTCTTCCTGGTCAGTGACGGCGTGATTTACACCCCCGAGCTGACATCCGCCCTGGACGGCATCACCCGCCGCACCATCATGACCCTGGCCGATGAATGCGGTATTCCGGTGCGGGAAAAGCGCATCACCCGGGACGAGGTCTATGCTGCCGACGAGGCCTTTTTCACCGGCACGGCGGCGGAAGTCACACCCATCCGCCAGCTGGATGGCCGCAGCATCGGTCATGGTGGTCGTGGTCCCATCACCGAGAAGTTGCAGACCCTGTATTTCGACGTGGTCAAGGGCCGTCATCCCAAGCACGAAGGCTGGCTGACCTTCGTCTAGGGAAACGCTGGCGTCCAGGGAAGCGCCGGGGGCTTCTTTCACCCCAGGGAACCTGGCCGCCATTCCATTGAAGTTCACCGTTACCGCGGGGAATTTCCCCGCCACTGCAGTGAATTTCCCCGTCACTCCCGCGAAAGCGGGAGTCCGGAATGCCCGGAGGTTGACTGGATTCCCGCCTGCGCGGGAATGACGGCCTGCGAAAGGCCGCCACGGGTCAATAGCAGAAAAACGGAACCGGCAAAAGCTCCGGAAATCCTATAACACGATAACAAAAGGTTCCTTCCATCCGGCTGTGTCAGCCTTCATTCTCATCCCCCAAAGGAGCTCGTCATGCCGAATCCAAAGACCGCACTGAACCAGGACGCCTACGGGACGGCCAACACCCAGGCCGCCGTCAGTGTCAGTCGACGTGACCTGCCCCTGCACTGTCCCGCGCCAGGCACGGCCCTGTGGGCCTCCCACCCCCGTGTCTACCTGCCGATCCAGGATGCCCGGGACGGGCGCATCGTGTGCCCCTACTGCAGCACGGTCTATACCCTGGAAGAGTGATCTTCGGTTCTGGTCTCCCTCCGGCATGTCCTGACCCCGTCATTCCCGCACAAGCGGGAATCCGGCAGGTGACTGAAATCGCTGTTTGATGAAGCATCCATCTCCCGAAGGGTAAGCAGCACCCTGTTTACAACCCATTCAACCAAGGCCAGAGAACCACACCAGCCCATGACCCTGACCCACCTGCAACGCCTGGAAGCGGAAAGCATCCACATCATGCGGGAAGTGGCCGCCGAGGCCGACAACCCGGTGATGCTCTACTCCATCGGCAAGGACAGCGCCGTGATGCTGCACCTGGCCATGAAGGCCTTTCATCCCTCCGTGCCGCCGTTCCCCCTGCTGCACGTGGACACCCGCTGGAAATTCCGCGAGATGTACGCCTTCCGCGACCGCATGGCCAGGGAACTGGGGCTGGACCTGCTGGTGCACATCAACCCGGATGGCGTGGAGAAGGACATCAACCCCTTCACCCACGGTTCCGCCATCCACACCGACATCATGAAAACCGAAGCCCTCAAGCAGGCCCTGGACCATTACGGCTTCGACGTGGCCTTCGGCGGCGCCCGGCGTGACGAGGAAAAATCCCGGGCCAAGGAGCGGGTGTTCTCCTTCCGCACCGCCCAGCATCGCTGGGACCCCAAGAACCAGCGCCCGGAACTGTGGAAGCTCTACAACGCCCGCAAGCACCCGGGGGAGTCCATCCGCGTCTTCCCCCTGTCCAACTGGACCGAGCTGGACATCTGGCAGTACATCCACCTGGAGAACATCCCCATTGTCCCGTTGTATTTTTCCGCCATGCGTCCGGTGGTGGAGCGCAACGGCACCCTCATCATGGTGGATGACGACCGCATGCCCCTGAACCCGGGCGAGACCCCCATGCTGCGCAGCGTGCGCTTCCGCACCCTGGGTTGCTACCCCCTCACCGGGGCCGTGGAGTCCACCGCCGACACCCTGCCGGCCATCATCCAGGAGATGCTGCTCACCCGCACCTCCGAACGCCAGGGCCGGGTCATCGACCACGACAGCGCCGCCTCCATGGAAAAGAAGAAACAGGAGGGTTACTTCTGATGGCTCACGTTTCCGATCTGATTGCCGACGACATCGAGCAATACCTGCACCTGCACCAGCACAAGGGGTTGCTGCGCTTCATCACCTGCGGCAGCGTGGACGACGGCAAGAGTACCCTCATCGGGCGCCTGCTGTATGAATCCCAGATGCTGTTCGAGGATCACCTGGCCGCCCTGCAGGCCGACTCCCGCCGCTGGGGTACCCAGGGGGAGGAGATCGACTTCGCCCTGCTGGTGGACGGCCTGGCGGCGGAGCGGGAGCAGGGCATCACCATCGACGTGGCCTACCGCTTCTTCTCCACCGACCGGCGCAAGTTCATCGTCGCCGACACCCCGGGGCATGAGCAGTACACCCGCAACATGGTCACCGGCGCCTCCACCGCCGATGCCGCCATCCTGATGGTGGACGCCCGCAAGGGCATCCTTACCCAGACCCGGCGCCACAGCTATCTGGTGTCCCTGCTGGGCATCCGCGCCATCGTGGTGGCCATCAACAAGATGGACCTGGTGGATTATTCCGAGCAGGTCTATCGCCGCATCCGCGACGACTACGAGGCCTTCGCCCGACAGATCGGCGTGGAGGCGGTGACCTTCATCCCGGTCTCCGCCTTCAAGGGCGACAACATCGTCAGCCCCAGCCCCAACATGGACTGGTATCGCGGCCCCACCCTCATGGGCTATCTGGAAACGGTGGAGATCGACGAGGACCGCATGCAGGCGGCGCCCTTGCGCCTGCCGGTGCAATGGGTCAACCGTCCCAACCTGGATTTTCGCGGCTATGCCGGCACCCTGGCCGGCGGCGTGGTGCGTCCCGGCGACCGCATCCGGGTCCAGCCCTCGGGCAAGGAGAGCACCGTGGCCCGCATCGTCACCCGGGACGGTGACCTGGAACAGGCGGTGGCCGGTCAGTCCGTGACCCTCACCCTCACCGACGAGATCGACATCTCCCGGGGCGACATGATTTCCGCCGCCCGGGAACCGGCGGGGACGGCGGACCAGTTCGAGACCACCCTGATCTGGATGCACGACGAACCCCTGTTGCCGGGTCGCCAGTATCTGCTCAAGCTGGGTACCCGCACCGTCACCGCCTCGGTCACCACCATCAAGTATCAGGTCAACGTGAACACCCTGGAACACACGGCGGCGAAAAAGCTGGAACTCAACGCCATCGGGGTCTGCAACATCAGCCTGGACCGGCCGGTGGCCTTTGACCCCTACACGGACAATCGGGACACCGGCGGTTTCATCCTCATCGATCGCCTGAGCAACAACACCGTGGCGGCGGGGCTGATCCACTTTGCCCTGCGCCGTTCCCAGAACATCCATCTGCAGCCGGTGGACATCAATCAGGAGGCCCATGCCCGACTCAAGGGGCAGCGGCCCTGCGTGCTCTGGTTCACCGGCCTGTCGGGGGCGGGCAAGTCCACCATCGCCAACCTGGTGGAGAAGAAGCTGCACGCGGAAGGGCGCCATACCTACCTGCTGGACGGAGACAATATCCGTCACGGCCTGAACAAGGATCTGGGTTTCACCGATGCGGACCGGGTGGAGAACATCCGCCGGGTGGGGGAGGTGGCCCGTCTGATGGTGGACGCGGGCCTGATCGTGCTCACCGCCTTCATCTCCCCCTTCCGCTCGGAACGGCAGATGGCCCGGGAACTGCTCAAGGACGGCGAGTTCCTGGAAATCTTCGTGGACACCCCCCTGGAAGCAGCGGAGGCCCGTGACCCCAAGGGGCTTTATCGCAAGGCCCGGCGGGGAGAACTGAAGAACTTCACCGGCATCGACTCGCCCTATGAACGCCCCGAGTCACCGGAGATCCATGTGGACACCACCCGCATGACCCCGGAAGCGGCGGCGGACCTGATCGTGGAGCATATTCGCAACGGGGGCTATCTGGCGCCGTAAGATCCGGTTACTCTCCTTCCTCCCCGTGGAGAAACGGTGCCTGGAGAAACGGTGCCTGTCACCCTTCTCCCGCCGGGAGGAAGGAGACCGCGTAGCCATCTGGATGCCGCCATGTCCGCACCCCCTCTTGATCGCCTGTCCCGCCTCTTTGAAAAGCGGCGTCTGCGGGCCTTTGCCTCCCTGTTCATCCTCTTCACCCTGGCCGGGGCCGGGCTGGTCTACCTCCTTTTCGACGATACCCCCGTACAGCTGGATCCCCGGCTGTTTTCCCCGCAGATCCTGGCCTTTTGCACGCTTTTGCTGTTTTTATACTTTTTGACCGATGGCCTGCGGCTCTATTTCACCGTTCGCGCCCTGGGTTACCGGCCGGGGTTCGGGTGCATGACCCGCCTGGTGTTCGTGAACCTTTTTGTCTCCAATATCACGCCCCTGGCCACCGGCGGGGGCTTTGTGCAGGTACTGTATCTGCGGCAGGCGGGCATGCCTCTGGGTACCGCCACCGCCGCCACCACCATCCGTACCACCCTGGCCATGGTGATGATCTTTGCGGCGGTTCCCCTGGTCCTGATGGCGGTCCCCTCGGTGGCCGACAAGGTGGCCTGGAGCACTGCGCTGGCCCTTGCCCTGGGGGTGTTCATCTTCCTCTACCTGGGCTTCCTGTGGATCTGCATTTTTCACACCCGGCTGCTGGCCCGCCCCCTGGATGCCCTGCTGGGGCTACTGGCGACCGGTGGTCTCATCCAGCCGGCCGGACAGCGGCGCTGGCACTACCGGATGCGCCGCGAACTGATCCGCCTGCGCCATGGTTTCCGGGGCTTTCTGGCGCGAGGCCACCGTTTTCCCCTGATGGCGGTGTTCAGCACCCTGGTCTTTCTGGTGGTGCTGTTTTCGTTTCCCGTCATCCTGCTCCATGCCCTGGGTTACGACGTGGACTACCTTCAGGTGCTGGCCATTCAAGTGGTGACCACATTCATCAGCTACTTCGCCCCCACGCCGGGGGCGTCGGGGATCGCCGAAGGCAGTTTCGGGCACTTTTTTTCCGGACTGGTGGCGGGTGGGCACCTGCTGCTGGTGGTTCTGGCCTGGCGCTTTCTCACCATCTATCTGGGCATGATCGTCGGTTTGGTCATCCTTCACCGGGATCTGCTGCACCTGTTCCGCAAGGATCTTTCCCGCCGTGAACCCACGTAAGCGCACCCTCGGCATCGCCTTTTTCATCGTTCTGTGCCTGCTCATCCTGCTGGTGGGCTACAAGCTCTATCTGAGTTTTTTCAAGGCCGGTTTCGAGGCCCTTCACGTGGAGCAACTGGAGCGAATCGAGGCCACCCTGGCCGGGCGGGAGGCCTTCAGCTTCGCCGTGGTGGGAAACATCAACAACTCCATCGGATTGTTCGAGCGGCGCATGATCCCCGTACTCAATCGTTCCGATCTACAGTTCATGATTTCGGCGGGCAATGCGGTCGGCGGCGGCGGAGAAGACAACTACCAGGCCCTGTACGGCACCCTGGGGCGGTTACAGATCCCCTATCTGCTGACCTTCGGCGAGGCCGAACACAGTGAGTTCGGCAGTTTCCGTTTCTATGACTACTTCGGCCCCTACTTTTTCTCCTTTTCCGTGGGCGAGGCCGGTTTCATCTTCCTGGACGTGACCGGCAAGACCCCCCATTCCTGGCAGCGGCGCTGGCTGGAAGGGGAACTGGAGAGTTTGTCGCGGACGGTGCGGCACCTGTTCGTCTTCCTGGGCGAGCCCGTCCTGCCCGAGCAGATCATGCACGACCCCGACGCCTTCAATCTCTCCGAACACCCGGCGTTCAGGTCGGACCTGTTGCGCCTGTTCGAGCGCTATGGGGTGGATGCGGTGTTTTCGGCTTCGCTGCCCGTCTATGACCGCCGGTTCCGTGATGGCACCCAGTTCGTGGTGACCGGGGGCGGCGGCGGCCTGTTGTCCGGCGACGAAGCCAGCTACCACCATTTCGTGCGGGTGGATGTGGGGCCCGAAGGGGTGGACATCAGGGCGGTCCCCGTGGACCCGGTGCAGAACCAGGCCCTGCGCCTGCTGGAAAACCTCTGGTTCATCATCCATTCCCTGTTCTATGTGGGCTATGTCAATTTCCTGCTGCTGGTGTGCGTGGTGATCCTGGTGGCGATCCGGCTCTACCGGGCCATCTTCGTGGAGAAAAATTACTACCGGGATTTCGAGCTAGAGGATGTGCCTCCCGCCACCCGGCCTCCGCGGGTGATGATGTTCACCAATAATTATCTGCCCTTCATCGGCGGGGTGCCCATCTCCATTCAGCGCCTGGTGGACGGCCTGACCCGGGGCGGTGCCCTGGTGAGGGTGGTGGCCCCCCGCTACGGGGAGGGGGTGGAGACGGACCCCCGGGTGCTGCGGGTATCGACGTTGCTGGCCTGGGGCGAGGGCGGATCTTTCCGGCTGGCCAATCTCCTGTCGCCCCGGCTGTTCCGTGAAGCGAGGGCCTTCAGACCGGACATCATCCATGTCCACCATCCCTTCTGGCTGGGGTCCCTGGGGTTGTGGCTGGGGCGGAGGCTGAAGGTGCCCGTGGTCTACACCTACCATACCCGCCTGGAGCATTTCGCCCACTATGTGCCGGTGCCGGGGATGCTGTTCAGGAACCTCATTTCCCACTACCTGGTGGAACGGTTCGGCAGCAAGTGCGACGGCGTGATCGTGCCCACCCTGTCCGCGGAAGAATATCTGCACGTGATCGGGGTGCGTTCACAGATCCTGGTGAAGCCCACCGGCGTGGATGTGAAGGCCCTGCAGACGGTGGACAAAGACCGGGTGGACCGGCTGCGCCGCCGCCATGCCCCGGCGGATGAATTGCTGCTGGTGACCGTGTCCCGCCTGAGCAAGGAGAAGAACATTGATTTCCTGCTTCAGGGCGTGGCCTGGGTGCGCCGCCATTCGACGATCCCCTTCCGCCTCCTGATCATCGGAGAAGGACCCGAGCGGGGCCATCTGGAGCAGCGCTGCCGGGAACTGGGCCTGTCGGATACCGTGACCCTGGTGGGCGCCGTGCCCCCCGGCGCGGTGGCCGATTACTACCATCTGGCCGATGTCTTCGTCTTTGCCTCCCAGGCGGAGACCCAGGGCATGGTGATCCTGGAGGCCATGGCGGCCGGTCTGCCGGTGGTGGCGTTGCGCTCCAGCGGGATCGACGACGTGGTGCAGAACGACATCAACGGCTACAAGACCGGCGAGCATCCCGCCGAATGGGGGGGGCGGTTGCAGGCGCTGTTGGAGGACTCGGTGCTGCGGGCCCGGCTGTCGGCCCAGGCCCGCCGGTTTGCCCGCCAGTACGACGTGGACCGCATCAGCGAGGACGTTGCCCTGTTCTACCGGCGCCTGATCATGCTGGCGGAGCGCCGGCGCAATGTGGCCTGAGGGAAAACTGCCTGGATTCAGCCATCGAACCGGTAGCCGAACATCTCGATATCCTCCCGGTAGTGTTCCCCCACCATCCGGGCCGTCTCGTCGGTGTAGTAGCGACGGAAGTCGTCCCGCCCCTCCGCCTTGCGCCGGTGGGGCAGGGCGACCCGGGGGATGCCGATGCGGTCACAGATGGTGTCGAAATCCTCCTGCAGGGACTCGTAATGGCCGATGAAGTCCACGATCCGGTCCCCCCGCAGATCCACCACATAATCCCGCTGCAGTTCCCGTGACGTGTCCAGCATGTAGTTCCAGGGGCGCTCCGGATCGAATTTCAGCCTGACAAATTGCTCGAAGGTCTCCACCCCTTCCAGGACATGGGGCCGTTCCTTGCGGATATGAAAGAACGAGCTCACCTGCAGGTCCCAGGGGTTGCGCACGAACACGAACTTGAACAGCCTGTCATAGAGCTCCGCCGGCAGCATCTCCCGGGCGGCAATGGCCTTGGCATGACGGGGAAACTTGGTGCCGATGCGATGCCCGGACATCTGGTCCAGCTTGTTGGCGAGGAACATGGGCACGCCCCAGGGACCCTGGTAGCGGTATTTCGACAGGGTTGCCCGCACGCTGGTGCCGCCGGTTTTGGCGATGTGTACGAAAAGGAAGTTGTGTTTCAGGGACAGGAGCATGGAGAATGAAGGTCCTGGATTGGATCTGAAGTTGCGAACAGGACATTCTATGCCCCAGGGGATCTAAAAGTAACCAAAGGGGGCCACCAGCAAGCGCCCGCCCGACATTGACCCGTTTGCGCGACGCCTCCATCATGGACCTCGGGATGCGGAAATATGAACCCCTGTCAAGGAGACCTCCCATGGCCCTGGCCCAAAGCGATCTTGAGCAGCTTGAACAGTTCATCAAGGCCAATCTCAGCCAATGGCTGGCCGAGCAGAGCCTGGGCAAGCCCCCTGTTGTGTACGAAATCGAACTGCGTGAACGCATGGTGCGCGTGGAAGAGGAACTCAAACACCAGCGGGAGCTGATGCGCGAAGGCTTTGCCCAGATGGACCGGCGCTTCGAACAAATGGAAAGGCGCTTGGACCAGGTGGAAAAGCGTCTTGACCAGGTGGAAAAGCGTCTTGACCAGGTGGAAAAGCGTCTTGACCAGGTGGACAAGCATCTTGGTCTGATCGACAAGCGTCTGGAGCAGATGGACAAGCGTTTCGAACAGGTAGAGAGCCGCTTCGAGCAGGTGGACAGGCGCTTCGACGAGATGCTCCGGCGCCACGACCGTCATTTCCTGTGGCTGGTCGGTTTCATTGCCACCAGCGCCGGGCTGGTCATTGCCGCCACGCGGTTCATGTAGCCGGCCCTGCGTAGCGACGATCGCCCGCACCCCGTTGGCAATACGCTTCCCCGTCCCGATGTCCATGCCAGCCGTTGCAGTCCCATGGGGAAAATTCACCGGCGGATACCTGCCTGTGGGCATGCTGGTCATTGCCCTGCTGTTGGCCGTCTTCGGCAACCTGGAAGCGCTGAGGTATGAGAGAGGGCTGCTCCTCCATGAGCCGTGGCGGCTGGCCACCGCTCACCTGACCCATCTCGGCGTGGCGCATCTGGCGATGAATGGGGTCGGGCTGCTGCTGATCTGGCGGCTGTTGGGGGATGCGGTGCCGGTGAGCCGCTGGATGCTGACAATTGTCCTCAGCGCTGCGGGGGTCAACCTGGGGCTCTGGCTGTTCTCCCCTGACATCACATGGTATGTGGGACTCTCCGGCGTCCTGCACGGCATGTGGGCCGCGGCGGCGTGGAGCCGGGTGCGAACACATCCCGGGTCCGGCTATGCCCTGCTGTCACTGCTGCTTTTCAAGCTGGTGGTGGAACAGTGTTCCTCCGGCGCCGGTGCGACAGCCGCGCTGATGGGGGCGGAGGTGGTTATCGATGCCCACCTTTACGGTGCCTTGGCGGGCCTGATAGCGGGCCTTTTTCCATTGAAGGGAAAAGGCCCGGGATGGCCGGACCCACCTGGTTTCACCGGGCGCTGAACACCCAGCGATCCCCATTCTCCCATTCCAGTACCAGACGCTCCGCTTCCACATGGTATCGGGACACCTGTTGCAGGGCGGCCAGATAGCGCCGCTCCAGGCTACGATGGGCAGGATCGTCGATGAGGCAGTGGGCCCGGGTGCTGCGGGACGGTCCGATGCTGAGTTGCGCCCCCTCGATCCTGACCGCCCCGTGCCATCGGTTGCAGGCTACCTGTCCGTGGGCGGTCTCGTCCTCTGCGGTCAGGATCAGGGTGAAGGGAGCGATCCGTGCATCGGGCTGCCAGCGCAGGGCCTGCTCTTCCACCATGCTCAATTGCCACTGGTTGAACAGGGGATTTGTCTGCATGGACCCGGATTCCTTCTGGTGGGCGGCACAGCCGCTCACCAGAAGGAGGGCCATGACCATGGTCGGGAATATTGATGCGCGCATCATGACCTCCATGATCTCCTTCTGCCGCCGGAGGCCCCTGCCGACAGCAGGGCCTTGCCCAGTACCAGCAGTACCAGCAGACCGATCACAACCGGTGACATGGCCCCGCCACCGCCCCGGGATGATCCCTCATCTTCCTGGGTGTAGAAGGTGATCCAGTCGCTGAAACGGGAGACACGGGTGTAGACACCGGGATAGTACGGCTTGGCGCAGCCTTTTCCCCAACTGGTCACCCCTGCCAGCAGGTAACTGGTGCCATCGCTTGAACGGACCGCCAGAGGGCCGCCGCTGTCGCCCTGACAGGTATCCCTGCCGCCGCCCTGGTAACCGGCACAGAACATGTTGTCGGTGATTTCCCCATCCATGTACTGCATGTCCGTCATGCAACTGGCATTGTCCAGAATGGGTACCAGAGCCTTTTGCAGGAGGGTGGGAAAGATGCGGATGAATTCCGAGCCTTCCTGCCGTTCCCCCGTGGAGCCCCAGCCACTGATCAGACCCAGAGTGGCGGGCGCCGCCACAATCCTTTCGTTGGCGGGGGTCACCAGGTCAATAGGCAGGCAGGCGGGGCATGTCACCGGCTCTTCGACAAAAAGGAGGGCAATATCGTTATCGTTGCCGGCTGGATCATAATTCGGGTGAATGATCAGGCGCGCCACATTCCTGATGATGGCGGCATCGGCGTGAAGGAGGTCATTGATTCCCGCCACGATAGAAAGATCTTGCGGAAACGGGATATCGAAAAGGGTGCCTTCGTCGGTGTAGTTATCGAAACAATGGGCGGCAGAGACGATCCACTGGGGTGTGATCAGGGTGCCGCCACATTGGGTCTGGGCGAAGAGATCCCTGGCCTCCTCGGGGCCCCTGACCACCCCGATCTGCCAGGGAATCTCGCCGCTTCTGACTGCCTCGCCACCGATGATTCTGGAACCGGGCTGCCCCGCCGAAACCGAAGCCACCCAGCCCGTCAATGCGACGGCCAAGAGCATTGGTAGCCACCATCCTGCATTGCCGCATTGCCTGAATATGAGGTTTTTCAACTGTCGTTTTCTCCGCCGTCACTCCCGCGAAAGCGGGAGCCCAGAATTTAAGATTGTCAGTCTATCACTGGATTCCCGCTTTCGCGGGAATGACGGGTAATCCCGCGGCTCAGGACATGCTCAGGCCCCGTCCCAGGACCCACCCCCAGGACCGCCAGATAGCGCTCGGCACTCACCCGTGCCCGATATTCCGCCACCGCCGCCCGGATCTCATCGGCCGGCAGCGGCGCCTCCAGCGTCCTGACCATGGCATCCTCCAGGGCGGCCACATCCCCCACCGGCACCAGCGGCCCGTATCGCCCGTCCCGCAGGATCTCCCGTGGTCCGCTGCGACAGTCCGTGGACACCACCGGCAGCCCCAGTGCCATGGCCTCGGTGAGGGCATTGGGAGAACCTTCCCAGGCCGACGACAGCACGAACAGGCGCGCCCGGCTCAGCCAGGCATAGGGGTTGGGGGCAAAACCGGGCATCAGCACCCGGTCCGCCACACCCAGTGAGCGGGCCAGGGCCGTCAGGGCTTCCCGATCCCCGCCTTCCCCCAGGATGATCAACCGTGCCGGCCGCCGCCCCCGCACCCCGGCAAAGGCCCGCAGCAAGGTGGGAAAGTCCTTCTGCCGGGTCAGTCGCCCCATGCCGATGATCACCGGATCACCCCCATCCGCCAGCCAGGGATGGGGAACGGGCTCGGCGGCCAGGGTTTCCAGATCAGGGGTGATCACCGGGTTGCGCACCACATGCACCCTGTCTTCGGGCAGGCCGGTAATCCCGCGCACATCATCGGCCACCCCCCGGGATACCGCGATGATGCCGTCCGCCAGGGGATAGAGCCGGCGCATGGGGCGGTAACGCAGCCATTTACGCAGTCCCGAACGTCCTTCCAGGGCCTCCGACAGGGTGGTGCCCAGGCGGATGAAGATGCGGGTATCCACCCCGGCGTGCCGTTTGGCCCTGAGCGCCGCCCGGCCGGCCCGGTCCTTGGCGGCCAGCAGCAGGGCAGGGCGGTGTTCCCGCAGATAGCGGGCCAGGGGTGTGATGCTGAGGCTGCTGTGGCGGGTGCCCAGGCGGATGACGTTGACGTTCTCCGGAAGATCCCGCAGATGCCGGCTTTCCTCGCGGATCAGCACCAGATCAATGGACAGGCCCATGCCCGCCAGCTCGCGGACCAGGTTCAGCACCATGCGTTCCACGCCGCCCTCGCCGGAGAGGGAGATGAGGACCGCGAGGGTGCCGTCCGCGCAGCCTCTGTCAGTAGGCATTCTTCTGTCGCCACACCGTCAGGACGGTCATGAAGATGATCTTCAGGTCAAACCAGAAGGACCAGTTCTCGATGTAGTAGAGATCATATTCCACCCGCTTGCGCATCTTCTCAAGGGTGTCCGTGCGCCCGCGGTAGCCGTTCACCTGGGCCCAGCCGGTGATGCCCGGCTTCACCTTGTGCCGCAGCATGTAATGATCCACCTGATTCATGTAGTAATGGTTGTGGGCCAGGGCATGGGGGCGGGGCCCCACAATGGACATCCGCCCCTGCAGCACGTTCAGGAACTGGGGCAGCTCATCCAGGCTGGTGCGTCTCAGAAAGGCCCCGAACGGCGTCACGCGGGGGTCGTCCGGCGTTGCCTGCACCACCTCGCCGTTGTCGCTGCGGTGCAGATGCATGGTGCGGAACTTGTACACCTTGATCTCCCGTCCGTCCCAGCCGTGCCGCCGCTGCTTGAAGATCACCGGACCGGGAGAGGACAGCTTCACCCCGATGGTGATCAGCAGCACCAGGGGCAGTGACGCCAGCAACACCAGCAGGGCCAGGATGCGGTCCTCCAGTTCCTTGACCACCCGGTTGGCCCCTTCGATGGGGGAGACCGACAGGTTCAGCACCGGCAGCCCCGCCACATCCTCGATGGAATGGTTGATCAGCCGCAGGCCGAACAGGTCCGGCACATAACGGATGTCCGCCGTGCTGTGCCGCAGCCGATGCAGGATCTCCCGTACACGGTCCTCCTCTTTCAGGGGCAGGGCGATCCAGACCTGGTCCACCTTGTTTCGGCGCACAAACTCCGGCATCTGGGCCACGTCGCCGATCAGCGGCAGATCCCTGGCGGCATGTCCGGTCGCCTGATCCTCGTCGCAAAAGAAGCCCACGATGCGCAGCCCCGTCCAGCTGGAGGCCGACAGGCGGCTTGCCACGTCCCGGGCCAGGTCCGGTTCCCCCACGATCACGATCAGACGCTGGTTATGACCGTGGGCACGCATCCAGTTGAGCAGGCCGCGCAGGGTAATCCGGCCCAGCACCAGGCCGACCCAGGCACCCGTCGCCCACAGTATCGCCCAGGCGCGGGAATAGGCTTCACCGATCTGGACCACGAAGGCCAGGGTGGCCAGTACCACCACCACGAACCCCCAGGCCAGGGTGAGCAGCCTCAGTTCCTCGTAGACCGGGGCGCCTCGCCATGCCCGGTAAAGATGAAAGCGGGGAAAGATCAGGGCCGTGAGCAGCATGCCCACCAGCAGCGCGCCGTCATAGCCGCCGCCCAGGGAGGGGCTGCCCAGATAGATCCAGTGGGCCATCCAGCCTGCCAGCACTACCACCAGCCAGTCCAGCGCCTGAAGGATGCCGTTGAGCAGGCTCGCGTGCTCTTTGAGAATTCCGCGATAAACCTTTAACTTCATGTCAGTTCCAAAACGACCGTCCGAGTCTGAAACAGCAGGGATTGTAACTTAGCCTGATCTGTTGCAGTGCGGAAGCCATCCCGAAATTCGTCTTTGTTCACCCGAGCCGCGCTCATGGAGTGCCGTCAGCCTATGCCACCGCTGGAATTGAGGATACTGGGTATCCGTGGCGTACCCGCCCGTCATGGCGGGTTTGAAACCTTTGCCGCCCGCCTTGCCCCGTTTTTGGCGGACAGGGGCTGGCAGGTGACGGTCTATTGCCAGGAACGGGGCCGGGGCCGGCCCCGCGAGGGCCACTGGCAGGGGGTGCACACCGTACACATCCCCGTGCCGGGAGACGGCCCTTTTGCCACGGTGCTGTTCGATGCCCTGGCCATTCTCCATGCCGTGCGCCGTCCCGGCCTGGTACTCACCCTGGGTTACAACACAGCCTGTTTCGGTGTGCTCCATCGCTGGCGGCGGCTGCGCCATCTCATCAACATGGACGGGCTGGAATGGCAGCGGGGCAAGTGGCGCCGCCATGAAAAACTCTGGCTCCACCTCAACGAACGGCTGGCCTGTCTCCTGGGCGACCACCTCATTGCCGACCACCCGGAGATCGAACGCCACCTGCGGGGCCGGCGGGGTCGCCCCGGACCCATCACCATGATCCCCTACGGCAGTGATCTCATCTCCCATGCGCCGGTGGAGCCGGTGGCGTCACTGGGTCTGATTCCCGGCGATTATGCCCTGTGCATCGCCCGTCCCGAACCGGAAAACTCCATCCTGGAAATGGTGCGCGCCTTCTCCGCCCGGCCCAGGGGCATCCGGCTGGTGGTGCTGGGACGCTATCTCCCCGACAGGAACGCCTACCACCGCCGGGTCCTGCGCGCCGCCTCCTCCGAGGTGCTGTTCCCCGGCGCCCTCTATGACGAAGCCCGGGTATCCGCACTGCGTTTCCATGCCGCCCTCTACCTCCATGGCCACACCGTCGGCGGCACCAACCCCTCCCTGGTGGAGGCCCTGGGCGCGGGTACCCCGGTGCTGGCCCGTGACAACCCCTTCAACCGCTGGGTTGCCGGGCCGGGGGCCGTCTACTTCGGGGATGAGGCCGACTGCGCCCGCCAGCTGGATGCCCTCATCGGCGACCGGGAGACCCTGGCGCGGATGCGGCAGGCCAGCCGGGATCGCCATGCCGCCGACTTCACCTGGGATCGGGTGCTGGCGGATTACGAACGCCTGCTGCTGGCCCAGGTGCACCATGACGCCGGCCCCTGATCCGGCTATCATGGCGCCCCGCAGCACACCGCAATCCCAAGGCCGCCCATGAACAGCCCAGCTCCCGCCCAGGAACTCCAGCAGGAACAGCGTCTCGCCGAGATGGTGGTCTCCCGGGGGCTGAGCCGTCCGGCGGACGTGGCCCGCGCCCGGCGTCTGCAGCAGACCGAAGGTGGCCGCCTGGCCGCCATGCTGGTACGCCTGGGCATCGTGGGCGAGCGGGACATGGCCGACGTGATCGCCCAGGCCGGCGGCTACCCCCTGCTGGCCGCGGCGGACTATCCGCCGCAGCCGGTGGACGGCATCGAACTGTCCCCCCGCTTCCTGGAAGCGGTCTGTGCCGTCCCGGTGGCCCTGCGGGAAGGTCGCCTGCGGGTCGCCCTGGCCGATCCGGGTGACCACTATGTGATCAGCGCCCTGCAACTGGCCGCCGGCCTGCCGGTGGACCCGGTGGTGGGCGTGCCCGCCGAGATCCGGGCCGCCATCGCCCGGCTCACCGCCGCCGCCCGCGAACAGGCCGGACAGGAAACCGACGCCGTCATGGCTGACATCGACCTGGCGGCGGACGAAGTCAGCGACGAGGACGTGGCCCACCTGCGGGACATCGCCAGCGAAGCCCCGGTGATCCGCCTGGTGAACCAGCTGTTCCAGCGGGCGGTGGAATCCCGCGCCTCGGACATCCACATCGAGCCCTTCGAGGATCGTCTGCGCATCCGCTACCGGGTGGACGGCGTCATGCGCGAGATCGACAGCCCCCCGGCGCGCCTCACCCCGGCCGTCATCTCCCGGGTCAAGATCATGGCCAAGCTCAACATCGCCGAGCGCCGGCTGCCCCAGGACGGACGCATCAAGGTGCAGGTCCAGGGCCGGGAACTGGATCTGCGTGTCTCCACCGTGCCCACCCTCCATGGCGAGAGCGTGGTCATGCGCCTGCTGGACAAGGGCAGCGTGGTGCTGGACTTCCCCGCCCTGGGGTTCGAGCCCGCCATCATGGCCCGGATCCAGGCCCTGCTGGACCAGCCCCACGGCATCATCCTCGTCACCGGTCCCACCGGCTCCGGCAAGACCACCACCCTCTACACGGCCCTGCACCGCATCAACACCGCCGAGCGCAAGATCATCACCGTGGAAGACCCGGTGGAATACCAGCTCGACGGCATCAACCAGATCCAGACCAAGTCCCAGATCGGACTCACCTTCGCCTCCGCCCTGCGGGCCATCGTGCGCCAGGACCCGGACGTCATCATGATCGGCGAGATGCGCGACCTGGAAACCGCCCGCATTGCCGTGCAGTCGGCCCTCACCGGCCATCTGGTGCTCTCCACCCTGCACACCAACGACGCCGCCGGCAGCATCAACCGGCTGCTGGACATGGGCGTGGAGGACTACCTGCTCACCTCCACCGTCAACGGCATCCTGGCCCAGCGGCTGGTGCGCCGCCTGTGCCCCCATTGCCGTGAACCCTGGCAACCGGACCCGGACTACCTGCGGGAGACCGGATTGACCCGCGTCACCGGCCGGAACCGGGGCCTCACCCTCTACCGCCCGGTGGGCTGCGAGGCCTGCCAGGGGGTGGGCTACCAGGGCCGTACCACGGTGGCGGAACTGCTGCGCATGACCGACCGTCTCCGCCGCCTGGTGATGCAGCATGCCGTCTCCGCCGACCTGCAGCAGGCGGCGGTGGAGGAGGGCATGGTGACCATGTATGACGATGGTCTGCACAAGTGCCTGGCCGGGGACACCACCCTGGACGAGGTGCTGCGCGTGACCCAGGAGGCCTGACCCCATGGCACTGTGGTATTACAAGTCCGTGGCCGCCGACGGCGAGGTGGTGGAAGGGGAAATGGAAGCCCCGGACGAGGCCACCCTGATCCGCCGTCTGCAGGAGGCGGGCCAGATCCCCGTGCGCACCCGCGAGGGCGGCCGGCCCCGCCGCCTGCTGGGTGCCCGGGCCGCCGTCCTGTCCCGCCATGACATCGGATATCTCACCCATTCCCTGGCCACCCTGCTGGGGGCCGGCCTGCCCCTGGACCGGGCCCTGGTGCTGCTGGCCGATCTGGCGGAACACCCCCGGCAGCGGCAACTGGTGGAACGGGTACTGTCCCGGGTGCGGGGCGGCGAGGCCCTGTCCGTGGCCCTGGAGGCCCAGGGACCGGTATTTTCCCGTTTTTACATCAACATGATCCGCGCCGGCGAGGCCGGCGGTTCCCTGGACGCGGTGCTGCACCGCCTGGCCGAGTACCAGGAACGGGCCGAGGCCCTGCGCCAGACCGTCACCTCCGCCCTCATCTATCCCGCCATCCTCGTCACCCTCTCCGTCGCCTCGGTGCTGGTGCTGCTGATCTACGTGGTGCCCCAGTTCACCGACCTGTTCGAGGACGCCGGCCAGGCCCTGCCCACCATGACCCGTGTCACCGTGGGCGCCGCCGAATTCATCCGCGAGGGCTGGTGGAAACTGCTGCTGGGCCTGCTGGTGATCCTGCTGGGTTTTCGCCAGGTGCTGGAGAGCCCGGCCCTGCGCCGACGCTGGGACCGGCTGGTATTGCGCCTGCCCCGGGCCGGCGATCTCGTCGCCAAGCTGGAAGTGGCCCGTTTCAGCCGCACCATGGGCACCCTGCTGGGCAACGGCGTCCCGGCGCTGAGTGCCTTGGCCATTACCCGGGACACCCTCACCAACAGCGTGTTCGTCCAGGCCGTCTCCGAGGCCGCCGAACAGCTGCGGGAGGGCAGGGGGATCGCCGCGCCCCTGGAGGAGACCGGCGTGTTTCCCCGTCTGGGCCTGCAGATGATCCGTCTGGGCGAGGAAACCGGCCAGCTGGAGGAGATGCTGCACCGCATCGCCACCCTTTACGACCAGGAAGTGCAGCTGGCGGTCAAGCGCCTGCTCACCCTGCTCGAACCGGTGCTCATCGTCGGTCTGGGCCTGGTCATTGGCGGCATCATCATGTCCATCATGGTGGCCATCCTGGGCATCCAGGGCCTGGCCTTCTGAATGGCCGGGGGAAACTTGACGCCCCCGGTTGCTGTCTGTATATGCCATCGCAACGCCTTATCCATGCAAGCAGTAAGGAGACATCATGTCCATCCTCCCCCGTCCCGCCCGCCGCGCCCCCTTGCGCCAGGGTGGTTTCACCCTCACCGAACTGCTGGTGGTGCTGGTCATCCTCGGCCTGCTGGCCGGCCTGGTCGGCCCCCAGCTGATGCGCTATGTGGGTGACTCCCGCACCGATACCGCCCGCCTGCAGATCCAGGACTTCGGCGCCGCCCTCGACCTCTACCGCCTGGACATGGGCCGCTACCCCACCACCGAGCAGGGTCTGCAGGCCCTGGTGGCCGCGCCGGACGGTGCCCGCAACTGGCGCGGCCCCTACCTGCGCAAGCGCCAGATCCCCGAAGACCCCTGGGGACGTCCCTACCAGTACCGCTTCCCCGGTGAACACGGCGAATACGACCTGTGGACCCACGGCGCCGACGGCCAGCCCGACGGCAGCGGTGAGGACCAGGATGTGGTGAGCTGGCAGTAAGCCCCCGGTTCCCGTCGCCATGGCCCGTTCCATCCCCCGCCGTCAGGGTGGCTTCACCCTCATGGAGCTGCTGGTGGTGCTCATCATCGCCGTCGGCCTGCTCGGGCTGGCGGGGGTGCGCTTTGCCGCCGGCACCCCCGGCGCCGAACTGCGCGCCGCCGCCCGGGAAATGACCTCGGGCCTGCGGTATGTCCGTGCCGCCGCCCTGTCCAGCGGGCAGGAACAGGTCCTCCTGGTGGACGTGGACAACGGCCGTTACTGGATCGCCGGCCGCGAGCAGCAGACCCGGCGGGTGCCCGAGCGGGTGGACATCCATCTGGTCACCAGCCGCGACGAGGTGGTCAGTGACCGGGTGGCCGGGCTGCGCTTCTACCCGGACGGCTCCGCCACCGGCGGTCGCGTCACCTTCAGCCGTGACGGTCGTCATATGGTGGTGGACGTGGACTGGCTCACGGGCCGCGCACGGGTGCTCGACCCATGACCCCCGCACACCCCGCGGCCACCGGTCAGGGGGGGTTTTCCCTCCTTGAGGTGCTGGTGGCCTTCTTCATCTTCGCCCTGGTGGGCGGCACCGCCCTCAGCGCCCTTTCCGGTGGCCTGCGGCTGGCGGACAGCAGCCGCGACCACGGCCAGGCCCTGCTGGCGGCGGAAAGCCTGCTGGCCCGGGCCGGCGCCGACCTGCCCCTGGACGCCGGCACCCTTCGGGGCGAGGCGGCCGGTGGCATGCGCTGGGAACTCCAGTCCACCCGGCTGGAGCCCCGCCGCGACCCCCGTCCCGCCCTGGACGCCTACCGGGTGGGGGTCCGGGTGTTCTGGGGCGGCGGCTCGCCCCCCCGGGAACTCTATCTGGAAACCGTCAAGGTCCAGCCCCATGCGCGCTGATCGAGGGCCATCCCGGCAGCGGGGCTTCAGCCTGGCGGAACTGCTCATTGCCGTCACCATCATGGGGCTGCTGTTCACCGTCCTGTTCAGCGCCCTGCATCTGTCGGGGCGCATCTGGGACAGCGGTGATCAGCGCATGGAGGAGGCCGGCGACATCATCCGGGTGCAGGGTTTCCTGCGTGCCCGCCTGGCCCAGGCGCGGGTGGTGCCCATCCCCGCCACCCTGGAGTCCGGCCATCAGGACCACATCCTGTTCCTGGGCGAGCCCGATCGCCTCCATTTCATCGCCGCCATGCCCGCCCACCGGGGCGGGGGCGGACTCCATCTGGTCCGTCTGGAACGGGTGGGCGATCACTTGCTGCTGGGGCACCGGCTGTTCCACGACGCCATCCGCGCCCTGGACGAGCCCGGCTGGGAACAGACCGTCCTGCTGGGCGGGGTGCGGGATCTGCGGCTGAGTTACTACGGTCAACGGGCCGGTGATCCGGAAGCCGCCTGGCACCCCCACTGGCTGGGGCAGACCCGCCCCCCCCGGCTGGTGCGCATCGACCTGGACCGGCCAGGGGACGCTCACGTCCCCTGGCCGGTCCTCTACGCCGACACCCGCATGACCCAGCGGGCCGGCCGCACCGCCGCCGAAACGGGGTTCGGGCCATGACTTCCCCTCTCCGTCAGCGGGGCCTGGCCCTGATCACCGTGCTGTGGGTGGTGGTGATCCTCACCCTCGTCGTCACCAGCTTCACCGTCACCATGCGCCGGGAGGCCCAGATGGCGGTCCACCTGCTGCATCAGGCGGAACTGCGTCACGTGGCGGAAGGGGCCACCCGGCTGGCGCTGCAGGATCTTACCCTGCCCGCCGCCCAGCGCCGTTACACCGCCGACGGACAATGGTATGCTGTGCCGTTTGGCGACTACCGGGTGCATCTGGCCGTGCTGGACGAGCGGGGCAGGGTGGACCTCAATGCCGTAGCGCTGCCGGCACTGGTGGGCCTGCTCATGCAGGTGGGGGTGGACGAGTCCCGCGCCGTGGCCCTGGGGGATGCCATTGCCGATTGGCGCGACCCCGGCGGTGGCCGGCGATTGCACGCCCCCCCGCCCGAGGCCTATCCGGACAGCGGCCTGGGGCCCAGGGGCAACCGGCCCTTTCATGCCGTGGATGAACTGCAGCGGGTGCTGGGCATGGACCCGGACCTGTACCGCCGCCTCCATCCCTGGGTGACGGTTCACAGCCGCGGCCCCTGGCCCGATCCGGCCTTTGCCCCGGCCCCGGTGGTGGCCGCCCTGCCGGGCATGGACCGTCGCAATGCCGAGGCCTGGGTGCAGGAACGGACGTTCCACCGCGCCCAGGGCGGGGAGCCGCCTCCCTTTCCCGGTCGCACGGTGGGCAGCACCGGCCGCCAGGGGGTCTACACCCTGCGGGCGGTGGCCCGGCTCGAAGGCGGGGCCGCCTGGTATGAGCAGACGGTGCAACTTACCGGCGACCCGCGCAACCCCTACGAGGTGCTCGAATCCCGGCATGCACCCCCCGGCGCCGCCCACTGGCAGGCCCCCTGAAGTCCCCATGGGTCATTCAACGAGTCGCAGCACAACACCGTGAAGAGTCTTCGCCCCAACATCGCCGCCGCCCAGGATGCCCTGCACCGCTTCGGGCTGCCCCAGTTGCTGGACTGGTGGCTGGAACAGCTGCGCCTGCTGCTGCCGTCGCGCCTGCTGCGGCTGGCCGGTTTCCAGCGCGGGCGGCTGCAATGCCGGCCCCTGGCCGACGGCGGCTTTCAGATCGGCCTGCGGCGTCCCGGCGAAAACCCGCTGGAGATCGGCCGGCTGTCGCCGGGAGCCGGGCGCGAACAGCTGGAATCCCTGCTGCAGGCCCGTGTCCAGGGCCGTCCACGCACCGGTGTGGAGTTGATCCTGCCCGCCGACGCCTGCTTCTGTCGCCCCGTTACCCTGCCCCTGGCCACCGAGGCCAACCTGGGCCAGGTGCTGCGCTACGAAATGGACCGCCATACCCCCTTCCCGGCGAACCGGGTCTACCATGCCTGGGAAGTCCTGCGCCGGGACGCCAGCGCCGGAAGGCTGCAGGTGGCCCTGGTGGTGGTCCCCCGGGAGCGGGTGGACGAACCCCTGGCCCAGTTGCGCACCCTGGGCCTGGAGGTGCGCCGGGCCATCCCCGAACAGCTGCCCCTGGAGCAGGCCCAGTCCCGCTGGTTCAACCTGCTGCCCCGGGACGAGACAGGGGCGGGGCGTCCACGTCCCGGCCGCGCGCAACTGGCCGTCGCCTCCCTGGTGGCGGCCCTGCTGGTCACCCTGCTGCTGCCCCTGTGGCAGCACCGGGCCATCTCCATCCAGTACCTGGATGAGCTGCGCGCCCTCGCGCCCCAGGTCTCCCGGCTCTCCGCCGCCCAGGATCGCCGCGAACAGCTGCGCGAGGCCCTGGAAGCCCCCCTGCGGGCGCGGGAGGCCCAGGTGCCCGCCACCGAACTGCTGGCGGAAATCACCCGTCTGCTCCCCGACCACACCTGGCTGACCAGCCTGCGCCTGGAAGGGCGCGAACTGCATCTGGAAGGTGACTCCGCCGCCGCCTCCGCCCTGATCGAGGCCCTGGAAGACAGCCCCCTGCTGGCCAACGTGCGGTTCCTGGCCAGCGTCCAGCGCCGGGGCGATGGCCGGGAGCGCTTCACCCTGGGCGCCGAGGCCCTGCCCGCCGCCGCGGAGGAGACCCCATGAACCTTGCCGCCCGGCTGCGCGCCCTGCCGCCCGACCGCCAGCGCCTGCTCGCCGCCACCCTGCTGGCACTGCCGCTGATCCTGCTGCCCCTGCTGGTGCTGGGACCGCTGGTGGCCCAGCACCGTCACTACGCCGATGCCATCGACCAGGGCCGCCACCGTCTGGAGCGCACCCACCAGGCCCTGGAGCGCCTGCCCGGCGTGCAGGCGGAGGTGGCCGCCCTGGAGGCGGCCCTGAAACGTTCCGGCGCCTATATCGAACGCACCGCCCCGGCCCTGGCGGCGGCGGACCTGCAGCAGATCATCAGTGAACTGGCGGAGCGCCACGGCATCACCATCGGCAGCGCCCAGGTACTCAGTCCGGTGGAAGGCCCCCACGCCACCCGGGTGGCGGTACGCCTCAATCTGGGCGGCGACATGGCGGCCCTGGCCGCCCTGCTGCGGGCGGTGGAGAACCACCAGCCCCTGCTCATGGTCCAGCACCTGAGCCTGCAGCCGGATCGCCGACGGGTCCGCCGCAATGCCCCGGATCAGCCGGTGGTACTGGACATCCGCCTTGAGGTGGCCGCCCTCATGCGCGCCCCCGCCGACGGCTAGAGGAACACACCGATGCCCTGGTGGAGCCTTCATCCCATCCTCCTGTGCCTGCTGATCCTGCAGTGGCTGCTGCTGCCCGCCGGCCCCCAGTCTCCGCCGGCCCCGACCGCGGCCGGGATCGGCACGCCGCCGGTCCTGGAGATCGGTCAGGCCCGGCCCGGCCCGGGGGTGGAGCAGGTGGCCATGATCGCCGATCGTCCCCTGTTCAGCGAAACCCGCCGCCCCCCCGAGGCATCGCCCGAGGCACCGGCGGAAGCGGAGCGCCCGGCACCGCCGCAGCGCCCGCCCGAGCCTCTGCGCGCCGCCCTGCAGGCCGTCCTGGGTGGTCCCGAGGGACGGTTGGCCTTGTTGGCGGACCCCCAGGGCCGGATCCATCGCCTGCGCCCGGGAGATGAGTTGCAGGGCTGGCGTCTGGAGGTCATCGACACCCAGCAGGTCCGTTTCACCCGCAACGGACACAGTCAGACCCTGCCCCTGCGCGATTACTGAACCCGCGACCCACATGCCAACCGGAGTCACCATGCACCGCAGTCCTGTCCGCATCACCGCACTTGCCGCCGGCCTCCTGGCCCTGGCGGTCCTGGCGGGCTGTGCCGGTCCCGCGCCCCGCCCCGACGCCCCGACCGCGCCGCCGGCCTCCGCCGAGCGCCTGGCCCGGGATGCCATTCCCGGTCCCGACCGCCGCATCACCCTGCGCCCCGAGGCGGAAACCGCCGAACCCGCCGAACGCCGGGTGGAGATCTACCCCGGTTCCGGCCGCCTCATCAACCCTGCCGCCCTGGCCCCGGCTCGGCGCCTGCCCGACGGCGACATCAGCCTCAATTTCGAGAACGCCAATGTCCGCGAAGTGCTCTCCGCGGTGCTGGAAGACATGCTGGGCCAGAATTTCACCATCGCCGGCAACGTGGACGGCCGCGTTACCCTGCAGACCACCCGCCCCCTGGCGGAGTCCGCCGTGCTCAGCACCCTGGAGCAGGTGCTGCACATGAACGGCATCGCCATGGTCCATGATCCCGACCAGAATCTGTGGCGCATTTTGCGTCTGCAGGATGCCGCCCGGGCTGGCCACCGCCTGCGCCTGGGACGGGTGGGACGTCCCGTGCCCCCCGGTTATCAGGTGCGCATCATGCCCCTGGAATACATCGCCGCCGCCGAGATGCAGAAGATCCTCGAACCCCTCATGGCCCCCGGCGCCGAGGTGAGGGCCGACCGGGTTCGCAACCTGCTCATCGTCACCGGCGTCTCCCGCGACCTGCAGGCCGCCGAAGAGGCCGTGGACCTGTTCGACGTGGACCTGCTCCAGGGCATGTCCGTGGGCCTGTTCCCCCTGGACAACATCGAGCCGGAGGTCATCGCCGGCGAACTGGGCCAGATCATGGCCGCAGCGGATGACGGCCCGCTGGCGGGCCTGTTCCGCTTCATCCCCATGAACCGGCTGGGTTCGGTCATGGTGGTCACCCCCCAGCCCCGCTACCTGAAGGAGGCGGAAACCTGGATCCGACGCCTGGACCGTGCCCAGGGCGATGCCCGGGGGCGCAGCGTCTATGTCTACCGGCTGCAGAACTCCGATGCCGCCGCCATCGCCCAGGTGCTCAACCAGCTCTACGATGTCAATGTTCAGGTTCCCCAGCGGGACAGCGTCCTGGATGGCCGCGACAGCGCCCGTCTGGCCCCCGGCCAGGCCACCGCCGAACTGGGACGCCGCGGCACCGGCACCACTGCCGCCACCACGTCTCCCACCACCACGACCACCGCCGCCTTCACCCCCGGCGGTAACGGCGTACAGGGGGAGGGGGAGAGCGAACTGGGCAACATCCGCGTGGTGGCCGATACCGTCAACAACGCCCTCATCGTGCTGGCCCAGGCCGGCGACTACGAGAACCTCAGGAAGATCCTGGCGGAACTGGACATCGAACCCCTGCAGGTGCTGGTGGATGCCACCATCGTCGAGGTCACCCTCACCGACGAACTGAGCTTCGGCCTGCAATGGCTGTTCCGCGACAACCTGGGCAGCCGCACCGGTGAGGGCATCTTTGCCGAGGGCAGCAGCCTGGCCCGGCAGTTTCCCGGCTTCAACTACTCGGTGATCGACGCCGCCGGCGACGTGCGCGCCGTGCTCAACGCCCTGGCCGAGGACGAACGCATCAATGTGCTGTCCTCCCCCTCGCTGATGGTGCTGGACAACCGCACCGCCCACCTGCGGGTGGGCGACCAGGTGCCGGTGCGCACCGGCGAGTCTGTCAGCACCAGTTCCGACACCCCCATCGTCACCAGCACCATCTCGTTCCGGGACACCGGGGTGCTGCTCAGCGTCACCCCCCGGGTCAACGCCGGCGGCCTGGTCACCATGGAGGTGGTGCAGGAGGTGAGCGATGTCTCCGCCACCCAGAGCTCCAACATTGATTCCCCCACCATCTCCACCCGCGACATCCAGTCCACGGTGGCGGTGCAGAGCGGCGAAACCATCGTCCTGGGCGGCCTCATCCGTGAAAACCAGCGTACCCTGCGCCGGGGCATTCCCGTGCTCAAGGATATCCCCCTGCTGGGCAATGTCTTCCGCCAGAGCGTGGACGAAACCCGCCGCACCGAGCTGATCGTGCTGCTCACCCCCCGGGTGGCCGGCGACCGGGAAGCGGCCCGCGCCATCACCGACGAATACCGCCGGCGGCTGGAGGGGCTGGAGGAGAGTTTCCATCACCGGGGGCTGTTGCCGGGCCATGCCCCCCGTCCGCCCGCCGGAAATGACAACCCGTCTGAAGAACCGGCGGCTAGCCCTTGACTTGCCAAAATTATCTCCAGATACTCATTCGCCATAGAAGGGAGGTTGTTGTAGTGTCGATGTTCAAACCATTGGTCGTCTTGATGGTGCTTTTCGTCGCCACGGGCTGTGCCGGATGGCAACCGGCTCCGGAACAGTCCGCGGAAGAGCGGGTCGCCCAGCGCGCCCAGGAGAGGCGTGATGCCCTGCTGGCGGGCGATCTGGAAAAGGCCTATAGTTACCTCACTCCGGGCTACAGGGCGAACAACAGCCTGCCCCGGTACCGGGCCCGCTTCGGCGGGGCCGTCAGTTGGAAGGACGCCAGCGTGCGTTCCGTCACGTGCCAGGAAGAGGACGCCTGCACGGTCACGGTGATGCTCACGTATCGGGTGGCCATGCCCCGCATGGATGCGTACGAGAACCAGCGGCCCATGGAGGAACGATGGGTCCGCGTGGACGGCGACTGGTGGCACCTTCCCCGCCGCTGATGCGGTGAGGGGTGTGGCCTTTCGCCTTGTATCATGTACAATGGGTGCGGGTGCGGGCTGGCTGGCATGCCGGGCTCACATTTTGTCAAGCGCAATCCCAAACTTTTAGTTCAGTACTGAAACGCAATCAAACGGAGAAGTAGGATGCAAAAGAAAATTTTGGCGGCTGCAGTGGCTTCGAGCCTGGTGGCCATGGGCTCGGCCCATGCGGTGGAGAAGGCAGAAACGGGCAATATGCTGCTTGTGCCCTACTACACCACAGAGGCTGGCAACGAAACGTACATCAACATCGTCAACACCACGACTGACTTCAAGGCCGTGAAGATTCGCTTCCGCGAAGCCAAGGGCTCCGAAGACTCCCTCGACTTCCACGTCTACATGTCACCCAAGGACGTGTGGTCCGCCGCGTTGACCCAGAAGGCTGACGGTACCCCCGTTCTGGTCACTGGCGACACCTCCTGCACCTGGGGTCGCGTGGGCAGCACTGCAGCCAGCAGTGGCGCCACCGTGAAGACCACCTACCTGGACGAGATCGTCGCCCTGCTCGACGCCGATGTCTATGAAGGTGGTGATCCGGCAGCCCGTATCCGCGAGGGCTATGTGGAAATCATTGAGATGGCAACCCTGGCCAAAACGACGGCTATGGATGGTATTACCAGCCAGCTTTCCTATTATGCCAAGCACGTGGACGGCGTACCGCGCAACTGCGATGTCTTCCGTGATCTGAACCAGCAGCTCCCGACCCTGCGTCCCAACAACTACGTTGGGACTTTGGCATCCGCGACTTCTGCCACGGTTGCCGATGTGGACCTGTCGGCTCAGTTTGAGCCGCCCTCTGGTGGTCTGTTCGGTAGCGCCGCGATCATCAATGTTGATGATGCCACCTATATCCCGATGGACAGACATGACGGTGCTGCGGAGTCAGAATTTGGCTGATGGTATTGCGGCTGATGCTGATGTGCTGGGGCCGATGTTCTTCTCCCAGAGTTCTAGCAGACTTGCGGATCTGAGAGAATCCACCGCTGATCGTGGCTTGGTCTTCGTGAAGACGGATGTGGCTACTGGCGATCTGCTGCAGTTCTGGGATCTGCCTTCCTTGAGTACTGCCTACGATAATGAAAGCCCGCAGGTCAATATTTCTGTCCAGATGATGGGCCCCTTGGATGCTGGTAATGGTGGTACGGCGCAGATTGTGCGCGTCACCGATGCACTTGGCGCTGTGGCTCTGCAGAACGAGTTCTTTGTGGATCCCGCCCTGGGCGCGGCAACTGACTGGGTGGTGACCCTGCCGACCAAGCGTTATCACGTCTCCGGTCCCTTCAACTCGGCAACCGGCGCAGTGGCTGCTGCGGTAGCACCTTTTGGCATCAACCCCATTGGTGAAAACTTCAATTACGCCACTGCTCAATCCTGCGAAGCCATCGGCGTTGAAGTGTGGGATAGAGAAGAACTGGAGTTCGTGCCCCCCACCGATCCGGATCTGGGCTTCTCCCCTGGTATCCCCGGTGTCACCGAAGGTCTGAACCTGTGCTGGGAAGCCAACGTGTTCAGCATTCGTCAGGGCCAGGGTGGTGCCGTTACCCAGTCTGATGTGCTGGGTGCGCAGCAGACCGTTGGTGTGATCCCTGTGGGTGACCATACCGCCGGCTGGATCGACATGGCGCTGGATGTGGTGCCTGGTGGTAACCGTGCTGGCGATGGTCTGCCCGCGATCGGCTTTGCTGCCTACCAGTTCGTCAATGAAGGTCAGACTGCCACCGGCAGCCTCAACCAGTATGGTGGTGGTTTCCGTCACCGCGTTGAGCCTAACTAAGCCCTTCTTTGGTTCATGGCTGGAGCAAAATGCTCCAGCCATGAACTTGGCTTAGGATGTAAAAAAGCGAGCCCCCTGCTAAGGGGGCTCGCTTTTTTTTGCCGGAGAGGATAGAGACAGGCACTCTTGAGTGTTTTAGTCGGAGGTTCGCATATTTAGCCATTATGTGAAGCCCGCTTTTCTCGTGTTTTCTCCATTTTTCGAGCCTTTACCCCCGGTCATCCCCTGATTGCCCCGCGATATCTGCCTTGGTCGATGATCATCGGGCAGGGGGCATCCCCGGTGCATCACCGCAGCGTGGAACACCCGTGAGAGAGGGAGGAGAGGGAGAGCCGTCAGGCCACTGATCGTCGTCGCTGTTGCCGGTACAGGGCCTCGAACTGAGTACTCTGTGCCAGCCACTGATCCGGGGTGAATCCCAGCCGCTGCAGGATCGGGGGTAGGGTATTGGCGATGGCGCCTTTCTTTCTCGGGTCGATGGCCCGCCCGGTGTAGTCCACCAGGGCGAGATAATCCTCGAAGGCAAACGGGATGCCGGGCTGTTCCCGTTCGGCGAATGCGCCTTCAAACGGTAGCAGCGGCTTCGCCGGCCCGTCGAATCGCAGCAGGGCGTCCATCTGCATCTGCTCACGCACCGCCTGGGCCAGATCGAACCTCGGCGTGATCCGTTCCCGGATGCTGGTATGTTCCGAGGCCTCCGGTGTATCCGCCATCCCGGCCCGCACCGGGTTGAGATCCACATAGGCCATGCAACTGATCAAAGCCGCTTCGGTGCGCAGGGCCTGGGATTTGAATCGCGCTTCCCAGAAATGGCCGGTACAGCCGTCCTCCTGATTGGCCTGCCGGGCGATGGGTTCGTTCAGGCACTTCATGAACCAGCTCAGGCTGGCCAGCCGTTGCCGATAGCACCGGGCGAATTCCGTCACCTGGTTCAGCGCGTAGCTTTCCTGTGACTCTCCGGCAAGATAGCGCTGGACCAGTAGCGGCCCCTTGAACAGACAACTCCAGCGCCGCAGCACTTCGTCATCGGACCAGGACTCGGCCTGGGTCGGGTCCAGCTTGATGACCATGTGGTAATGGTTGGACATCACCGCATAGGCGGCGACATCCACGGCGAACAGGGACACCAGCAGCCGGATGCGATCCTCGATCCACTGCCGCCGATGTTCAAAAGTCCTGCCGGTGGCATGATCCTGTCCACACAGGAAGGTGCGCCGCACACAGCGCGAGATGATGTGGTAGTAGGGGGTGTCGGTGAGCGAAATCTGTTCACAGCGGGGGCGGGGCATGGTTCCCTCCAGGGTTTCCCGGCCAGGTCCGTGGCCGGGTTCCAGACAGGTTACCCCAAGGCGGAGGACCGGCCAAGCCGGGAGGGGAGATAGGGACAGGCATTCTTGCGTGTTTTTGGCGATGGCGCCTTTCTTTCTCGGGTCGATGGCCCGCCCGGTGTAGTCCACCAGGGCGAGATAATCCTCGAAGGCAAACGGGATGCCGGGTCGTATCTGTTTTGTCAGGACATCCTGTGGCCCTGTCGGTGGGGTGGGGCCACAGAGAGAGAAGCCAGCGGGCATTATGCTACCCTGATCGCGGTAACGGGGCTTCTATGGGGTAAGAGCGATGCAGCTTGAAGAACTCATTGCTAAAGTCAGTCGTCTATCGGCCGCTCGCCAGCAGGAGGTTTTTGATTTTGTTGCCTTCCTGGAGCAGCGCTACAGTGATGAGAAGGACGCTGAGCAGACCGACTGGTCAGATCAGCAGTTTCACGCCCTAAGTGTTGAGCAAGCGACGCGTGGATTGGAGGAGGAGCCTGATCTCTACTCTGAGGATGACCTCAAGGAACGCTGGCAATGAAGCGTGCCGGTCATATTGCCTTGATGCCCTTCCCCTACACCGATCTCACCCACAGCAAGAAGAGGCCAGTGCTGTTGCTGCGGCGGCTCGATCACGCCCGTGACGACTGGCTCGTCTGCATGATTTCCTCTCGCCTGCATCAGACGGAGGCAGGTCTCGACTGGGTGTTGAGGTCGGAGGCTGAGGAGTTCGCGGCCTCCGGCCTCAAGGTCTCCAGTGTCTTTCGGCTATCACGTGTCGCGGTGTTGGACGGTGCGTTGCTGCTGGGGCAAATGGGGTCAGTGACCGAGGCCAGGCTGTACGACCTGAGGAGTCGGCTGAGTCGTTGGATTAGGGGGGAATAGGGAGAGGGGGTGGGGACAGGCCTCGCACTCTGCCCGCAGAGGAAGGTGCGCCGCACACAGCGCGAGATGATGTGGTAGTAGGGGGTGTCGGTGAGCGAAATCTGTTCACAGCGGGGGCGGGGCATGGTTCCCTCCATGGGTTTCCCGGCCAGATCCGTGGCCGGGTTGTGGACAGCAGCGGATTACTACTGGAGGGAGGCATCGTTCTGGAAGACATCTTCGATGCGTTCAGCGGTGAGGATGTTGTCGATCCACTGGAGTAACTGAGCCTCATCGGCCTGCTGGACGCGCTGTTGGCAGTGCATCCTGGCCTGGGCGCCGAATTTGCGCTCGATCTGACGCAGCAGGGTCTGGGCCTCGCCCTGTTGAAGGCCCTGTTGAAGCCCCTGTTGAATGCCTTTCTGGAGCCCTTTGGCTTCGCCGCGATCCATCCATTCCTGAGCCAGCGACATAGTGAGTGCCTCCACGAGATGGGGTTTG
>NZ_NRSM01000005.1 GCF_016584105.1 Ectothiorhodospira shaposhnikovii | reverse complement strand
GAAGAGGACAATTCTGAAGATCTCGAAACCGTTTGTCAACTCCCCGATCTCTTAATCTTGCCAACCGCGTTTCGGTTCAGACCGTCTCGCCGTTGGAGAGCGCGCATTATAGGCCCCTCAGCTTTCCCGTCAACTCCCTTTTTGAATCTTTTTTGAAATTTCTTGAAAAGATTAAATTTTTCAATCAGTTGAGAACAAAGAAAAAGACACTGCCGCACGATCTGGATCTTCGCTCCGCAACACGCGCCTGAAATCAGCTCATTGAGGTACCCGCCCGGGCTGCCAGCGGCAAATCCATCTCCCCCACCCTGACCGGTACCGGGTGGATGACCTCCGTCCGGGCATGGTCCGACCAGTGGAGCAGATGCAGATTGCCCTGATAATCCTCTGTCAGGGCAGTGCAATGTTCCACCCAGTCACCATCGTTACAATAAAGCACCCCCTGGATGGGCTCGATCCCGGCCTTGTGGATATGACCGCAAATGTAGCCGTCGTAACTGCGACGCACGGCCTCCCCGGCTGCTGCCTCCTCGAAACGGCGCATGTACCGCCGGGCCCTGGTCACTCGATTCTTCACATGGGCGGACAGGGACCAATAAGGATGCCCCATGTAACCCCGCCAGCGGTTGTAGTGCCGGTTCAGTCGCAACAACATCTGATAGGCGCCGTCTCCCAGCGCTTTCACCAGGCGATTGTGCCTGACAAGCGCATCAAACTCGTCCCCGTGGCTGACCAGAAAGCGACGACCGTCGGCAGTCAGATGCTCCGCTTCCAGACGCACCCTGATGCCCTGGAATTCCGTTCCGGCAAAGACACGCAGGGCGCCATCGTGGTTACCCGGGATATAGATCACCCGGGTGCCCGATTGGGCCTTGTCGAGGAGCGCCTGGATCACGGCACTGTGCTCTGCGCTCCAGAACACCCGGCGGCGCATGCTCCACAGATCGAAGATGTCGCCGACCAGATAAAGATGATCGCAGTGGGAGGATTCCAGAAAATCCAGCAGGTATTCGGCGCGGCATTCCCGGGTGCCCAGGTGAACATCGGAAATGAAGATGCTGCGGCATTCGATGGCGGCCATATGGGTGCTGTCCCCTGTTCGAAAATAAAGGACAGGTTGGCCCAGCCGGATGACACGACGATCACGGCCCGGTGAAGGAAACATGGCAGGCGAAAGCCACCAGATGCCTGCCGCCAGATTTTACCTGGCGGCAGGCGGGCAGCCAGTGATCAACCCGGCTCAGGGGTGAACCATCTCCAGATCCATACGGATTTCGTCCAACCCCTTGCGGGCGCACATCTCGTCGATCTCCCCGGACGGGGCGCCGCTCACGCCGATGCCGCCGATGATCCGCCCCGCCGCATGGATCGGCAGCCCACCGGCGGAGAACACCACGCCGTCCACCTTGCCCACCTGGAAGGGCTTGGTGAAGCGGTCCTCCATCTCCGACAGGGGGCCATTGAAGGACATGGCCGTATAGGCCTTCTGTCGGCTGATCTCCAGGGTCAGATCCACCGCCAGGGTGTCCCGCAGGACCACCTGGGTGTTACCGCCACGATCCACCACCGTGACCGCCACGTTGACGCCCGCCTCGCGGCAGGCCTCCAGGGTGGTCCAGGCCAGACGGGAGGCGGTATCCAGGGTCATGACCTTGATGTCCATGGTCACCGGGGCTTCGTCGGCCTGCAGGGGGGCTGCAACCAGACCGAGGGTCAGGGCGGCGGTGGCCAGGGTGATGGGCAGTTTCATCGACATCGGCTTTCACTCCATGGTGGTGGCAAGGACTGACGGGGCCGGTCGGATGCCGGCCCCTTGTTGTGATGTCCTTGAGTGTAGACCCGAACTGCGGAAAATACCCATTCGTCGGCAAGCCGGCTCCCGCGCCACGGGTGTCTTACAGGAGTACCAGCAGCCACACCACCACGGCATGGAGGATGGACAACAGCACCGCCGCCGAGCCCATGTCCTTGGCCCGGGCAGAGAGGTCGTGATAGTCCCGACCGATCCGGTCGATGGCCGCCTCGATCCCGGAATTGAGCAACTCCACGATGAGGATCATGAACAGGCTGCCGATCAGCAAGGCCCGCTCCACCCCGTTGTCCCCCAACCACAGGGCCAGAGGCACCAGGACGATCATGGCCAGCAACTCCTGACGAAAGGCGGCCTCGTGGCGGAAGGTGCTGCGCAGCCCCTTCCAGGAATATCCAGCCGCCTTGATGATCCGGGTCAGGCCCCGGTTGCCGCTGTAGGCCATCAGCAGGCCTCGGGTTGCCAGGCCACGTCCAGCTCCCTGGCGGCCCGTACCTCGTCAAAACGCCGGTTGGGCTGGGTATAGGGAGCACCCTTCACCTTCCCGGGCTCGGCTGCCGCCTCTTCCAGGATCTTCGCCATGGCCTCCACGTAGGCGTCCAGGGTCTCCTTGCTTTCGGTCTCGGTGGGCTCGATCAGCAGGCACTCGGGCACCAGCAGGGGGAAATAGGTGGTGGGCGCATGGAAGCCGTAGTCCAGCAGACGCTTGGCCACGTCCATGGCGGTCACGCCCTGCTCCTTGGCCTGACGTCGCAGGGTGACGATGAACTCGTGGGTGGCACGACGTTCCGGGAAGGCCAGGTCATAGCCCAGTGACCGCAAACGGGCCATCACGTAGTTGGCGTTCAGGGTGGAGTAGTCCGCCACCTTGGGCATACCTTCCCGACCCAGCAGACGCATGTAGACGTAGGCCCGCAGCAACACCCCGGCATTGCCGGCGAAGGCGGACAGGCGGCCAATGCTCTGGGGCAGATCCCGCTCCGTGAGCCAGCGATAGCGTTCCCCTTCCTGGCCCACCACCGGGATGGGCAGAAAGGGCTTGAGCCGCTCGCTCACACCCACCGCGCCGGCGCCGGGACCACCGCCCCCATGGGGGGTGGAGAAGGTCTTGTGCAGGTTCATGTGGATGACGTCGAAGCCCATGTCGCCGGGACGCACCTTGCCCAGAATGGCGTTCAGGTTGGCGCCGTCGTAGTACAGCAGGCCACCGGCGTCATGGACCACCTGGGCAATCTCGTGAATGCGGCGCTCGAACACCCCCAGGGTGGACGGGTTGGTGAGCATGATCCCCGCGGTGGCGGGACCCACGGCGGCCTTGAGGGCCTCCATGTCCACATCGCCGGAGGCGTCGGTGGGGATCTCGCGCACGGCGTAGCCGCACATGGTGGCGGTGGCCGGGTTGGTGCCGTGGGCGGCGTCGGGGACCAGGATCTCGGTACGACCTTCATCCCCACGGGCCTTGTGATAGGCGTGGATCATGGCCACTCCGGCGAACTCGCCCTGGGCCCCGGCCATGGGGGTCAGGGACACGGCCTGCATGCCGGTGACGTCCTTGAGCATCTCCTGCAGTTCGAACATGCAGGACAAAAAGCCCTGGCTCACCGACTCGGGGGCGTGAGGATGGCGACGCAGGAAGCCCGGCAGCATGGCCAGGCTGTTGCACACCCTGGGGTTGTACTTCATGGTGCAGGATCCCAGGGGATAGAAATGGGTGTCGATGGAGAAGTTCTTCTGGGACAGGCGGGTGTAGTGACGCACCACGTCCAGCTCGGACACCTCCGGCAGCGGCGCCGGACGACGGCGCCGGAAGCGCTCGGGCAGCGCGGCGACATCCGCTCGACCGGCCGGGGCCTGGCTGGGGGTCCTGCGACCGGGACGGGAACGTTCAAAGATCAGCATTGCCTGGCTCCTGCAAAGACATTCGATATGGGTTCAAAATTCCTTCCCCGGGGAAAACCGCCGACGGCCACCGTCTGCAGGGGGCGCGCCGACAGCCCCTCCCCGAGGGAAGTTAAAAAAGCCGATTGCCGTCATTCCCGCAAAGGCCCCCTTGGTCGCTACTCCTGCGAAAGCGCCCTTGGCCGTCACTCCCGAAGTGGCGCTACTCCGACTGGATTCCCGCTTGCGCGGGAATGACGGGGGCAGACGCGGCAATCGCGGGTACACACGCGGGAATCACCGGCTCGGGACGGATCAGCCCAGCTTCGCGTAAGCCGCGTCGTAATCCGGTTCCTGGGCGATCTCGGGCACCAGCTCGGCATGGACCACGTGATCATGGCTGTCCAGCACCAGCAGGGCCCGGGCGGTGATGCCCGCCAGGGGACCGTCCACGATCAGCACGCCGTAATCCTTGGCAAAGTTGCGGGAACGCATCATGGACAGGGTCTTCACCTTGTCCACGTCCTCGGCACCGCAGAAACGGCCCTGGGCAAAGGGCAGGTCCGCGGAGACCACCAGCACCACCACGTCATCACGATCGGCCACCCAGTCGTTGAATTTCTTGGTGGACAGGGCACAGACCCCGGTATCCAGGCTGGGGACCATATAGAGGATCTTCTTCTTGCCGCTGAAATCGCTCAAACTGACGTCGTTGAGTTCCTTGTCCACCAGAGTGAATGCAGGGGCAGCACTGCCCACCTTCGGCAGATCACCACAGGTGTTGATGGAGTTGCCTTGCAGGGTAATCCGGGCCATCGTCTTGACTCCTCGTGCTGGTTGGTCACATGACTGGATTCCCGCTTTCGCGGGAATGACTGCTTTGGAACATCCAGAGTGTAGCTGCCCGACATCGACATCCGGTGAATTCCGGGCCAATGCCGAATCAGCCCGCCAGGTCCGCCCGTGCCTGTTCCAGCACCGCCACATAGCGATCCAGGTCCGCCGCGGTCTTGGTCTCGGTGACACAGACCAGGATGGCATCGGACAGTTCGGGATAGTCACGCCCCAGGGCATGACCACCGAGCACGCCGGCCGCCGCCATGCGCTCCAGCAGGGCCTCGCCGTCCACGCCCACCCGCAATACGAACTCGTGGAAGCGCTCGTCGGTGAACGGGATTTCGAAGCCCCGCTCCCTGAGCCGAGCCACCAGCGACCCACAACCCTCGACGCAGGCCCCGGCCACCCGCTCCAGCCCTTCCGGACCCAGCAGGGCCATGTGGATGGTGGCGGCGGTCACCACCAGTCCCTGGTTGGTGCAGATGTTGGAAGTGGCCTTGGAACGGCGGATATGCTGTTCACGGGCCTGGAGGGTGAGCACGAAACCAGGGCGGCCGTCCGCATCCACGGTGCGGCCGACAATACGACCGGGCATCTGGCGCACGTGCTCCTTGCGGCAGCACAAAAAGCCGAAGTAAGGCCCGCCGGAGGATAGGGGCGCGCCCAGGGGCTGACCATCACCCACCACCATGTCCACGCCCTGACGTCCCCACGCCCCGGGCGGGGTGAGCAGGGCCAGGCTGACGGGATTGACCACGCCGATGGCCTGGGCGCCGTTGGCATGGGCCCAGTCGGTGAGGGCATCCACCTCTTCCAGCACACCGAAGAAGTTGGGCTGGGGAATCACCAGGGCGGTGATGTCCTCACCGGCAAAGGCCTCCAGGGCGGCCGGGTCGACCCGACCGGTGGCCGGATCGAACGGGACATCCACGATCTCGATGCCCTGACTGGCCACGATGCTACGGGTCACGCTGCGGTAGGCCGGGTGCACCGTCAGGGGCATGAGCACCCGCTGGCTCTTCGAGCGGCGGTTGGCGCGCACAGCCATGAGCACCGCCTCGGACAGGGCGGAGGCACCGTCATACAGGGAGGCGTTGGAAATGGGCAGCCCCGTCAGGCCGGCCATCATGGACTGATATTCGTAGATGACCTGCAGGGTGCCCTGGCTGGCCTCGGCCTGGTAGGGGGTGTAGGCACTGTAGAACTCGCCCCGGGTGACGATCTGCCAGACCGCCGCCGGGATGTGGTGTTCGTAGGCACCGGCGCCGATGAAGTTCAGACCCATGACATCCTGGGCGGCCCGCGCCTCCATGAGCCGGGTGATCTCCATCTCGCCGACGGCCGGCGGGATGGCGTTGAGTCCATCCACCCGCAGGGCGGCGGGGATCTCGTCGAACAGTGTCTCGATGCTGTCGGCACCGATGGCCGCCAGCATCTCGCGCACGTCGGTGTCGGTGTGGGGAATGAAGGGCATGGTGATTCCGCTGCTGTCTGGGTGGAGGGGATCAGGAAAGGCCTGGATCAGCCTTCCGCTTCCAGGTGGGCGGCGTAGGCGGCGGCGTCCATGAGGGCTTCCACGGCAACGGCATCGGTGGGCTTGACGCGGAAGATCCAGCCGTCACCGTAGGCGTCGCCATTGACCAGTTCGGGGCTGTCGGCAAGTTGTTCATTGACGGCCACCACTTCACCGGCAACAGGGGCGTAGACGTCGGAAGCGGCCTTGACGGATTCCACCACGGCACAGGCACCGCCGGCATCCAGGTGGGCACCCACCTCCGGGGTTTCCACGAACACCAGATCACCCAGCAGTTCCTGGGCATGGTCGGAGATGCCGATGGTGAGGGTGCCGTCGGCTTCCTTGCGGACCCACTCGTGGGATGCGGCGTATCTGAGTTCTGCGGGGACGTTGCTCATGGGGACTCCTGATGAAGGGTTAGGGGTATCGGAAAAATGGGTTCGGGTCCGACGGGGACACCGCCGGGATCAAAGATCGATCAGGGCCTTGCCGTGGCGCACGAACGGCGGCTTGACCACCTTCGCCGGGACCTGCTTGCCACGGATGTCCACCGTCACCCGCTCGCCGGCATCCGCCGGGATCCGGGCCAGGGCGATGGACACGCCCAGGGTGGGGGAAAAGCTGCCGCTGGTGGTCTCGCCCTGCCCGGCCTCACCGGCGCTGACGCTCATATGGCCACGCAAGACGCCCCGCCCTTCCAGCACCAACCCCACCAGGCGCCGGTGCACGCCGTCGGCCTGCTGCCGCTCCAGGGCCTGGCGACCGATGAAATCCCGGTCGGCGGGCGTCCAGGCCACGGTCCAGCCCAGGCCGGACTCCAGGGGACTGATCTGCTCGTCCATGTCGGTGCCGTAGAGATTCATGCCGGCTTCCAGGCGCAGGGTATCGCGGGCGCCCAGACCGATGGGACGCACACCGGCCGCGGCCAGGGCCTGCCAGAAGCTCAGGGTGGCGGTTGCGGGGAGGATGACTTCAAAGCCGTCCTCGCCGGTGTAGCCGGTCCGGGCCACGAACCAGTCCCCGTCTTCCGTGGCGGTAAAGGGAGTCAGGGCCTCGGCCGGCGCCCGCAGGGACTCGGGCAACAGGGGCAGGCACAGATCGCGGGCCGCGGGACCCTGCACGGCGATCATGTCCAGATCGTCCCGCTCACGGACTTCCACCGGAGCAATGGTGCCGGAAAGCCTGGCGGCCACGTCGCGCATCCAGGCCAGGTCCTTGTCCCGGGTGGCGGCATTGACCACGACCCGGTAACCGTCGGCGCGACGATAGGTGATGAGATCGTCCAGCACCCCCCCTTCCGGGTTGAGCATACAGCTGTAGAGGGCGCGCCCGGCGATCTTGAGCTTGTCCACGTCATTGGCCAGCAGGTGGCGCAGGTAGTCGCGGGCACCAGGGCCGTCCACGTCGACCACGGTCATGTGAGAGACATCGAACATGCCGGCCTGACGGCGCACGGCGTGATGCTCGTCGATCTGGGAACCGTAGTGAACGGGCATGGACCAGCCGGCAAAATCCACCATGCGGGCACCGGCGGCCTCGTGGGTGGCGTGCAATGTGGTGCGGCGTAATGTCATCTTCGACTCCCGGTCAAAATGAAAAAGGGGCGGCCGACACCCTGTTTCGGGTATCGGCCGCCCCTCTGTCCTGAAACCTGAGAGATTAAACCCGTGCCGGGTTATCCCCTTCGGTGGGTCTGTCGGACCACTCTCCAGAGTCGATATCGGGCAGCGCGGTCCTTTTGCCTGAGCGTTTCCGGGCGGAAGTTGCGCCTTCGGCGCCTCCGGTGAGGGAGGTCTCTCCCACGCTGCCGAGGATGCCGGGGGGCATCCCTATCAAGGGGTGAACTATACCCCAGGCGTGCCGGAACCGGAACTGCCTTTTCTGCCCCTGTGTCAAACCTCCGGTCGGCGGATCAGGGCGCGGGTCACCGCCGCCCGGCCCCGGTGTCCCGGCCCCTCGTCCAGCTCGACGGCCAGTTCCGCCAGTTCCATGAACTCGGCACCGGCAAAATCCTCCCGCAGCATCACTCCGTTGTAGAGCATGCCCGGGTCCCGGGGACCGCCGCTGTGATAATCCATCTGCTCCGGGTGAAAGGCCTCCATCAGCAACAGGCCACCGGGCTTGAGGGCCTCCAGCATGGCCCGATGTACCTGGCACCGCTGGGTCGGGGGCAGGTGCAGGTAGATGGAAATGATGTGGTCGTACCGCTCACTGGGCCACTTCCAGCCCGCCAGATCGGCCCAGACCGTCTCCAGGGTCACTCCCTGGTGCTGGGCCAGGGCCTGGGCCTTGGCCAGGGCCTGCTGGGAAAAATCCACCGCCGTCACCGACAGCCCCCGCCCGGCCAGCCAGACGCCGTTACGCCCTTCCCCATCCCCCACGGCCAGCACACTCTGGCCCGGCTGGTAGAGGGGGTGATGGGCCAGCAGATAGGCATTGGGCGCGGTGCCATAGACATACTCCGTTCCCGAATAGCGGTTATCCCAGAATTCTCTCATGGCAGCACGCCCCTGAAGGTTGAAACAGCAAAACGAGTGCTCGCGATCGGCCTACCATTGGGCAGGCTAACCAGGTGGGTACGGCAGGTCCGGTGAATCCAGTCCCAGGGCCCGTCTGGCCAGGATCCTTTTCAGCGGACCGGCGCGATCCGCCAGCATCAGCCCCAGGTTCCGCCCCAGGGCCAGCGGCGGCAGCGCGCTGCCGAAACCGTAGCGGAACAACTCCATGGCCCGCATCATGATGACATTGTCTCCCCGCCGGGCACGCTCGTAGCGACGCAGCAAGCGGAGTTCACCCGGATCCCCCGCCCCGCCATGCAGCAGCACCCCGGCCAGGGTCCGGGCATCTTGGAATCCCAGGTTCACCCCCTGGCCGGCCAGGGGGTGAATGGTGTGGGCCGCATCCCCCACCAGCGCCAGCCGTGGACGCACATAGTGACGGGCCTGGGAGCCCCGCAGCGGAAAGGCCGCCCGCTGACTACTCTCCACCACCGCGCCCAGACGATGATCCAGACCTTCCGCCAAAGCCTCGCGGAAGGCGACGTCATCCAGGTCCCGCAACTGCTCGGCCCGTTCATCATCAGCCGACCAGACGACGGAGCAGCGACCGTCCGACAGGGGCAGAAAGGCCAGCGGGCCGGTGGGCAGGAAACGCTGCCAGGCGGTCTCCTGATGGGGCAATGCGGTGCGCACCGTGGCCACCAGGGCCTGCTGGCCGTAGCGCCGGCTGTCCAGATCGATCCCCGCCATCTCGCGGATGCGGGAGCGGGCGCCGTCGGCACCCACCACCAGCGATGTCGTGATCCGGGCCCCGCTCTCCAGCGTCACCCGGGCCTCACAGGCGCTGATGTCCAGATGGGTCACGGCATCCGGACAGAAGCAGATCACCCCCGGCTCCGCCTCCAGGGCATCCCAGAGTGCGCGCTGGACCACCCGGTTTTCAACAATGTGTCCCAGATCCGGCTCCCCCAGTTCCCGGGCCTCGAAACGGATGCAGCCGCTGCCGCCCGCATCCCAGACCTCCATGGCCTGATAGGGGCTGACCCGCATGGCCCGCACCCCTTCCCAGACCCCCAGTGTCCGGAAAAGGCGCTGGGAGGCGCGATTGATGGCGGACACCCGCAGGTCATGCTCGCTGTCCGGGGCAAAGGGGGCCGGTGGGTGCATTTCCACCAGGGCCACGGCAAGACCGCCGCGGGCCAGACTCAGGGCCAGGGCGGCCCCCACCATGCCGCCGCCGGCGATGAGGACATCACGGGAGATTACCGACATGGAGGCTCCTTGTTCATCGGTTCCGAGCATCTACAATCCCATCCCCACCCGCGCCACCCCGTGCCGCAACGGGCCGCACAGGTTCAGGGCCACCAGGGCCGCTCCCCGGACATGCCCGAACCCCGGCGTGGTGAAGAGCCGGGCCAGGGCATCGGTCACGCCCGTCACCCGGTCCAGGTCCGGCCGGCGTCGGGCGGCATAGCGCTGCAACAACCCCGCGTCACCGGGGTCCGAGGCCTCCCGTCCGGCCCGGCACAGCAGATCCGCCAGGGTATCCACGTCCCGCAGTGCCAGGTTGAAGCCCTGGCCGGCCACGGGATGGATGGTGTGGGAGGCATTGCCCACCAGCACCAGCCGGGTGTCCGTATCCCGGGCGGCACGCACCCGGGTCAGGGGATAGGCGACCCGCGCCCCCACCCGGTGCAGACGTCCGAGGCGATGACCGAAGCGATCCTGAAGGACCCGCAGAAAATGCCCGTCGTCCCAGGCCAGCGTCTCTTCGAGCCGATGGGCCGAACGGACCCAGACCAGGGCACAGCGGGGACTGCCGTCCCCGGCGGGAGTCAGGGGCAGCAGGGCCACCGGCCCCTCATCGGTGAAACGCTCGAAGGCCGTTCCCCGATGATCCAGCTCGGTGGAGAGATTGGCAATGATGCCCACCTGACCATAGTCACTCTCGTGGATGTCGATGCCGGCCAGATTGCGGACCACGGACCGGGTGCCGTCCGCGCCCACCAGCAGGCGGGTCCGTATCGGCACGGGGGTCTGGTCCAGACTGATCTGTACTCCCAGATGGTCGTCATGGCCGGTGTATCCGGTCACCCGCGCCGGCGTCATCAGGGTGACGGGTGCCGCGGCCAGGGCCGTTTTCAGGACCTGCCCCAGGACCCGGTTGACGATCACGTAACCCAGTGCCTCCACGCCTTCTTCCCGGTGGTCCAGGCGCACGTTGCCGAAATACCCCCGCTGGGAAACGTGGATGTGACGAATCGGTTCGGCATGGGGCGCCAGATCCGTCCACAGGCCCAGACGCTCCAGGATGCACCGGGAACCCCAGGACAGGGCCGTGGCCCGCTCGTCATAACTGGGTTGCCCCGGAGCACCGGGAGGCTGCGCCTCGATGATGCCCACCCGGTAACCACTGTCCGCCAGGCCCAGCCCCAGGGTGGCTCCCACCATGCCGCCGCCGGCGATCAGGATATCGAAATCGCTGTTCTGCACCGCGTCCTCCGCGTGCCGATCCCGGCACCGGGTTGTTTCAGTTGCCGGAACCCACCAGGGCCTGAACCTCGTCGACGCCCTTGGGGCAGTCTTCGGTGAGGACCTGATGCCCGGCACGGGTCACCGCCACGTCATCCTCGATACGGATGCCGATGTTCCGGAACGGCTTGGGCACGCCCTTCTCCGTGGCCGGCAAGTACAGGCCCGGCTCGATGGTCATCACCATGCCCGGCTCCAGCAGACGCCAGGCGTCGCCCACCTTGTAGTCCCCCACGTCATGCACGTCCAGCCCCAGCCAGTGACCGGTGCGGTGCATGTAGAAGCGGCGATAGGCGCCATCCTTGATCAGCCGGGAAGGCCGCCCCTTGAGCAGCCCCAGATGCACCAGCCCCCTGGTGAGTACCTTGACCGCCGCCCCATGGGGATCATCCCAGTGATTGCCGGGGATCACTTGGGCGATGGCCGCCGCCTGGGCCTCCAGCACCACCTCGTAGACCTGGCGCTGATGCTCGGTAAAGCGCCCGTTCACCGGGAAGGTGCGGGTAATGTCCGCCGCATAGCCCTGATGCTCGCAGCCGGCATCGATCAGGACCAGATCACCGTCCCTGAGCCGCTCGTTGTTTTCGGTGTAGTGCAGGATGCAACCGTTGGCGCCGCCGCCCACGATGGAGGCGTAGGCGGGCTCGTTCCCCGCCCGGCGAAACTCGTACAACAGTTCCGCCTCCAGCTGATACTCCCACAGCCCCGGCCGGCAGGCGGCCATGGCGCGCTGATGGGCACGACTGGTGACCCGGGCGGCCTCCTTCATGTCCTTGAGTTCGGTGGCCGACTTGAACAGGCGCATGTCGTGGAGCAGGTATTCCAGGGCCACGAACTCATGGGGCGGATGGACGCCGCTGCGGGCCCGCTCACGGATGCCGTTGACCCAGTCGATCAGCTTCCGATCAAATTCCGGATGGCGACCCAGACTGGTATAGACCCGTTCCCGGTTCTCCAGCAGTCCAGGCAGGATCTCAGCGATATCACCGATGGGGAAGGAATCGTCGGCGCCGAAGCGTTCCACCGCCCCCTCCTGTCCGGCCCGGCGGCCATGCCAGGTTTCCTTTTCCTGGTCCCGTTCCCGGCAAAACAGGATGTATTCCCCCTGGGGCCGACCGGGCACCAGCACCGCCACCGCCTCCGGTTCGGTAAAGCCGGTGAGATACAGGAAGTCGCTGTCCTGACGGTAAGGGTATTCCACGTCATGGTTGCGCACCCTGACCGGCGCGGCGGGAATCACGGCAATGCCGCCCTCCCCCATGGCACGCATGAGCTGGCGACGGCGACGGACGAATTCTTTCATGGCGTTGGGTGTGTTCCAGGTCATCGGCAAGGGGTCAGTGCAGACGGGAGGGCCCCTTGAGAGGCTGCAGTTCCTCACTCACCAGCAGCACCCCCACCCGCACGTATTCCAGGATTTCCACGTAGGCAGTCTCGCTGGCCTCGTCATCCTCCACCTCGAAACCGGCGCCGGCAATGTCGGAAAAATCCTTGAGGATCTCCGCCGAATCGGCGGGCAACCTGGACGGATCGGTGACACCGGCCACCGCCAGGCCATAGAGAAAGCCCTGACACCAGTGTCCCAGGGCATCCACCCGGGCGGTGAGCGCGTCGTCCTCGTCCGGCAGCAGCATCTGGAATCCGAGCAGGGCATCGGCCAGCTGGGTGCGGGTTTCGGCAAACACCTCGTCCAGCAGACGCCGGGCCTCTCCCGCTGGCAGTGTCTCGCCGGCTTCAGGGAAGATCTCCTGCAACCAGCGCATCTCGCCGGATCCCAGATTGGCACTGAGCATACCGCAAAGCGTGCCATGAACCTCGGCGGCATCCGCCGCGGCACCCGCCCCGCGCAGGGCATCCTGTAGGGCTTGATAATCGGGCATCATGGGCGGGGATCTCCGTCGTCTTGTGCGGACTTTCAGGGGCAAGGCATCAAACGCATGGATGCAGTCTAACAAGCGGAACGGCGCCAACACCATGCCGGAATCGATCCTTGTTGACGGCCCCGAGGCGGAGTCCTAGTATTGGGCCCATGACGCACACCGCTACCAACGCCACGGCGGATTCCGCCCTGAAAGACCTGGAATCCCGGGTCGATGCGTTGCTGCGGGTCTGCGAACTGCTGCGGGACGAGAACCTCAGGCTGCGTCGCCAGAACGAACTGCTGCTGGCGGAACGGGCCCAGCTCTCGGAGCGGGGTGAGCAGGCGCGCATGAAGGTGGAGTCGATGATCAACCGATTGAAGTCCATGGAGCAGGCGGTATGACGGAACCCCGCTCTGAACCGGTCACGGTTCAGATCCTGGGCAAGGAGTACCGGGTGGCCTGCCCTGAAGATGAGCGCAATGCCCTGATTGCCTCGGCCAGCCTGCTGGATCGCCGGATGAAGGAAATCCGCGACGGCGGCAAGGTCGTGGGAGGGGACCGGATCGCCGTGATGGCGGCCCTGAACATTGCCCATGAACTGCTGGCCCTGAAACGGCAGAACGCCGGACTGGATCAGCGCATGCGCGCCCTGCAGGAACGGGTGGATTCGGCGCTGCAACACGAACGATCGACGGATTCATGATGTACGGTCCCGGCAGCGGGGCCATGAAAAAAGGTTTTACGGTTTGGGCACCTCTGAGGTGTGCGTGAGCGGCTGGGTAATATCCTTGAGCCTAATCAACTACCCCGGGGGCCATTCTGTGATCTCTTGTTGTGCATGTCCGCCCCGTAGCGGAAAGCCTGTAGAGATCGCGTCGGCCCCCACTTGAACCCCTGGTTCAAGGTCGAAAGCTCGCCACGGCACTCTCGGAGCGTGCCCTCTTCATTTCCATGACACGCGCCGACCTACGCAGACAGCTTCGCGCCCGGCGTCTGGCGCTCTCCCCGGCCGAACGGTCGCGGCATGCCCGTGCCATGGCCAGGCACCTGATCCACCACCCCCTTTTCAGCGCCGCCCGGCGTATCGCCGTCTACCTGCCCGACCGGGGCGAAGCCGATCCCGGCCCGCTGGTCCGGGCTGCCCGTGCCGCCGGCAAGGATCTCTACCTGCCGGTGCTGGCACCGCTTCACCCCCGGCTGCTCTGGTTCGTGGCCTGGGAACCCCATACGCCCCTGATCCCCAACCGCTTCGGCATTCCCGAACCTCCCATTCACCGCCGACGCTGCCTGCCGGCCCGTCACCTGGACATGGTCATCACGCCCCTGGTGGGCTTCGATCACCAGGGAAACCGATTGGGCATGGGCGGGGGCTTCTATGACACCACCTTCCGCCACCTCAACCGCCACCGGCACTGGCGCCGTCCCCATCTGGTGGGAATGGCCTATGCTTTTCAGGAAGTGACGGCACTGCCCCATGAGCCCTGGGACGTGCCCCTGCATGCGGTGGTGACCGAACAGGGCCTGATCACCTGCCGGCCCCACCCTGAATTGAACACCAAGGATTGCCCATGTCCTACTGGCTGATGAAATCCGAACCGGATGTCTTCGGTATCGACGACTTGGAACGGGTGCGGGTGGAACCCTGGGAAGGGGTGCGCAACTACCAGGCCCGCAACATGATGCGGGACGGGATGCGGGAAGGCGACCTGGCCTTTTTCTACCACTCCAACTGCAAGGTCCCCGGCATCGTCGGCATCCTGCGGATCGTGCGGGCCGGTTATCCGGACGACAGCGCCTGGGACCCGGAACACACCTACCATGATCCGCGCAGCACCCCGGACAACCCCCGCTGGTACCGGGTGGATGTGGGCTTTGAACGCAAGTTCAGGGACGTCATCCCCCTGACGGACCTGAAGGCAGCTCCCGAACTGTGTGACATGCCCCTGGTCAGGCGGGGCAACCGGCTCTCCATCATACCGGTGACCAAGGCGCAGTGGGAATTCATTCTGTCCATGGCGGACTAACATCCTGTTCTTCTCATGACCCGCTTTCCCTCATCCCCGCCCCTTCTTTCTCCCCCGGGCGACGGAAGATCGACATGACTTCAGGAGGCCGATACCCATGACCCTGAACGAACTCATCATCTATCTGGACGCCCACGCGGGATTCGATTTGCTGGACGGCATGCCCGAGGACACCCTGGAACGGGCACGGCGCGGGGCGCACAGGCACGCCATCGCCGGGGAGATCATCGCCGCCCTGGGCACCCTGGACGCGGCGGGCACGGGACAGGGAGAGGTGGAACGCAGTGCCGCCGTAAAGGCGCTCAGCCCCCTGCGCCTGAAATACATGGCCGACGACGCGCCGGTGGAGGGCTTTCGCATGGTGGAGAAGATCATCACCACCATCGACGAAGGCTTCAACGAGGAGGCCCTGGGCAAGCGCGGGTAAGACCCGGCCGGCGGATCAGCCCAGGAACAGCCGGTAGACCGGGTTATCGGTCTCCTCCCAGTGGGCATAACCCAGTTCCCTGAGGAATCCCTCAAGCCGGGCCTTGTCCTGGTCCGGCACCTGCATGCCCACCAGCACCCGGCCGTAGGCGGCGCCATGATTGCGGTAATGGAACAGGCTGATGTTCCAGTTCTGCCCCATGTGGGTGAGGAAGTTCATCAGTGCCCCCGGGCGCTCGGGGAATTCGAAGCGGTAGACGATCTCGTCCCCTGCCCGGGACGAGTGCCCACCCACCATGTGGCGCAGGTGGACCTTGGCCACCTCGTTGTCGCTCAGATCCTCGATGGGATAGCCCTTGTCGCGCAGATCCTGAAGCAGGGTCCTGCGTTCCGTCTCACCGCCACTGAGCTGGACCCCGACGAAGATGTGGGCCTGCTCGGTGTCCGCGTAGCGGTAGTTGAACTCGGTGATCCCGCGCTTGCCGATGGCCTTGCAAAAGGCCCGGAAACTGCCCGGCCGCTCCGGAATGGTGGCGGCGAACAGGGCTTCCCGCTGCTCCCCCAGTTCGGCTCGTTCGGTCACGTGACGCAGGCGATCGAAGTTGATATTGGCACCGCTGAGCACCCCGGCCAGACTGGCACCCTTGAGCCCTTCCCGTTCCACATACTTCTTGATGCCCGCGATGGCCAGGGCGCCGGCCGGCTCGGCCATCACCCGGGTGTCATCAAAGATGTCCTTGATGGCGGCACAGATCTCGTCGGTGGAGACCAGCAGGATCTCGTCTACATATTCCCGGGCCAGACGGTAGTTCTCCTCCCCCGCCTGGCGAACAGCCACCCCGTCGGCGAAGATGCCCACCTGGTCCAGCACCACCCGATGGTGTTGTTCCAGGGCCTGCTGCATGCAGGGGGCGTCATGGGGTTCGACCCCGATCACCCGGATATCGGGCCGCAGGGCCTTGATATAGGTGGCCATGCCGGCGATCAAACCGCCACCGCCCACGCTGACGAACACCGCTTCCAGGGGATCGGGGTGTTGGCGCAGCAGCTCCATGGCGATGGTGCCCTGCCCGGCAATCACATCGGGGTCATCGAAGGGATGGACGAAGGTGTAGCCATGCTTCTCGATCAGTTCCTGGGCATGGGCATAGGCATCATCGTAGGAGTCCCCGTGGAGGATGGCCTTGGCCCCCAGGGCACGCACGGAGTCCACCTTGATGGAAGGGGTGGTGGCGGGCATGACGATCACCGCCTTGATGCCCAGGGTCTTGGCCGACAGGGCCACGCCCTGGGCATGGTTGCCGGCGGAGGCGGCGATGACTCCCTTGCGGCGGGCCTCCTCTGACAACTGGACGATCCTGTTGTGGGCACCGCGCAACTTGAAGGAAAAGACCGGTTGCAGGTCCTCGCGCTTGAGCAGGATGCGGTTGCCCAGGCGCCGGGAGAGCGTGGGCATCAGGTCCAGTGGGGTTTCCCGCGCCACGTCATAGACCCGGGCGGTGAGTATCTTCTGCAGGTAGGGATAGGCTGACATCGTCTGAAGATACAGGGGTGGGTCCATGCCCGGCAAGATGTCCCCGGGGCGCCCCATCGGCTGACTCATGTAGAATCCTCCCCGACAACCAAGGAGGCATCCTCATGAGCAATCAAGACCAGATGAAGAAGGCCGCCGCCGAAGCGGCCCTGGAATACGTGGAAGACGGCATGATCGTCGGCATCGGCACCGGCTCCACCGCCAATCACTTCATCGACCTGCTGGCAAAAATGAAGGGCCGCATCGACGGCACCGTGGCCTCATCCGAGGCCAGCGCCGAGCGACTGCGCGGTCATGGCATCCCGGTGATGGACCTGAACGCCGTCGGACCCATCCCTCTCTACGTGGACGGCGCCGACGAGGCCACCCGGCATCTGCACCTGATCAAGGGCGGCGGCGGCGCCCTCACCCGGGAAAAGATCGTGGCGGCCGCCAGCGAGCGCTTCGTCTGCATCGCCGACGACTCCAAGCTGGTGAACGTGCTGGGCACCTTCCCCCTGCCGGTGGAGGTCATTCCCATGGCCCGCAGCCATGTGGGACGGGCCATGCTCAAGCTGGGCGGGCAACCGGAACTGCGTCACGGCTTCACCACCGACAACGGCAACCTGATCCTGGATGTGTTCAACCTGGACATCACCGATCCGGTGGCCATGGAAACGGAGATCAACCAGATCGCCGGGGTGGTCACCGCGGGCATCTTTGCCCGGCGGCCGGCGGATGTGCTGATCCTGGGAGGCCAGGATGGGGTGAAGACCCTGACCTGACCCTCTCTCGCCCCCGTCCTTGCAGTTGGATGCGCAAGCCAGGGGACGGGCACTGAAAAGGGGGGCTTTGCCCCCCTTTTCAGTTCACTGCACATTCATCACGACACGATATTACCCTTAAGGACAACTCAGGCAGCCCCGGTGATGCGTTTGAACTTGGCCATGAGTTCGTCCTGGGTTTCTTCGTTGTCCGGATCCTTGGGAATGCAGTCCACCGGGCAGACTTCCACGCACTGGGGTGCATCAAAGTGGCCCACACACTCGGTGCACAGCGCCGGGTCGATCACATAGATCTCATCCCCCGGGGAAATCGCACCGTTGGGGCACTCCGGCTCACACACGTCGCAGTTGATGCATTCATCGGTAATCATCAGGGCCATAATGCACTTTCCTCTTCAAACTCAGTCACATGTAGTTATATTTGGCGTCGTCGCTTGACCGCACAGTTTAGCGCAAGCGCTCAATCAGCGCAGCCTCGACGCTATCGGCAACAAAGTGTGAGACATCGCCGCCCAGCATGGCAACTTCCCGCACCAGGCTTGAGGATATGAAGGCATATTCCTCAGCCGGCGTCAGAAACAAGGTTTCCAGATCCCGGGACAGATGGCGGTTCATGCTGGCCAGCTGGAATTCATGCTCGAAATCGGAAACGGCCCGCAATCCCCGCAACAGAACCCGGGAATGATTGGCTGCGGCAAATTCCGCCAGCAGCCCGCTGAATCCCTTCACCTCAACCTTATCCCCCATGTCCGCCAGCACAGCCCGTGCAAGCTGAACCCTTTCATCCAGGGTGAACACAGGCCGCTTGCTGGGATTGGCCGCCACGGCCACCAGCACCCTGTCGAACATCCGGCAGGCACGGCGAACGATGTCGACATGACCGTTGGTAATGGGATCAAATGTCCCTGGATAAACGACGGTGACGGACATGGGCGGGGATTCCGGAAATTGAGAGAGTGATTTTACAGGGAAGCGCATCATAACAGGATGGCGCAGGCAAAGGCCTTTGGTGCCTGCTATCCGGCACGGGACTCCCTTGCCTCGGCCACCTGCCGCCCCCGTTTCTCATCCAGCCCCAGGGCCGCCAGGAGGGCGAACCCGAACAGCAGCGCGCAGAACAGGATGGACAGATGCAAACCAACCAGAAGCTGCAGAACTCCCAACCCCAGCAACCCGACGATGGCCGCCAGCTTGCTGGACAACCCCCAGAAGCCAAAAAACTCCGCCGCCCTCAGACGGGGGGACAAAACACCCACCAGTGCACGCCCGGCCGATTGGGTGGACCCCAGACACAACCCGGCAACACTGCCCACCACCAGAAAGACATGCTGGGCCTCAAGATCCAGCACATGCCCCAGCCAGGGCGTGGCAAAGATGAGGGAGACAGCCAGTATCCAGAGAGCCAGTGTGGCGACATAGGTTCGTCGGGCCCCAACCCGGTCCTGGAGGAAACCGAACGCCAGCGCACCGCATGCGGCCGTGAGCTGTACCGTGATGAACATCCAGACCCGGACCTTTTCATCCCACTGGATCACCTGGGCGCCATAGATGAAGGTGAAGGAAATGATGATGTAGATACCGGCCATGGCGAAGAACACCGACACCATGAGGATGGTGAGATCGCGGTAATGGGGCAGATCCCCGAGCGTCGCCCTCACCCGCCGAAAGCCGATACCCACGTACTGACGCAGCCCCGGCAGACGCCTGGCCCGTCCCCGTTCCTGCAGCCACAGGAAGGTGGGAATGGCCGCCACCAGGAAAAACACGGCGGCAAATGGCCCCACCCAGCGGATACGCTCAAAGTTTTCCTCGCTGACCTCGCCCAGGGCCACCAAGGCGAAGGCGGTGGCCACCAGTCCGCCCACATACCCCAGCGCCCAGCCAAATCCCGAGATCCAGCCCAGTTCCTCGCGAGGCCCCAGCTCCGGCAGAAAGCTGGCGATGAAGGATTCACCGATGGCATAGGCAAAGTTGGACACCACGATCAGGGCCATGCCCAGCCAGATGTAACCGGGCGCGACGAAATACAGCAGGGAGGTGGAGATCACGGTGAGCACATAACTGGCGAACAAAAAGCGCTTGCGGGCGGCGGAAAAGTCCATGACGGCCCCCGCCACCGGTCCGGTCAGTACCACCAGGAGATAGCTGACCGCCAGTGCGATGCTCCACAACAGATTGCCAAGACGGTAATCCGCGTGAGCATCTCCCACGATCACCCGGGTGAACAGATCACCAAAGATCACCGTGATGATCAGCAGGGTATAGGCCTGATTGGCGAAATCGAACATCGCCCAGCCGAAGATTTCCTTGAATGAGGCCCGTTTCATGGGTTGAGGGGGACCATGGCAGGCTCGCGGCCCGGGAAGCGCTTCATGTTATCGCATCTCTCCCTCGGGTGCCGCGGGAGTTGATTGACAGGCTCAGGCCCCGGGCCCTCCAACGGTTGACCTGATGCTCGCGGGGACAGGACAATGGACGAGAAGGTATGCACATCAGCGCCATTGTTCACCCGAACGGGGTGAAACACCGGCATTCCACTCAAATCTTCATGAGGCCTACCAATGACCCGGCACCCTCTGATCAGACGCCTATTGACCCTGCTCTGCATCTTTTCCCTGCTGGCCACAGTCACCAGCCCCATTCACGCCGGCATGGTGGGCACCGACCGACTGATCCAGACGGAGCAGGGCCTGGTGGACCGGGCGCAACTGCTCTCCAGCCTGGAACGGGCGGACGTTCAGCAGCAGCTGGCACGCCTGGGAGTCAGCAACGAGGAAGCCGCTGAACGTATTGCACGCATGACCGACGAAGAAGTCAGGCTGATCAATGAGCGTCTGGAGGATATGCCGGCCGGGGCCGCCAGCGTCCTGGGCGTGGTGGTACTCATCTTCATCGTCTTCATCATCACCGATGCCATCGGCGCCACGGACGTGTTCCCTTTCGTCCGCCCGGTGAATTGATTCCCGCTACCGGCCATCCGTGCCGGAGCCACGGGGAGGATTGGGTGCTCCCCGTGGCCCTGCTGATCATCCTGACCGGCCTGCTGCTCTCGGGTTGCGCCACCCGGCTGCAGGCCCCTGCCCTGCTCGGCGATCCACCCGACGACCTGCCCCGGCAGGTGGAGCTGGAAGACACCCCGTTTCATCCCCAGGATCTCTATCAGTGCGGTCCCGCCGCCCTGGCCACGGTGCTCAATGTCCAGGGCATCGGGATCACGCCGCACGCGCTGGTGAGCGAGGTCTATCTGCCCGCGCGCCAGGGCAGCCTGCAGACCGAAATGCTGGCGGCCACACGGGCCAGGGACCTGGTGGCATGGCCGCTGCCGCCCCGCATGGATGCCCTGCTGCGGGAGCTGGCGGCCGGGCACCCGGTGGTGGTGTTTCAGAATCTGGGACTGAACCTGGCGCCCTACTGGCACTATGCCGTGGTCATCGGTTACGACCTGGACGAGGGCATCGTGATACTGCGCTCGGGCACCATCGAGCGCCATGTGAATACCATGGGCCGTTTCGAGCGCACCTGGCGCCGCGCCGGATACTGGGCCTTTCTGGCACAACCTCCGGATCGGCTTCCCGCCACCGCCACTCCACTGAGCTGGCTGCGCGCCGCGAATGACCTGGAGCGTACCGGCCGACTGGAGGCCGCCGCCGGGGCCTATCTCACCGCCACAAGGGCCTGGCCCGAACATCCGGTGGGCTGGATCGGCCTTGGCAATGCCCGCTATGCCCGGGGGGATCTGGAGGGGGCGGAACAGGCCCTGAAGGAACTGGTCACCCGCGATCCGACGTCCCACGCGGGCTGGAACAACCTGGCCCACGTGCTGCATGCCCGTGGCTGCGGGCCGATGGCCCGGGAGGCCGCGGCATGCGCCCTGCGGCTGGCGCCCGACGAGCCGCTCTACCGGCGAACCCGGGACACGGTGGCACCTCAACCCGGATCCGGTGAAGAATGCGGGCTGGAAATTGAAACCTGGCCGAATCCCGGCCTGAAGTGCCCCGACTGACCCTTATACCCCGGCCCCATACCAGAGCACGGCAAAGTAGTGGCAGACCGTCCCGGCCACCACGAACAGATGCCAGATGAAATGCCCGTAGGGCAGACGATGGTCAAGGGCATAGAACACCACCCCGCCGGTATAGGCCAGGCCACCGGCCACCAGCCAGATCAGCCCCGCCGGCGCCATCAACTGGTAGAGCGGCACGATGGCGATCAGCACCAGCCAGCCCATGAGCAGGTACAGCCCGGTGGACAGGATGGGATGGGACAGGCCATTGAGGGACTTGAGAAACACCCCCAGGGCCGCCAACCCCCACACCAGACCGAACAGGGTCCAGCCCCAGGGACCACTGAGCACACCCAGGGTGAAGGGCGTGTAGGTCCCGGCAATCAAAAGGTAGATGGCCGAATGGTCCAGGATCTTGAACACCCGCTTGCCCTGTCCATGGGGCAAGGCGTGATAGAGGGTGGAGGCCAGATACAGCAATGCCATGGTGGCGGAAAAGATGCTGACGCCGACAATGAACCCCGGACTGCCGATACGCACGGCCTCCAGAAGCAGAAACGGCATGCCCACCAGAGCCGCCGCCAGGGCCACCCCGTGGCTGATGCTGTTGGCGATCTCCTCGCCCAGTGACTGATGGCGGTCACGGCCCGCCACTGCACACGCTGTACTGGTCATGACAACGATACCCCGTGTCTTGATGGTTGCAGAGCTATCCTTTTAGCAGGAAATCGGCAATCTTTCGATCAAACGAATCTCAATTCTCACCATCAGATCCGTGGAGGTTCGCAATCGCCGGTCCGGATCACTATCATGTCAGCCCATCCGGACAGGGATTCATCCCCGTTCACCCCCCGTCATCCAGAGGAGTTCCAATGTCTGCCTTGATCTGCGGTTCCTATGCATTTGACACCATCATGGTCTTCCCCGACCGGTTCAAGAACCACATCCTCCCGGACAAGGTGCACATGATCAACGTCTCCTTCCTGGTACCGGACATGCGTCGGGAGTTCGGCGGCTGCGCGGGCAACATCGCCTACAATCTCAAACTGCTGGGGGGTGACCCCCTGCCCATGGCAACGGTGGGCGCGGATTTCGAACCTTACGCCCAATGGATGGATGAATGCGACATCCCCCGCCGGCACATCCGCATGATTCCCGAACACTACACCGGCCAGGCCTTCATCACCACCGACCAGGACGACAATCAGATCACCGCCTTTCACCCCGGCGCCATGAATGACGCCCACCTCAACAAGGTCAGCGACGCCGAGGGCGTCACCCTGGGCATCGTCTCTCCCGACGGCCGGGACGGCATGATCCAGCATGCGGAGCAGTTTGCCGAGGCCGGCATCCCCTTCATTTTCGATCCGGGCCAGGGCATGCCCATGTTCGATGGGGTGGACCTGCGCCGGTTCGTCAAACAGGCCACCTACGTGACCCTGAACGACTACGAGGCCCAGCTGATGAGTGAGCGCACCGGCTGGAATCCCGAGGAACTGGCGGCCCAGGTGGAGGCCTTGATCATCACCAAAGGCGGGGAAGGCTCGGTGATCTACACCGGCGGCAAGACCCTGCGCATCCCGGCCGCGCCCATCGCCCGGATCAAGGATCCCACCGGGTGCGGCGATGCCTACCGGGCCGGCCTGCTGTGGGGATTGATGAATGGCCTGGACTGGGAAACCACGGGGCGGGTGGCGGCGGTGATGGGCGCCATCAAGATCGAACACACCGGACCGCAGAACCATCGTCCGAGCCTTGAAGACATCAAGGCCCGGTTCAAGGACGCCTTCGGGCGGGAGATGTGACGCCGCCAGGCGAAGCCGACCTCAGCCCAGCTGCAGGATGGCCGTCGCCACGGAGAAATAGACCAGTATCCCCCCCACGTCCGCGATGGACGTGATCAGGGGGGCGCTGGCGGTGGCCGGGTCCAGCTTCAGGCGGGTCAGGATCACCGGCAGCAACATCCCGATCATGCTGCCGAAAATCACCACCAGCACCATGGCCACGGCCACCGCCAGCCCCACGTCCGGCCCGCCCAACCAGATCCCCGCGCCCCAGACGGCAAGCCCCAGGGTCAACCCAAGGGCAACGGACACAAACAGCTCCTTGCCCCATAGCCCGAGCCAGTCACGCAATTGAACATCCCCCGTGGCCAGGGCTCGCACCATCAGGGTGGAGGCCTGGGAGCCCGCGTTGCCACCAGTGGCGATCACCAGGGGCAGGAAGAAGACCAGCGCCACCACGGCCTCGATGGCGGTCTCGAACACCGCGATGGCCGCCCCGCTGAACAGGTTCACGAACACCAGGATCACCAACCACCCGACCCGCTTGCGGTAGAGCAGGCTCATGGCGGCATCCTTGAGGCCGGGCGCGATGGTGCCCACACTACCCATGCGCAGGAAGTCCTCGGTGGTCTCCTCCTCCACCACGTCCAGGGCATCGTCCACGGTGATGATCCCCACCAGGACCTCCCGCTCATCCACCACCGGCAACACTTCCAGGTCATAGTGACGAATCAGGCGGGCAGCTTCTTCCTGGTCGGCCTGGGCCTGTACACGAACCACGGCCTCCTTGAGCAGGCTGTCCACCCGCCGGCGGGGAGGTCCGAACAGCAGATCCTTGAGCTTGATCGCCCCCAGAAGGTGACCGTCCGCCTCGGTGACGAAGACCACGTTCACGGTCTCGCCCTGGGAGAAATGGTCGCGCAGATAGGCCAGTGCCGCCTCCAGGGTCCAGTCCGGACGCACGGCCACGAAACCGGGCGTCATCAGGCGGCCCGCGCTGTCGGGCGGATAATTCAGCAGTCCCTTGACCACCCGCCGCCGGGGCTTGGGCAACAGGGCCATGAGGCGGCTTGACTCCGATTCCGGCAAATGCTCCAGCAGCTCCGCCACGTCATCGTAGGACGAGGCCGTCAGCAGGCGGGCATTTTCATCATCACCCAGTTCGGCCAGGATACGAGCCTGCTGCTCCAGGCTCAGATAGGAAAACACATCGGCCATGCGATCCCTGGGCAGCAGCCGGATCAACGGCACCCAGTCTTCGGCGGGCAACGCCTGACTCAGTGCCGCCACATCCTGGTTCTGCAGGGAAGCCAGCATCGTCTTCAGGCTCTCCCAGTCGCGTCGGCGCATCTGCTCGAAAAACGGCTCGTGCTTGAGAGAATTGCTCATTGTCCGGAAAGCCCCAGCAAGGTGGCCGCCAGGCCGAAATAGATCATGATGCCCGCCACGTCGGCGATGGATGTCACCAGCGGCGTACTGGCCGTGGCCGGATCCAGGCGCAGGCGGGCCAGGAGCAAGGGCAGGATCATGCCCACCAGACTTCCCACCAGCACCACCAGCATCATGGCCACCGATACCAGCACGGCAATCTCCATGCCGCCCCGCCATAATCCCAGACCGGACACGGCCAAAGCCATCGTCGCTCCCAGGGCGGTGGCCACCCCCAATTCCTTGCCCCAGAGACGCAGCCAGTCGCGGGGGTGGACATCCCCCGTGGCCAATGCGCGGACCATCAGGGTGGCGGACTGTGCGCCGGCATTGCCGCCGCTGTCGATGATCAGGGGCAGGAAGAACACCAGCACCACCAGGGCCTCAATGGCTTCTTCATACCCGGCAATCACAAAACCACCGATGATGTTCACCGCCACCAGGATCAGCAACCAGCCTACCCGCTTGCGGTACAAAAGCCAGGGACGTGCTTCCCGCAGGCTCAGGGTCAGGCTCCCCACACCCCCCATCTTCTGGAAGTCCTCCGTGCTTTCCTCCTGTTCCACGTCCAGCACATCATCCACGGTGATGATGCCCAGCAGCTCACGATCCTGATCCACCACCGGCAGGGCGGGAAGATCATAGTGGCGCATCATCCGCAGGGCCTCTTCCTGGGGTGCATGGGCGTCGATGGACACCACACGGCCGGTCATGAGCTCCGATACCGGGACATCCATCCGCGGCTTGAGGAAATGCTTGAGGGCCAGCACGCCCAGCAGTCCGCCCTCGTCATCGGTGACGTAAACCAGGTTGACCGTCTCGCCCCGCCCCGCCTGCACCCGCAGATGATCCAGGGCACGGGCCATGCTCCAGTCGGGACGCACGCTCACCACCGCCGTGGTCATGAGTCGACCGCAGCTGTCTTCCGGATATCCCAGCAGGGTCAGGGCACGACGAATGGAGCGGAACGGCAGCAGACGCAGCAGCTGCCGGACTTCACCCTTGGGCAGGTCTTCCAGCAGGGCGGTGAGGTCATCCGGCAACATCTCGGACAGCAGGTGGCGGCCCTCGTCCACGGAGACCTGGCGAATGAGTTGAAGCTGGTGATGGGGGTCCAGATAGGCAAAGACATCCGCCCGCCGCCCAGGGGGCAGCAGGCGGAACACATCACGACGGATCTCGCCATCCAGGGTCATCAGGGCCTGGGCGATGTCCTGTATGCGCATCTCGTCCAGCCAGCCGCGCACCGCGGACAGATCCCCCTGGGAGAGGAATTCGTTCAATTCATCCAGATCGTAGATATGAGTCAATTCCATGCCTTGGCCCGGTTGGAACATGCGGTCGGAAAAAACACCGGCGAGTCATGCAGCCGCCGTCAGGCCTGATGGCGGCGATGCTGCTCGCACATCAGGGACACACCGCGACGACGGCCTTCCGGCAGGGACCGGACGATGGCTTCACCCAGAGGGGCAGGCCCCTGGGCGCAAAGGCGTGCCAGGGTGGCATCGGGGAGCCCCAGGGTCAGGCGGCGGATGGAACGGTCGTCCATGGCCTGGAGCACCCGGATCTGGGACTGACCGGCCAGCTTGAGAAAACTCAGCCGGGCACTGCCGAAATCGCCATGGCGACAGGCGCGGGCCACCGACTCAGCCTCGGGGCTGGTATCGGGGACGCGGCGGGCCGGGGACTCCAGGGTTCTGAGGGCCAGGCTCATCAGCCTGCTCATGTTCTTGATCATCCGGGTCATGACTCTCTCCTTGGCTGCCGCGACGGCAGACCGATCGGAATATGCTGGGACGCGGCCTTGAGGGCCGATGCAGCATGGGGAGAGACCGGGATGCCCGGGAAACAGACAGCTCCGGGGCAATTGATACCCGGAGACGGCAGACATTCATCCCGCACGGGAACACGGCGGCACCCATGGCAAGACACTTTCGGGATGATGCGATACCGGTTTCCCTGATCCGACCGACGCGATGCGATCCATCAGGGAGCCCGGGGCGCGGCAGATTACCGCTGGAGGGGCTGGCCCCGACGGACGCAGTCACATGCCGGTCTGTGGCCGCTCACGGCCTCACCACGCATGCACCTACAACAACTGTCCATCGACAATTAAGCCTCTGTTGCCTGACAAGTGTTTTCGCACTGGGCGAAAACGTTCCAATGATAACGCCTGCAACACATCAGGGAAACCCCGCACGTCGGGATGAAAGGCCGGCTCAGCCGGCGCGCAGGGCCTGCAGCAGCATCTCCATGTCGTCCGGAAGAGCAGCCGCCCAACTCCGGGAACCGGTACCGTCAGGATGTTCCAGGCTGAGGCGGGTGGCGTGCAGCGCCTGACGCCGGAAACCCCGCAGGGTCGCCATGGCCCCATCGGACAGACCGGCCGGGAGACGCAGGCGTCCGCCATAGACCGGATCCCCCGCCAGGGGGTGATGCAAATGGGCCATGTGGACCCGGATCTGGTGGGTGCGCCCGGTTTCCAGATTGACCCTGAGCAGGGTATGGGCAGCGAAGCGCTCCTCCACCCGGTAATGGGTGATGGCCTCCCTTCCTCCCGTCACCACCGCCATGCACTTGCGATCCACCGGATGGCGACCAATGGGGGCTTCGACCGTCCCGCCGGACACCAGGCTCCCCTGAACCAGGGCCAGATATTCCCGTCCCACGGTGCGGGCCTGGAGCTGGCGCACCAGGTCCGTATGGGATGCCAGGGTGCGGGCCACCACCAGCAACCCGGAGGTTTCCTTGTCCAGACGATGCACGATGCCGGCGCGGGGCAGATGGGCCAGCTCCGGGGCATGATGCAACAGGGCATTGACCAGCGTACCCTGGGGATGCCCCGCGGCGGGATGCACCACCAGACCGGCGGGCTTGTTGATCACCAGCAGATGATCATCCTCGTGAATCAGATCCAGCGGCAGATCCTCTGGCACATCCTGGCTCCGGTCATCCAGGGCGGCCCGAATGTGAACCGCTTCCCCTCCGCAGGTTTTCTGTCGGGCCCGGGGACGTTCTCCGGCCACTTTCACCGCCCCCTCCTCGATCCACTGCTGGATCCGGCTGCGGGAATATTCCGGGAACATCCGCGCCAGCACGGCGTCCAGACGCCTGCCGGCCAGTTCAGGCGGAATTTCCGCCGCAAGTTCGATGGTTCTGGTCATGTGCCGGGGGCCGTCGGTTATACTCATTGCCTCAATTATCTTCCGTCTTCGCGCCCAATGACAGCTCTTCGCCCAGCCCTGACCTTCCTGCTTATCGCCGTTCTGGCCTCCGGCTGCGCCGGTATGCGCCAGGACCCCACCCGGGACTGGTCCGCCAGCCAGCTTTACGAAGAGGCCAAAGCGGCCCTTGACCGGGGAAATTTCGACCAGGCGGTGGAATACTACGAGATCCTGGAAGCCCGCTTCCCCTTCGGTCGCCACGCCCAGCAGGGCCAGCTGGAGATCGCCTATGCCTACTACAAGGCCCAGGAGCCGGAGATGGCGCTGGCGGCCGTGGACCGTTTCATCCAGATGAACCCCCGGCATCCTCATGTGGACTATGCCTACTATCTGCGCGGCCTGATCAACTATGAGCGGGATCAGAGCTTCCTCAATCGCTGGATCCCGCAGGACCAGGCACGTCGTGATCCGGTCCCTCTGCGCAACGCCTTCGATGATTTCGGCACACTGGTACGGACCTTCCCCGACAGCCGCTATGCCGGGGACGCCCGCCAGCGCATGGTTCATCTGAGAAACCGGCTGGCGGCCCATGAAATGTATGTCGCGGATTTCTACATGCGCCGGGGCGCCTGGCTGGCTGCCGCCCAGCGAGGTCGATATGTACTGGAACACTATGAAGGCGCCGATTCGGTACCCGATGCCCTGGAGGTCATGGTAAAGGCCTACCGGCGGCTGCAGCTTGACGACCTGGCAACGGATGCCCTGCGGGTACTGGAACTGAACTTCCCGGAACGGGCCGACAGGCTGAGGAAGGGGGCCTGATTCTCCAGGACCGATTCAAATACGACAAAAGGGGACGTTTAGGATGTGGGATTTCTTTCAGACCGTCAGACACCGGCATTCCATCCGTCGCTACCAGGCCGACATGCCGGTGGAGCCGGAGAAACTGCACGCGATCCTTGAAACCGCGGTAACCGCCCCTTCGGCGGGCGACCTGCAGTCATACCGCATCATCTGCGTGAAGGATCCGGATTTGAGAGCCAGGCTGGCCCAGGCGTCCCATGGTCAGGACTTTATCTCCGAGGCGCCCATCTGCCTGATTTTCTGTAGTGATGCGGCACGCTCGACCGAACAGTACGGCGAACGAGGGCGGGATCTGTTCTCCATCCAGGACGCCACCATCGTGGCAGCCTACGCCCAGCTGGCGGTGGTGGCCGCCGGGATGGGCTCCACCTGGGTGGGGATGTTCGATGAAAAGGCCGTTGCCGACATCCTCGCCCTGGAACCGGGCCTGCGCCCACTCGCCCTTCTCTGCGTGGGCTACCCGGCGGAGCTACCGGAATCCTCCCACCGGCGACGCCTGGACGAGGTGGTGACCTACCGATAACCCGAACACCCAGGGCGGTGAGGACATGTCCATCGCTCACCGCCCTGGCACGAGGGCTCCCGGGATGGCGTTTCGGCCCCGGGGTCCGATCTGCCCGCAACCCCCGGATTACAGGGCGTCGCTGTTTTCCTCCCCGGTGCGGATACGGATGGCCCGCTCCATGTCGGTGACGAAGATCTTGCCGTCACCGATCTTGCCGGTGCGGGCAGCCTTGACGATTGCATCCACACAGGCATCCACAAGACTGTCATCCACGCCGATCTCCAGTTTCACCTTCGGGATGAAGTCAACCACATACTCCGCGCCCCGATAGAGTTCGGTATGTCCTTTCTGACGCCCAAACCCTTTGACTTCGGTGGCAGTCAAACCCGTCACACCGATCTCCATGAGCGCCTCGCGGACGTCCTCCAGCTTGAACGGCTTGATGATGGCTTCAATTTTTTTCATGCGGCTTGATTCCTGGTGACTCATGGAAACGATGATGAAGGTAGTGCAAGGGAATGATGCTAGCTTAGCAGCCTGCCATAGCCGGAGGTAATGGGATAGCGCCGATCCTTGCCGAAGGCGCGGCGGGTCACCCGAACCCCGGGCGGCGCCTGTCGGCGCTTGTATTCGCTGCGCAGCACCAGGCCCATCACCCGGCGCACAGTGGCCGGCTCGAATCCCGCAGACACGATATCGGTGAAGGACTGGTCCTGTTCCACGAAGCGCTCCAGGATCCCGTCCAGGATCTCGTAGGGGGGCAGGCTGTCCTCGTCCCGCTGATCGGGGGCCAGTTCCGCCGAGGGCGGACGTTCGATCACCCGCTCGGGGATGGCCGGCCCCAGGGTGTTGCGATACCGGGCCAGGCGATACACCCAGCACTTGGAGACATCCTTGAGCGGAGCAAAGCCACCGGCCATGTCCCCGTAGAGGGTGGCATATCCCACCGCCATCTCGCTCTTGTTGCCGGTGGTCAGCAGCATGCGTCCGCTCTTGTTGGAGATGGCCATGAGGATGGTGCCCCGACAGCGGGCCTGGATGTTCTCCTCGGTGGTATCCGCGGGCAGGCCGGCCAGGACCTCCGCCAGGCCGGTCATGAAGGCCTCGACCATGGGTGCGATCGGGATCTCCCGGTAGGGCACCCCCAGACTCCGCGCCTGGGCGGCGGCATCCTCCCGGCTCATGCCGGCAGTATAGTGATAGGGCATCATCACCGCCTCCACCCGCTCCGCCCCCAGGGCATCCACGGCAATGCATAACGTGAGCGCGGAGTCGATCCCACCGGACAGGCCCAGCAGGGCCCCCTTGAAACCGTTCTTGTTGACATAATCCCGCACCCCCAGCACCAGGGCCTGGTAGAGGCTCTCCTCGGGGGACGGCGGGGGCACGAGGACACCACCACTGAAACTGATGTCACGGCGGTCGAAATGCACCTCCAGGGTATGAATCCCCTCTTTCCAGGCGGGCGCGCTCAGTCGCAAGGCGCCATCCCGGTCCACGGCCAGGGAATGTCCGTCGAAGACCAGTTCATCCTGGCCACCCACCAGATTCAGATAGACCGCCGGCAGACCGCTCTCATGGACCCGCTCACGCAGGACTGCCAACCGTTCCTCGTGCTTGGACAGGTGGAAGGGCGAGGCATTGAGACTGAGCAGCAGCCGGGCACCGGCGGACTGAGCCCGTCGGGCCGGCTCGGAGACCCAGATGTCCTCGCACAGGGCCAGGGCCACGGGCAGTCCCTTGACCTCCACCACGCAGGGCCCATCACCGGGATGGAAATAGCGCTTTTCGTCGAACACGCTGTAATTGGGCAAAACCTGCTTGTGGTAACGGGCCAGCACCTTGCCGTCACGCAGATACACCGCGCTGTTATGGAGGCATCCCGCCTCCCGCAGGGGCAGACCAACCACCAGATCAATTCCGGATACCTCCCGGGCAATGCGCTTGAGGGCTTCCTCGGAGCGTTGCAGGAGGGTGCCCCGCATCAGGAGATCCTCGGGCGGGTAACCGGTCAGGGTCAGTTCGGGAAACAGCACCAGATCGGCGCCATGGTGATCCCGCGCCTCGCCGGCCGCGGCCATCACACGCTCGGCATTGCCTTCCACGTCGCCCACCAGGAGATTGATTTGCGCCAGGGCGATCTTGAGGGTGTCTGTCATGATCCGATCATTCAAAAACAGGTGGCAACAGGAGACCACCGCCCCGACGGGGCGGTGGTCCGTGAACATGGAAACAATTTGGCCGTCAGCCCATCAGGGCCTTGAGCCGCCCCCCCATCTCGGCGGGCGAACGCACCACGGCGACCCCGGCGGCCTCCAGGGCGGCGAACTTCTGATCCGCGGTCCCCTGGCCACCGGAGATGATCGCCCCGGCATGCCCCATGCGGCGTCCCGGCGGCGCGGTGACACCGGCAATATAGGCCACCACCGGCTTGGTCACATGATCGCGGATGAAGGCCGCGGCCTCCTCTTCGGCACTGCCGCCGATCTCGCCCACCATGATGATGCCCTCGGTCTGCCCGTCCTCCTGAAACAGGCGCAGACAGTCCACGAAATTCATCCCATGGATGGGATCGCCACCGATACCCACACAGGTGCTCTGCCCCAGACCCGCGTCGGTGGTCTGCTTGACCGCCTCGTAGGTAAGGGTCCCGGAACGGGAGACGATACCCACCTTGCCCGGCTGATGAATATGACCCGGCATGATGCCGATCTTGCAGGCACCGGGGGTGATGACACCCGGACAGTTGGGACCGATGAGACGGGAGCGGCTGCCGGCCAGGGCGGCCTTCACCTTGAGCATGTCCAGCACGGGAATCCCCTCGGTGATGCAGACGATGACCTCGATCCCGGCATCCGCCGCCTCCAGGATGGCATCGGCGGCGAAGGCGGCCGGGACATAGATCATGGTGGCATTGGCTCCGGTATCATGGACCGCATCGTGCACGGTGTCGAACACCGGCAGCCCCAAATGCCGCTGCCCCCCCTTGCCCGGGGTGACGCCGCCCACCATCTGCGTGCCGTAGGCCATGGCCTGTTCGGAGTGGAAAGTACCCTGCTTGCCGGTGAACCCCTGGCAGATGACCCGAGTATGCTTGTCGATGAGAATGCTCATTGAAGAATCCGTGTCAGCTTCGTCTGTCTGAATCCGGCATGCCGGCCCGCTCGTCCCCTGCCCGTCAGGCGGCCTTGGCCGCGGCCTTCACCACCTTGAGGGCACCATCGGTCAGGCTCTCGGCGGCGATGATGTTGAGATCACTCTGAGCCAGCAGGGCCCGGCCCTGTTCCACGTTGGTGCCTTCCAGACGCACCACCACGGGCACGCCCACATGGACTTCCTTGACCGCCGCGATGATGCCCTCGGCAATCAGGTCACAGCGGACGATACCGCCGAAGATGTTCACGAACACGGCCTTGACCGAGTCGTCGGAGAGGATGAGCTTGAAGGCCTCGGTCACCCGGGCCGCGGTGGTGCCGCCGCCCACGTCCAGGAAGTTGGCCGGTTCACCGCCGTGGAGCTTGATCAGGTCCATGGTGGCCATGGCCAGCCCGGCACCGTTGACCATGCAGCCGATGTTACCGTCCAGGCGGACATAATTGAGTTCATGCTCCCTGGCCCTGGCCTCGCGGGCATCTTCCTGGCTGGCGTCCCGCAACTCCGCCAGGGCGGGGTGCCGGTAAAGGGCGTTGTCGTCCAGGTTGATCTTACTGTCCAGGGCCACCAGGCCGCCCTCTCCGGTGACCACCAGCGGGTTGATCTCGATCAGGCTGGCATCGGATTCGATAAAAAGGGTGTAGAGCCGGGTGAGCAGGGTCACGAACTCATTCACCTGCCGGCCTTCCAGGCCCAGGGCAAAGGCGGCGCGGCGCCCCTGGTAAGGCATGATGCCCGCGGCCGGGTCCACGAACAGGGTCAGCAGCTTCTCCGGGGTACTGGCGGCCACCTCTTCGATGTCCATGCCACCCGCCGCCGAAACCATGATGGCGACACGGCGAGTGGCCCGATCCACCAGCAGGCCCAGATAGAGCTCACGCCGGATGTCGGTAAGGGACTCGATCAGCAGGGTATTCACGGGAAGGCCCGCAGGGCCGGTCTGATGGGTAACCAGGGTGGAACCCAGCAGATCCCTGGCTGCCGCCTTGAGTTCATCCCGCCCCTTGACCAGCCTGACGCCACCGGCCTTGCCGCGACCACCGGCATGCACCTGCGCCTTGACGACCCAGGCATCCCCCCCCAGGGCATCGACGACCTCCGCCAGTCCGTCAGGGTGGTCGATGGAGATACCGGCCGGCACCGGAATACGGTAATCGCGAAAGAGGCCCTTGGCCTGGAATTCATGAAGGTTCATAGTTTCACAGTATCAAAGGTATGAATTTGAGACGGCGGACGACCCGCCAGGTCACACACCCGGCACTGACGGACTCACCGCCGACACGCGTTCTGTAGTACCTTCTTATACACCACTCACAATCGATTCACCTTGCCATGCAAATCCTGTTTCTGATCGCATCCATCGTACTGGTCTTCATGGTAGTCCGGCTCATGCTCAAGACACCGGACGTACCCCGGCCGGAACATCCAAGCAAGCTCAGACAAAAGACCTCCGGCAAGATGCTCCGCTGCCACTATTGCGGCCTGCATATTCCTGAAGAGGAAAGCCTGTGGGAAGGCGGAAAACCCTTCTGTTCCGAATCCCATCGGGACCTGGCCCTGTCACAAGAGTCTACACGAGAATAACTGACCTTGCGGTACGGATACCGGACCAATACCCGGGTTTCACAGGCGGTGAATCCCTCCATCCCGGGCCAATCGAGGATTCCAGACGACGTCCCGGGGGGCAGCGCCAATGACGTCTGGCGTGTCCTGCGCCTTTTCAGCCTTTACCGTTTTTTCGTGGCCGGAACGCTCACGGCCCTGGAAATCTTCGGCACGGGCCCCTTTGCCCTGGGCAGTTCCCACCCACGGCTTTTCCTGCTTTTTGCCCTCATCTATTTGCTTCTGAGCCTGGGGTTCGGCACCGCGGCACGCCTGCGCCGACCATCAGCACCGCTACAGATCTATCTGCAGGCCGCTGCGGACATCAGTCTCATCACCCTCCTGACCTACACCAGCGGCGGAGTGACCAGCGGTCTGGGCATGCTGGCCATACCCGCCATTGCAGGCCTGGGCCTGCTGGCGCCCGGCCGTCCCGCCCTGTTCTTTGCGGCCCTGGCCTCCATCGCTCTGCTGCTGGCACAGATCCACGGCTACTGGTTTGAGCCCGGTCGGGACTCCGCCCTGACTCAGACCGGCCTGCTGGGTGCGGGGCTTTTCGCTACCGCCCTGCTGGCACTGATACTGACCCGTCGAGTCCGCGAAAGCGAGGATCTTGCACAGCGTCGCAGCGTGGATCTGGCCAACATGGCGGAACTCAACGCCCACATCATCGACCGCATGCATTCAGGAATCATTGTGGTCAATGATGATCGCCACATCCATCTCATCAACGAATCCGCCTGGTTGCTGCTGGGCAATCCGGCAACCCCCGATCACAGTGATCTCAGCCGGCTGGCCCCGCACCTTTACGGTGCCTTGCAGGAATGGCTGCGTCAGCCCGCGGGATCCAGTCATCGGACCCTGCCGGCCAACGGCAATACCGCCGAACTTCGGATACGGTTTACACGGCTTGGGGTGGACAAGCCCATCGGTACGGTCATTCTGCTGGAAGACACGGCAGAACTGCGTCGACAGATGCAATCCATCAAACTCGCCTCCCTGGGACGACTCACCGCCAGTATCGCCCACGAGATACGAAATCCTCTTGGCGCCATCAGCCACGCCGCGCAACTGCTGGGGGAATCCGAAGATCTCTCCAGGGCCGACCGCCGGCTGGTGAGCATCATAGAAGACCAGAGCCAGCGCATGAATCACATCATCCAGAACGTGCTGGACCTGTCCCGGCGGCAGGCCCCCAGGATCAAGGCATTGGAAATCAAGCCCTGGCTGGAGCAATTCACCGAGGAGTTCCGGCGACATCACGGACTCGAACCTTCGCAGATGGAACTCTCCATCAACCCGGCAAATACCCGGGTCTGGTTTGATGCGGAGCAGTTGCACCAGGTGACATGGAATCTCTGTACCAACGCCCTTCGTTACGGAAAACAGGCGGGACGTCCTGCCCGCATCCTCATCCGGGGCGGCACCCGCGATGTGGGGCGACACGCCATCCTCGACATCATGGATGAGGGCCGGGGAGTAAGCCCGACCATCGCGCGTCAGCTTTTCGAACCTTTCGTCAGCACAGGCCAGGAAGGCACCGGACTTGGACTGTACATCTCCCGCGAGCTGTGCGAAAACAACGGCGGAAGCCTTGACTATATCCCTCTCCCCACAGGCGGGAGCTGTTTTCGCATCAAGTTCCCGCCCCCGGAGACGAGCGCTCCAGGCATGGAAGGCCATCACCCCCGGCAGACATGAGCATTCAGAACGTACTGATCATTGATGATGAACCGGATATCCGGGAACTCCTGGAAATCACCCTTGGCCGCATGCAGCTCCACACCCGCGCGACCGGGACCGTCAGGGAAGCCAAGCGCCTGCTGTGCGCCGAGCATTTCGACCTGTGCCTGACGGACATGCGCCTGCCCGATGGCGATGGCATCGAGCTGGTGGAGCACATCCAGGCCTACTACCCTGAATTACCGGTGGCGGTCATCACCGCCCACGGCAGCATGGACTCCGCAGTCCAGGCCCTCAAGTCGGGGGCGTTCGACTTCGTCTCCAAACCGGTGGACCTCAAGATTCTGAGAGACCTGGTGGGAAGCGCCCTGAAACTGAGCAGGTCCGACGGCGGCACTCCCGCCATGAAACAGACCGTGAGCACGCGGGACAATCTCCTGGGAGACGCGCCGGTCATGCGCCAACTCAAGGGTACCATCCTCAAGCTGGCCAGAAGCCAGGCCCCGGTGTACATCCTGGGAGAATCCGGCAGCGGCAAGGAAAGGGTCGCCCGGGAGATCCACCATCAGGGCCCCCGCGTTGACCGGCCTTTCGTACCAGTCAACTGCGGTGCCATTCCCGCCGAACTCATGGAAAGTGAATTCTTCGGTCATCTCAAGGGCAGCTTCACCGGAGCGGTTGCCGACAAGCAGGGCCTGTTCCAGGCATCCCAGGGAGGCACGCTGTTTCTTGATGAAGTGGCGGAATTGCCCCTGCACATGCAGGTCAAACTGCTGCGCGCCATTCAGGAGCGGGCCATCAAACCCATCGGCGCCGCTCACGAGATCGCACTGGACGTCCGCATCCTGTCCGCGTCCCACAAGGATCTGAGCCGGGAAGTCAGGGCGGGACGTTTCCGCCAGGATCTTTTCTATCGTCTCAATGTGATCGAATTACGGGTCCCCCCCCTGAGGGAACGTCGGGCGGACCTGCCGCTGCTGGCGGAACACATCCTGTCCAGGCTGGCGGAACACTGGGGGGAAACGCCCAGGCGGATCAGTCCCGACGCCATGCAGGCCCTGATGAATTACGACTACCCGGGCAACGTCAGGGAACTGGAAAATATCCTGGAAAGGGCGACGACCCTTTGCGAAAGCGGCACCATCAGGACAGAGGACCTCCAGCTTCCCGTCTCCGCCGGCCCACCCACGCAACAGCCCCCCGCTCCCCTGGAGCAGCAACCCCTGGAGCAGCACCTGGAACATCAGGAAAAGCAGGCGATCCTGGCGGCACTGGAACAGGCCGGTGGCAACCGGACTGCCGCCGCCCGCCTGCTGGGGCTGAGCTTCAGGCAGATGCGTTACAGACTCAAGAAACTGGGGCTGGACAGCTGAACAGCGCCCGGGATTCGGAACCACACCACCTGCCCAGACACGGCAAACGGAACCACCCACCAAATCTGCCATACTCTCTGTTGACTTGGTTACCACACCAACTAACATGCGGTAGAAAGGCCCCATTCAAAACGCCAGAGCCCCCATGTCCACAACTGCCGCCACCATACCATTGAGCGGGCTTGCCCGACGTCTGGTTCAAGACGGATTGCTCAACGAAGCCGACGCCAACAAGGCGCTTGACCAGTCTCGCAAGAAACGTGTTCCCCTGGTTGCCTATCTGGTGACGGAAAAGATCGTGGATGCCAGAAGCCTGGCCCAGGCCGCGGCGGAGGAATTCGGTACACCGCTATTCGATCTGGACTTCCTGGACAAGGAATACCTGCCCACCAAGCTGGTGGATGAGAAACTCATCCGTCAACACCAGGCCCTGCCCATCTTCCGGCGGGGCAATCGCCTGTTTGTCGGCATGTCCGACCCCATGAACATCAGCGCCCTGGACGAGATCAAGTTCAACACCGGCATCCCCACCGAGGCGGTGTTGGTGGAGCATGACAAACTGTCCAGGCTGATTGAGGAACGCCTCAACGACAGCGCATCCATGATGGAAGGTCTCATGGACGCGGACCTGGACAACCTGGAGATCGCGGACACCGAGGATCGCGGCCAGGAGGTCTCGGAATCCGAGGTGGACGATACCCCGGTGGTTCGCTTCGTCAACAAGGTACTGCTGGACGCCATCAACCGCAAGGCCTCGGACATCCACTTCGAACCCTATGAAAAGGACTTCCGGGTCCGTTTCCGCATGGACGGAGTCCTGGACGAGATTGCCCATCCCCCGGTGAACCTGGCCCCCCGGATCATTGCCCGCATCAAGGTGATGTCCCGCATGGACATCTCCGAGCGCCGCGTCCCCCAGGACGGGCGTATCAAGATGCAGCTTTCCAAGAACCGGGCCATCGACTTTCGCGTGAATACCTGCCCGACCCTCTACGGTGAAAAGGTGGTGCTGCGGATTCTCGATCCCAGCAGCGCCTTTCTGGGCATTGATGCCCTTGGCTACGAAGAGCATCAGAAGGCGCTCTACCTCAACGCCCTGAGCAAACCCTACGGCATGATACTGGTCACCGGTCCCACCGGGTCCGGCAAGACCGTGTCCCTGTATACGGGGTTGGGCATCCTCAATACGCCGGACCGGAACATCTCCACTGCCGAAGATCCGGCCGAGATCAACATGCCGGGCATCAACCAGGTCAATGTGAATCCGCGGGTGGGTCTCACCTTCGCCTCCGCCCTGAGAGCCTTTCTCAGACAGGATCCGGACATCATCATGGTGGGAGAGATCCGCGACCTGGAAACGGCAGAAATCGCCATCAAGGCAGCCCAGACGGGCCACCTGGTGCTGTCCACCCTGCATACCAACGATGCCCCCCAGACCCTGACTCGCCTGGCCAACATGGGCGTACCACCCTATAACATTGCCTCGTCCATCCTGCTCATCATCGCCCAGCGCCTGGCCAGGCGTCTGTGCAATCACTGCAAATCGCCCGTGGACGTCCCCCGGGACGCACTGCTCCAGGAAGGATTCACTGAAGAAGAAGTCACAAAGGGCTTCAAGATCTTCAAGCCGGTCGGGTGCGACCAGTGCACCAACGGCTACCGGGGGCGGGTGGGCATCTACCAGGTTCTCCCCATCTCTGAAACCATGCAGCGAATCATCCTCGAGGGTGGCAACTCCATGCAACTGGCGGAGCAGGCCAGGACGGAAGGGGTCGATGACCTCAGAAGGGCCGGATTACTCAAGGTCAAGGCCGGCGTCACCAGCCTTGAAGAAGTCAATCGTGTCACAAAGGACTAAATCATGGCCGAAGTAACGACGGTGTTCGTCTGGGAAGGTGTGGACAAGAAAGGAGTCCGCGTCAAGGGAGAGACCACCGCAGCCAACGAAAACCTGGCCAAGGCCGATCTGCGCCGCCAGGGCATCAATCCCCTCAAGGTCCGGAAAAAACCCAAGCCCCTGTTTGGCGGCAAAAAAAAGATCGTGCCCAAGGACATCGCCATCTTCCTGCGCCAGATGTCCACCATGATGAGTGCCGGCGTACCCCTGGTACAGTCGTTCGAGATCGTCGGCCGGGGCCATGAAAACCCCTCCATGCAGGAACTGATCCTCAAGATCAAGGCGGATGTGGAAGGCGGATCCACCTTCGCCAATGCCCTGTCCAAGCATCCGCTCTATTTCGATGATCTTGTCGTCAACCTGGTTGGGGCCGGTGAACAGTCAGGGGCCCTCGAAACCCTGCTGGACCGGATCGCCACCTACAAGGAGAAGACCGAATCCCTCAAGGCCAAGATCAAGAAGGCCATGTTCTATCCCGCGGCCGTGATCGTGGTGGCCTTCATCGTCACTGCCATTCTGCTGATCTTCGTGGTACCCCAGTTTCAGGATCTTTTCCAGGGCTTTGGTGCCGACCTGCCGGTGTTCACCCAGTTCGTCATCAAGATTTCCGAGTTTTTCCAGGGCTACTGGTGGGCCATCTTCGGCGGCATCGGCGCATCAGTGGTCGGATTCACTCAGGCCAAGCGGCGCTTCCCCGCGTTTCGCCGACAACTGGACCTGCTCTCCCTGCGCATACCCGTGATCGGAGATCTGCTGCGCAAGGCTGCCATCGCCCGCTTTGCCCGCACCCTCTCCACCATGTTCTCCGCCGGCGTGCCCCTGGTGGAGGCCATGGACTCCGTGGCCGGCGCCACGGGCAATGCCCTCTTCTCCGAAGCCACCCTGCGCATGCGTGACGAAACCGCTGCCGGCACCCAGCTTCAGCAGGCCATGAGACACTCCGGCGTTTTTCCCAACATGGTGGTGCAGATGGTGGCCATTGGTGAAGAATCCGGCTCCCTGGACGAAATGCTGGGCAAGGTGGCCGATTTCTATGAAGAGGAAGTGGACAACATGGTCGACGGCCTCTCCAGCCTCATGGAGCCGATGATCATGGCCTTCCTGGGCATCGTGGTCGGTGGCCTGGTGATTGCCATGTACCTCCCCATCTTCCAGCTTGGAGCCGTGGTGTGACGGACCTTCTCTCATCGAGCCCGTCCCTGCTGCTCACCCTCACCGGGCTTTTCAGCCTCCTGGTGGGCAGCTTTCTCAACGTGGTCATCCACCGACTGCCGGTCATGATGGAACGTCAGTGGCAGAGCGAGGCCCGAGCCTGGCTGCAGTCACGAGACACAGGCATGGACGAGGATGAAGCCTCCAGGCAACCATACAACCTGGTGGTTCCACGTTCCGCCTGCCCTGCCTGCGGGCACCGGATCACGGCGCTGGAAAACATCCCCCTGATCAGTTACCTGTTCCTCAAGGGAAAATGCGCCCAATGCGGCACCCGCATCTCCATCCAGTACCCCCTGGTGGAAGCGGCGACGGCACTGTTATCCATGGCGGTGGTCTGGTATTTCGGCTTCACCTGGACGGCAGCGGCAGCCCTGCTGCTGACCTGGGCCCTGATTGCCCTGACCGTAATCGACCTGCGCACCACCCTGCTCCCGGACATGATCACCCTCCCCCTGCTCTGGCTGGGGCTGGTTCTCAACCTTGACGGCATGTTCACGGACACCACCAGCAGCCTGCTGGGGGCGGTCTTCGGGTACCTGAGCCTCTGGCTGATCTACCACGCCTTCAGGCTCCTCACGGGCAAGGAAGGCATGGGCTATGGTGATTTCAAGCTTTTTGCCGCACTGGGAGCCTGGCTTGGCTGGCAGATGCTGCCACTCATCATACTGCTGTCCTCCCTGGTTGGGGCCATTGTCGGCATCGCGCTCATAGCCCTGCTGGGGCGGGACCGCGACCTGCCCATTCCCTTTGGCCCCTATCTGGCCGCTGCGGGCTGGATTGCGCTGATCTGGGGAGATACCATCGTACAGACCTATCTTCGATTCCTCGGCTGACCTGCCATGCTCACCATCGGACTGACGGGCGGCATCGGCAGCGGAAAAAGCAGCGTATCGAGACTGTTTGAAGAACGGGGGGTCACGGTCATCGATTCGGATATCATTGCCAGGCATGTGGTGGCACCGGGGTCGCCCGGACTGACCGCCGTGGTGGAGGCTTTCGGTACCGGAATCCTGAGAAAGGACGGCACCCTGGACCGGGCCGCCATGCGCGACATGGTGTTCCGGAACAGCCAAACCCGTCACAGACTGGAAAGCCTGCTCCACCCTATGATCTGGGCTGAAATTGATCTCGAAAAATCAAAGGCCGGGACGCCCTATTGTATGCTGGTCATACCTTTACTGGTGGAATCAGGGGGGGCAAGGGGGCGTGTTGACCGCGTCCTTGTGGTGGACTGCGCCGCTTCCACCCAACTGGAACGGGCCGGTCGTCGGGACGGAGCATCCCCTCTGCAGATTCAGGCCATCATGGATGCCCAGGCCACCAGGGAACAGCGTCTGGCGGCGGCGGACGACGTCATCGACAACGAGGGGGCCATGGACACACTGCCTGCCCAGGTGGAGGCCCTGCACCAGCGTTATCTCCGGATGGCAATCCCATGCTGATGCCTGGCACCGAAGTCACCGGTATCATCCTACCAAGGTGGTAACATGTTCGTTCATTTCGGCCGCAGATCGGAAAATAATGAATACGTGGTTCACACTCCCCCGGCAACCGCATCGGTGAAGGGCGCCATCCATTATGAACAGCCCCTGCATGAGCGCATGCGTCTCTTCATGCGCCTTGAAGTACTCATGCAGCGCCTTGATCACAGCCTTCAGCACGATGAGGGGCCGGACACCCACTGCAGCCTGCTGACCCTGATCGAGATGATGAATCTCACCAATCGAGTCGACGTGAAACGCGAATTGATCAAGGAACTGGAACGGCAGATCACCAACCTGAACCGGCTAAGCACCGAGCCGGGAGTAGATCAACGACGACTGAACACGGTCATCGACAAGCATCGCGGACTCATCGACGGCATCCATGGCCTGAATGGCCAGCTTGATCAGCAGGTGAAAGGCAACGATTTCTTCAACAGCATTCGTCAACGGACGGCCATTCCGGGCGGAACCTGTGATTTTGATCTGCCCGCCTATCATTACTGGCTGGCCCGATCCGCCGGCGAACGTCGGCAACTGTTGCTGGAATGGTCCCAGCCATTCTCGGATATCCAGGAATCCGTCAGCGTCATCCTTCAACTTATCCGCAACGCGGGTGCTCCCCGCGCCCTGACGGCGAGCCGTGGCTTTTATGAACATAACCTGGATACCAGCCAACCCTGGCAGATGATCCGCATCACACTCCCCCTGAATGCCCCCTACTATCCGGAAATCAGCGCGGGACGCCAGCGTTTTTCCGTGAGATTCCTGCGCGCGGGTGATTTGAAGACCCGCTCGGTCCAGTGTGATGATGATGTTCAGTTCACACTCACCTGCTGTGCGCTATAAACCGCAGAGTGACCGCGGCCTCCCCGGTCACCCCCTGGCAAAATCAGGGGAGCAGGAAGATTCACCCTCTGCGCAACAGTACGGGGATCCGTAGCTCATAGGGCTGGCCCTGCAGACGAATACGCACCTTTGCAACCCAGTCCATACGGCCGGACATGCATACCGGCAATACCGACTCGGCCACCCACCCCCCTGTGGCCAGTGTTGTGAATTCAAACCGGTGCACCCCCATCTCCATCCCTGGCATGATATAGGACACATCCAGGGCTTCCATGGGCGCAGCGCCATCCAGGCGCAGATCAAAAGGCGCCAGGGGCGGAATGCGATCCGGCCCCCAGACACGGACCTGGGTTCCCGCCACCATCATCAGACATCCCTGGGCGTCCAGCTCGCAGCCGGCGGGCGCCTCGATCACCACCGCCTCTACGTCCATGGGGACCAGCAAGGGTCTGAGCCAGTGCTCGCCCAGCAGGTAACCAGCTCCCAGCATCACGGGGATCAGAAGCACACTCAGCCAACGCGCCATGACAAGCCCTTCCTTTCGGGTATCACCCGCCTTGAGTACGATCACCCCGGCCAGCCAGCGCGCCGGGCATCTCTCCACGCCAGAGTCCGCGGATCGAGGCAATTCCCTGCCCTCCATGGCGGAGGGCCATTGGAATGTCATCCAGTTTCATCCCGCCCAGAGCATAGGCAGGTCGGCCGACCTGCCGGGCAATTTCCGCGAAACGGTACCAGCCCAGCGTGGGCGCGCCGGGATGGGTTGGCGTCGACGCCACCGGAGAGATGACCACATAATCGGCGCCGATTCGGGCAGCCTTGCGGGCATCCCGCAGATCATGCACCGAAGCGCCCACCAGGGCATGGGAGCCCGCCCCTTCGGGACGCCGTTCGAGACTGGCCAGGCGATAGCCATTGAGGTGCACACCGTCGGCCCCCATGGACATGGCCAGTTCCGGCTCCCCATTCAGCACAACCCTGACACCATGGGAGCGACACAAGGGGACCGCCGAGGCGGCCAGAGAGGCAAAATCCCCTTGGCTCAGACGAGGTGCGCGTAACTGCAGCAGCTGAATTCCGCCGGCCAACAGGGTCTTTTCCAACCCCTTCAGCAAGGTTTCCGGGCATCGCAGGTCCGGGGTGATCAACAGGCGGTCCGGCAGGGTCAGGGCCTGGATGATGGCACGATTGGCGGCAGGGAATTCCAGGGTGTGCAGCAGACCGGACGGCATCCAGCGCAAAGGCTGCCCCTCCATGCCACGAGGTTCACCCTCGAAACGGTCCACTCTCATCACCTCAAGACAGACCCTCCTGTCCGGATATTGGTAAGACAGGGTGATCAGGGGGCGATAATCCAGGGGCGTGATATCCAGTTCCTCCCGGAGTTCACGATGCAACGCGGCCTCCAGGGTCTCTCCCGGCTCGATCTTGCCGCCAGGAAACTCCCAGAGACCGCCCTGATGCACGTGTTCGGGACGGCGGGCAATCAGATACTCGCCGCGATCATTGGCGATGGCGGCCACCGCCACCCGGAGCGGCCCGGTCATGCGCCCTCAGGATCGATATTCAGCGTTGATACGGACGTAATCGTAGGAAAAATCACAGGTATAGACCTCGGCCTCGGCATCGCCCCTTCCCCCCAGGTCGATATGGATGGGGATCTCGGCTTCCGCCATCACCCGGCGCCCCTGGGACTCTTCATATCCAGAGGCCCTGCCACCCGAGGCGACAATGCACACATCTCCCAGATGGATGCTCACCCGGTCCACATCAAGCCCCTCAACACCGGACCTGCCCACGGCCGCCAGAATCCTCCCCCAGTTGGGATCCGAGGCAAACAGGGCGGTCTTGACGAGTGGTGAGAGGGCGACGGTAAAACCCACGCTGCGGGCTTCTTCCATATCCCGTGCCCCGCTAACGCGCACCGTGATGAACTTGGTCGCGCCTTCCCCGTCACGGACGATGGCGTGGGCCAGGTGACGGCATATCCGCAGCAGCGCCTGCTCGAACAGGCGCTGGTCTTCCCCGGAATCCACTGCCACACCGGACGCACCGGTGGCGGCCAGTACGCAGGCATCATTGGTGGAAGTGTCTCCGTCCACGGTAATGGCATTGAAACTGGCCCGGCTGCAACGCAGCAGCATGGCTTGCAGCAATCCCTTGTCCACCTTGGCATCGGTGGCCAGGAAAGCCAGCATGGTGGCCATGTCGGGGTGGATCATGCCGGAGCCCTTGGCGATCCCGGTGATCGTCACCTCGCCACCGGAAAGACGCAGCCGTTCCGAAGCACCCTTGCCCACCGTGTCGGTGGTCATGATGGCCCGCATGGCCGCCATCCAGCCCTGCTCGTGCAAGGCTGCCACGGCCTCGGGCAGGGCTGCGGAGATGCGTTCCACCGGCAGGGGCTCCCCGATCACCCCGGTGGAAAACGGCAGTACCTGGGCAATTCTGACATTGGTGCAACCGGCCACCGCGCCGCAACTCAGATAGGCGGCCTCCATGCCCTGGGCGCCGGTACCCGCGTTGGCATTGCCCGCATTGATCAGCAGGTAGCGGGGGGGGCCCTGAAGCATGTGTTGCCGGGCCACCTGCACCGGTGCGGCACAGAAGGCGTTCCGGGTGAAGACGGCGGCGCAGGTACTTCCCGCGGCCAGTTCCATCAGCACAAGGTCATTGCGCCCCTTGTAACGGATACCGGCCGCCACGGCACTGAGTCGGACGCCTGAAACAGGGGTCAGTTCAACGGGTTCGGGCAGATTCACCGCCATTGATGATTACTCCAGTCTGCCGTGGCAGTGCTTGTACTTCTTGCCGGAACCACACCAGCAAGGATCATTTCGACCCAGCTTGGGACCTTCCCGGCGATAGGGCTCCTGATCCGAGTCCTCCGGCGTGGCCCGGGGGTCTTCCTCGCTGGACAGAGGGCTGTCCGGCTGATCATGCTTGAATTCCATACTGGCCGGCTTGGCGCTGCTGCGTGCCTGGGCCTCCAGCGTCTCCACATCATCGGGGGACTGTACCTGCAGGCGCATGAGCATGGAAATGACATCATGCTTGATGCGCTCCAGCAGACTCTCGAACATGGCGAAGGCTTCGCGCTTGTACTCCTGCTTGGGATTGCGCTGGGCATAACCCCGCAGGCCGATGCCTTGGCGCAGGTAGTCCATGGATGCCAGATGTTCTTTCCAGTGACTGTCCAGTACCTGCAGCATCACATCTTTTTCAATGCGCTGCATCAGCTCCGGACCGACCACGGCGCGCTTGGCATCCAGCGCCCCGCTCACTTCATTCTGCAGACGTTCGCGCAGGGATTCCTCGTGCAGGTCGTCGTCCTGGTCCAGCCAGCCGGCGATGTCCAGCTTCAGGCCGAACTCGGTCTCCATGGACTGGGTCAGGCCGGGGATATCCCACTGCTCGTCGATGGAGCCCGGGGGAATGTAGCGACTGATGGCCTGGTCCACCACATCCTCGCGCACGGCGCGAATGGTATCGGAAATCTCCTGGGAATCCAGCAGCTCGCGCCGCTGCTCATAGACCACCCGGCGCTGGTCATTGGCCACATCATCGTATTCCAGCAGATTCTTGCGGATATCGAAGTTGTGTCCTTCCACCTTGCGCTGGGCATTCTCGATGGCCTTGGTCACCCAGGCATTCTCGATCGCCTCTCCCTCCTGCATGCCCAGTTTCTGCATGATCATCTTCACCCGATCAGAGGCGAAGATGCGCATGAGATTGTCTTCAAGGGAGAGAAAGAACCGGCTCGAACCCGGGTCGCCCTGGCGACCGGCACGTCCACGGAGCTGGTTGTCGATCCGCCGGGATTCATGGCGCTCGGAACCTATGATGTGAAGCCCACCCATCTCAAGCACCTGAGCATGGCGCTGCTTCCACTCGGATCGGATCCTCTCCATCTGTACCGGGTCGGGATTCGGACCCAGGGCTTCCAGCTCCGCGTCCAGACTGCCGCCAAGCACGATGTCGGTACCACGGCCGGCCATGTTGGTGGCGATGGTTACGGCGCCGGGGCGGCCGGCCTGAGCGACGATATGGGCCTCCCGCTCATGCTGCTTGGCATTGAGGACTTCATGGCTGATCTTGGCCTTCTTGAGCATCTCGGAAAGGGTCTCCGAGGCTTCCACTGAGGCGGTGCCCACCAGGACCGGCTGCCCCCGTTCCCGGCAATGCTGGACGTCTTCCATGATGGCCTTGTACTTCTCCTTCTGGGTCATGTAGACCAGATCCTGCATGTCGTTGCGGACCATGGGCTTGTTGGTGGGAATCACCACCACCTCCAGGCCGTAGATATGCTGAAACTCGTAGGCTTCAGTATCGGCGGTCCCGGTCATGCCCGAGAGCTTGCGGTACAGCCGGAAGTAGTTCTGGAAGGTGATGGAGGCCAGGGTCTGGTTCTCGTTCTGGATCGGCACCCCCTCCTTGGCCTCCACGGCCTGATGCAGACCCTCCGACCACCGCCGTCCGGCCATCACGCGCCCGGTGAACTCATCAATGATCAGTACCTGCTTGTCCCGCACCAGGTAATGTACGTCGCGCTGGAAGATGGCGTGAGCCCGCAGGGCGGCGTTGAGATGGTGCAGCAGGGGGATGCTCGCGGCGTCATAGAGGGACTGACCTTCCTTGAGCAGACCGGCCTCCTGCAGCAACTGCTCGGCCCGTTCCTGTCCATCTTCGGACAGGAACACCTGCTTGACCTTTTCATCGACAAAATAATCGCCTTCACCCTCTTCTTCATCCTGGCGCTTCAGCTTGGGGACGATGTCCTTCATGCGCAGATAAAGATCGGAGTTTTCCCCGGTGGGACCGGAGATGATCAGGGGCGTGCGGGCCTCGTCAATGAGAATGGAATCCACCTCGTCCACAATGGCATAGGCCAGATCACGCTGAACCCGATCCTCGGCCCGGAAAGCCATGTTGTCGCGCAGGTAATCGAAACCGAATTCATTGTTGGTGCCATAGGTGATATCCGCGGCATAGGCCTCCCGCCGGGTGACCGGGCGAAGATGGGCATACCCTTCTCCGTCTCCATCAAACTCCGGGTCATAAAGAAAGGAGTGCTTGGCGCCCTTGGCACCCGAGGAATTGACCACCCCCACAGTCAGTCCCAGACCATGATACAGGCGCCCCATCCAGACGGCGTCGCGGCGGGCAAGATAGTCGTTGACCGTGATCACATGAACGCCTTTGGCGGGCAGGGCATTCAGATAGGCGGACAGGGTGGCTACCAGTGTCTTGCCCTCGCCGGTACGCATCTCCGCGATACGCCCGTCATTGAGCACCATGCCACCGATGAGCTGAACGTCGAAATGACGCATTCCCATGATCCGGCGTCCAGCCTCCCGTACAACCGCAAAGGCCTCCGGCAGCAGATCTTCCAGGGAATCTCCCTTGCCCAGGCGGTCGCGGAATTCGCCGGTCCGTGCACGAAGCCGGTCATCCGTGAGGGCCTGGAGATCGGCTTCCAGTTCGTTGATCCGTCCAACCTGCTTGCGGTATTGCTTGACCAGGCGATCGTTACGGCTACCGAAGATCTTTCTGACGAGGCTTGTGACCATGAAGGGTTCTGCGCTGGGTTGCTGAACTTGAGGGCTGTCATCATACCCCATCCAAGCCATGGGCGCAGTGGGGTACCACGACACCTAGCCGGAGGAGGATATGAATCGATGGGGGTTCACATGCCGGCCATCCTTGAGCACTTCAAAATGCACATGGGTTCCGGTGGCGCGCCCGGTGGAACCCATCCTGGCGATCACCTGCCCCTTGCGGACCGCTTCCCCAACGGAGACCAGCATCTCCTTATTGTGGGCGTAGCGGGTGACATAGCCGTTACCGTGATCGATCTCCACCAGCTTGCCGAAGGCATCCCGGCGATCCGCAAAAATGACGATCCCTCCGGCGACGGCGATGATGTCGGAACCCGGACGCCCGGCAAAATCCACTCCCCGGTGAAACACCTGACGCCCGGTGAAAGGATCGGTACGAGCACCGTAACCCGAGGACATCCAGCCAGTGACGACAGGACGTCCGGTCGGGGTCACCTCATCCGCCAGCTGACCGGAAAGGATGAGGCGGCTCAGCAGGCGCAACTGGGATTCGCGGTCATCCATCTGCCGTGCAAGCTCGTCAAGTCGCTCAAGCAGATGAAAGGAAGGCGCATCGACAAGCACTTCCTCGGGCCCCCCCACCCCCGGCAGAGTGCCGAAATCGAACTCACCATCTTCCAGGTCCGCCATCTTCACCAGCTTGTTCCCCAACGCATCCAGGCGCGTCATCTGCGCCTGCAGCTGGGCCACTCGCAGGGTCAGCGTCTGAATACCCGCTTCAGTGGCATCTCTTGCATACTCCAGCTGATCGCGCTGCTCCCTGAGCGCCTCACTCCAGTGGGCCAACCCCGGTGGCTCGCCAGGATCATGAAGATACCTTCCCGCCTGATAACCAGCGCCCATGAACAACCCACCGCAGACAGCAAAAACCGCCAGGGGAACGGCAAGGTGATACCAACGTGACACCTGGAGGCGCCGCGTCCCTCCCCCGTTGGAAGACAGGAAAATGATATTCATGCTGACCTGGCCTGTATTTTGTTATGATCCCGACCAGCGCCGGAAATCGCCGACGTCCAGTACCCGTCCTTCATGAGAAGCCGATCATAATCCAACCACAGGCCTTGTGGGAAATCCGTATATCCCGCCAATGTGGTTACAGGCAGTCTTGCAGCATGCCGTCCCCGGCCAGGAGACCTGTCCGTTCATGCGCCGCCCCAGAGTCCTGCTTGACCCCGCGCTCCTGACGCGGGCCCGAATGCTGGAAAACCTGACCTGGAGCGTCAGGAACCTGTTGCCCCCGGGACCACGGGAGCACTGCTGGGTCAGCGGCATGGAAGATGGTGCCCTCACCCTGGTGACGGACTCCGGGGCGTGGGCCACCCAACTGCGCTATCTGAAGCGGGAAATTCTCAAACAGATCCAGGCCCACCACGGCCTGCACCCCCGATCCATCCAGATCCGGGTATGTCCCGCCCTGAGCGACGCCCGCAAGGAAAACCGCCCACGGCAGGCAAACGCCCTCTCAAACCGGGCTCGTGAATCCCTGCTGAGCGCAGCCAACACCGTGGAAGACACAGAATTACGTCAGGCGCTGCGCCGCCTGGCGGCGCGAAGCAAGACCTCCCTCAGACAGTAGCCGCAGCGTGAGCATAGGAGATGGGCAGCAACTCGCCCTCATCCTCGAAAGTCACGATTTCAAAGGCATCTTCAAGGGTGATCAACTTGCGGATCAGCTTGTTGTTGAGCGCATGACCTGACTTATAGCCGGTAAAGGCACCGATAAGGCTATGACCAAGCTGGTAGACGTCACCGATGGCGTCCAGGATCTTGTGCTTGACGAACTCATCCTCATAGCGCAGACCATCTTCATTAAGGACCCGATAATCATCAAGAACCACCGCGTTATCCAGACTGCCGCCCAGGGCAAGCCGACGACTGCGCAGAGCCTCGATCTCGCGCATGAAACCGAAGGTACGGGCGCGGCTGACTTCCTTGACAAAGGACGTGGTGGAAAAGTCCAGTTCGGCGGACTGAACCCCGCCACTGAAAATGGGGTGTTTGAAATCGATGGAGAAACCCACCTTGAACCCATTGAAGGGTTCCAGCCTGGCCCACTTGTCATCCTCCCGGACTTCCACCGGCTGTCTGATGCGGATAAAACGCTTGGGGGCGTTCTGCTCGACGATTCCGGCGGACTGGATGAGAAACACGAAAGGCCCGGCGCTACCATCCATGATGGGCACTTCGGGCGCACTGACATCCACATACAGGTTATCGATCCCCAACCCCGCCACGGCCGAAAGCAGGTGTTCCACCGTGGACACCCGCACATCACCCTTCACCATGGTGGTGGACAGGCAGGTATCGCCCACATTTTCGGGATGGGCCTTGATCTCCACCACCGGATCCAGGTCCACGCGGCGAAAAACCACCCCGGCATTGACCGGTGCCGGACGCAACATCAGATAGATCTTTTCACCGGTATGGAGTCCGACGCCGGTAGCACGAATGGTGTTCTTGAGCGTGCGCTGCTTGATCAACTTGATAATCCTCTGAGCCGGTGACGCACCGGGATTGGGCATTATGCGTACCGTATCAGAACGGCCCCAGCCTCCCTGAAATGCCCGGCATGACAAAATAGCCGGTTATTATGCCACTGGATGCGTCAAGTTGCATGTCCTGACACCAGCCCCTCCTTCCGGACGGCATCTGACGATAAAGGGGCGAAGCACACACCAGTGCATGCGGCTCCGCCCTTCACCACCCCATGATCAGTCGGCCTGTTTGCGCAGGAATGCGGGGATATCCAGGTAATCCATATTGGGATTGCCGGACATATCGTAGGCCGCATTGCCCTGCTGTTTGCGCATCACCGCCGGCCGATCCAGCTTGTCGTAATCCACCATGTCCAGTTCGCTGCCGTGCCCATGATGGGCACCCAGGGCCGTCTGACGTGACTCCACCAGCTTCACCGCCGGCTTTTCACGGGTCGGACGGGCAGCCTGGCCGGGCGTTCCCAGACCTGTGGCCACCAGGGTCACGCGCAGTTCGTCGTTCATCTCCGGATCGATGACGGTACCCACCACCACAGTGGCATCCTCAGAGGCAAACTCCTTGACCGCCGCGCCCACTTCCTCGAACTCGCCGATGGACATGTCCATGCCGGCGGTCACATTCACCAGGATGCCCCGGGCACCGGCAATGTTCACATCCTCCAGCAACGGACTGGAAATGGCGGCCTCGGCGGCGACACGGGCCCTGTCACCACCGGAGGCGGAACCGGTACCCATCATGGCCATGCCCATCTCGGACATCACGGTGCGCACATCCGCAAAGTCAACGTTGATCAGGCCGGGGCGGGTGATGAGTTCGGCGATCCCCTGCACCGCCCCCAACAACACGTCGTTGGCGGCCTTGAAGGCATCCAGCAGGGTTACGTTCTTGCCCAGTACCGACAGGAGCTTGTCATTGGGAATGGTGATAAGAGAGTCCACATACTTGGCCAGGTTTTCCATCCCCGATTGCGCCACCTGCATACGCTTCTTGCCTTCGAAGGGAAAGGGCTTGGTGACCACGGCCACGGTGAGAATGCCCATTTCCTTGGCGATCTGGGCCACCACCGGCGCGGCCCCGGTACCCGTGCCGCCGCCCATGCCGGCGGTAATGAAGACCATGTCGGCACCGTCGATCACTTCCTGGATCCGCTCCCGGTCTTCCAGGGCGGCCTCACGCCCCACGGCAGGATCGGCCCCGGCACCGAGGCCCTTGGTGATATGGGAGCCCAGTTGCAGCAGGGTCTTGGCATCCACCCGCTTGAGGGCCTGGGCATCCGTGTTCGCCACCACGAAGTCCACGCCCTCAATGGAGGCATTGACCATGTGCTGAACGGCATTGCCGCCACCGCCACCGACACCGATGACCTTGATGACCGCGCTTTGCGGATAGGTATCCATCAGTTCAAACATATCCAATTCCTCCTAAAAACCACAATGTTCGTTAAAAAGACCGTAACCTTCCGAATTCAGATCACCCGATTCATCCACGCCCGCGTATTCTTTCTGTATCCATCGCCACGAAGTCCGACATGAGCCTGTCCTATAGATTGCCCTGAAACCAGCTCTTCATCCGCCCCCAGACGGATTTCATCCCCCCACCACGGACTCCTTCGGTCATGGCCTGATAACGACTTTGATGACCGAACAGCAACAGCCCCACTCCGGTGGAATGCATGGGGTTCCTGACCGCATCCACCAGACCGGTGACGTACTGGGGCAACCCCAGACGCACGGGCATGTGAAAGACCTCTTCCGCCAGTTCCGCCACGCCTTCCATCTTCGAAGACCCACCGGTCAGCACCACGCCCGCGGCCACCATTTCCTCACAACCGGACCGGCGCAGTTCCGCCTGGACCAGGGACATGAGTTCCTCGTAGCGGGGCTCCACCACCCCGGCCAGGATCTGCCGGGAGAGACGGCGGGGGGGACGGTCACCCACGCCAGGCACCTCGATGCTTTCCTCCGGATTGGCCAGCTGACGCAGGGCACAGGCATACTTGATCTTGATGTCCTCCGCGTACTGGGTGGGCGTCCGCAGGGCCACGGCGATATCATTGGTCACCTGATCACCGGCGATGGGAATCACCGCGGTGTGGCGGATCGCACCGTCGGTAAAGACGGCAATATCGGTGGTCCCGCCACCGATATCCACCAGACACACTCCCAATTCCTTCTCATCCTCGGTGAGTACGGCATAGCTGGAGGCCAGTTGCTCCAGGATGATGTCATCCACCTCCAGCCCACACCGTCTGACGCACTTGATGATGTTCTGGGCCGCGGACACCGCGCCTGTGACCAGGTGAACCTTGGCCTCAAGGCGTACGCCCGACATGCCGATGGGCTCGCGGATACCTTCCTGCTCATCAATGATGAACTCCTGGGGCAGCACATGAAGGATGCGCTGATCCGCCGGGATAGCCACCGCCCTGGCGGCATCAATCACCCGCTCCACATCCGCCGTATTGACTTCCTTGTCCTTGATGGCCACCACACCGGTGGAATTGAGGCTCTTCACATGACTGCCGGCAATCCCGGTGAAGACCGAGTGAATCTGGCAGCCGGCCATCAGCTCCGCTTCCTCGATGGCACGCTGGATGGATTGCACAGTGGATTCGATATTGACCACCACGCCCTTTTTCAACCCACGGGAAGGATGGGAACCGATACCGACAATCTCGATACCCCCCTCGTCATTCACTTCACCGACGATGGCCTCCACCTTGGAGGTGCCGATATCAAGGCCGACTATCATTCCCTTATCGGATCGCTTAGACATAACCCTTCATCTCCACCACGACGCAATCAGGGTGGTTTCACCACACTGCCGGTACCGGGAAAACAACGCCGGACTCATTACTTCTTTCATTTGCCTTGCCTGCATGACAGACCGTCTCATTTGACATCACCTTCGCCGGACTGCCAGGCCACGGCGATGCCGTTGGTGTAACGCATGTCGATTCGCCGGATGGGCTCGTCCCGATGCTCCTCCAGGCGCGGATACATGCGCACCAGCCGGTCCAGGCGATCCGCGTCCATCCCCCGGCCCATGAGGACCTGCCCCCCGTCCTCCAGCTGGATCACCCAGGAGCGCCGGGCATCCTCCTTGATGCCGGAAACTTCCAGGCCCACATCCGCCAGCCTGGCCTGTACCGCCAGGAATCGTTCCATGAGTTGCCGCTGACGGCCCTCCCGGCCCTCCAGGAACGGCAGACCCTCGGGGGCTTCCGACAACTCCGGGCGGAACAGTTCCCCATACTGGTTCACCAGGGCATCGCTGCCCCAGCGTGCCACCGGGACCTGCTCCTCGATCCGGATCACGATCCGGTCCGGCCATTCCCGGCGCACCCACACCCCACGTACCCAGGGAAGTGCCTTGACCGACCTCTCCACCTGACGCAGATCCAGGTTGAAGAAGCCCCCCCGCACATGGGGCGCGATGGCCGCGGACAGGGTCTCCGGCACCATATGACGCAACTCGCCCTCCACTTCCACGCTGCGGATGGGCAGGGTATCGGGCTCCATCAAATGGGCTACCCCTCCTTGGCCAGCGACGGCAAGCATCATGACAGCTGCCACCAGCAGCAGGGATCGCAGGGCGCGGCGCAAGCGTGCCTCCCGCCACCAGGGCGGCCGCTGCACCCTTCGCCTAGCCATCGCTCTGCCCATACGCACCCCATTACCGCGCCCCCGGAATCAGGGACGTGGCCAGAATCTTCATTACCAGGGCCTGAAAATCCAGCCCGGCGACACGGGCCGCCATGGGCACCAGACTGTGATCGGTCATGCCCGGCACCGTATTGACCTCAATCACCCAGGCCTTGCCCCCGGCATCCATCATCAGATCCACCCGGCCCCAGCCCCGCCCGGACACACCCTCGAAGGCGGCCAGGGCCAGGGCCTGCACGGCGGCCTCGGCCTCGGGGTCCAGTCCGCAGGGACAGTGATAGCGGGTATCCCCGGCTGCGTACTTGGCCTCGTAATCATAAAAGGACCGGGGAGTTTCCAGGCGGATCAGGGGCAACGGCTCACCGTCCAGAATGGCCGCGGTGAATTCCCTGCCCGTGATCCAGCGTTCGGCGAATACCGGCCCGCCACAGGCGGCGGCGACTTCAAAGGCAGCCGGCAGATCCTCCACCCGGTTGACCCGGGACATGCCGATGCTCGACCCCTCCAGGGCAGGCTTGACGATCAGGGGCAGACCCAGGGCTTCCACCACCGCCACCGGATCGAACCCGGATTCCAGCACCCGGTAATCCGGCGTCGGCAGACCGGCCCCGCGCCAGAGGCGCTTGCTCATGAGCTTGTTCATGCCCACGGCCGAACCGGCCACGCCGGTGCCCGTATAGGGGATGCCCAGCAGTTCCAGGGCGCCCTGGATGACGCCATCCTCGCCGCCCCGTCCGTGCAGGATGATGAACGCCCGGTCATAATCACCGCAGGCCAGGATCTCCAGCACATCCCGTCCCACATCGATGCCATGGGCATCCACGCCGGACGACAGCAATGCTCGCAGCACGGCCTGGCCGCTGCGCAGGGAAACCTCCCGCTCCGCGGACCCACCGCCCATGAGTACCGCCACCCTGCCGAAATCGGCCTGATTCGACTGCGTCATGACGCCACCTCGTTGAGGGTTTCACCCACGATGCGGACCTCGGGAACCAGCGTGACCCCGAAACGGGACTGGATTTCGGTCTGCACCCGGATCATCAGGGCCTCCATGTCCGCGGCCCGGGCATTCCCCGTATTGATGATGAAATTGGCATGTCTTTCCGAGATCATGGCTCCGCCGACCTGCATCCCCTTGAGACCCGCCAACTCGATCAACCGGGCCGCATGGTCCCCTTCAGGATTGCGAAATACCGAGCCACAGGATGGTTGCCCGATGGGCTGGGTCCGGTTGCGCCGGGACAGCAGGTCCTTGACCCGCCGGCGGGATTCTTCACCATCACCGGGGGCGAAAGCCAGGACCGCTTCCACAAACCAGCCTTCCCGGCTACCCTGCACATGGCGATAGCCCACCTCGTAATCCCCCCGTGTGTGAACATGCAGGCACCCCCGCCGGTCGACGGTGGTGACCTGTTCCACGTGAGACCAGGTATCGTCACCCCAGGCCCCGGCATTCATGGCCAGGGCCCCACCCAGGGCACCGGGGATACCGGCAAGAAATTCGCCGCCGGCAAGATCGTGCTCGGCACAGAAACGGGACAGTTTGGCGCAACTCACGCCCGCCCCGACCCGCGCCCGGTATCCCGACAGACCGTGCAGGGTATCCAGCACACCCGCATAGGCAATCACCGTCCCGCGGATACCACCATCGCGCACCAGGATATTGCTGCCCAGACCAAGCCAGAACAGGGGCTCGTCCGCCCGCAGGCCGGACAGGAACAGCACCAGGTCATCCAGATCCGCCGGACGATACCAACGGTCCGCCGGACCACCCACCCGCCAGGAGGTATGCCTGGCCATGGCTTCATTGATGCGCAGTTCCCCGCGCAGATGACCGGGACGACGGGCAACGATCATGGCCCCTCCCCGACACCGGCCAGTGCCGTCGGCAGACTGGCCGCCAATGCCCCCACATTACCCGCGCCCTGGGTCAGCAGGACATCCCCCTCCCGCAAGACACCCCGCAGGGCGTCCACCAGACGCTCGGGGGCATCCACGAACACGGGATCCACCCTTCCCCGGGTACGGATCGCCCGGGCCAGGGTACGGCCATCGGCGCCGGGAATGGGGTCCTCGCCCGCCGCATAGACATCCAGTAGCACCAGCACATCGGGCTCGGACAGTACCTCGGCAAAATCCTCGAACAGATCCCGGGTACGGGTGTAGCGGTGGGGCTGAAAGGCCAGCACCAGACGCCGGCCCGGCCAGGCGGATCGGGCCGCAGCAATGGTGGCAGCCACTTCAGTGGGATGGTGGCCATAGTCATCCACCAGCATCACCTCGCCCGCCGGGGCGGGCAGACGGCCGTAAACCTGGAAACGCCGGCCGATGCCCTGAAATGCCTGCAACCCCCGCTGTATGGCACCGTCGTCCACCCCCAGCTCGTGGGCCACGGCCACCGCCGCCAGGGCATTGAGTACATTGTGGCGTCCCGGCAGGTTCAGGGTCACCGGCAAGGCCCGATCACGGCCCGGCAGGTACAGGTCGAAGTGGGTGAGGGTGCCGTCGGGGCGTAGCTCACGGGCCTTGACGTCGGCCGGATGATCGATGCCGTAAGTGAGCATGGGGCGGCCGATGCGAGTGATCAGATCGCGGATTTCCGGGTCATCCGCGCACAGCACCGCCAGGCCGTAGAAAGGCAAGTGGTGCAAAAACTCCAGGAACGTATCCCGCAACCGGGAAAAATCCCCTTCATAGGTGGCCAGGTGGTCCGCATCGATGTTGGTCACCACCGAGATCATCGGCTGCAGACACAGGAAGGAGGCGTCGCTCTCGTCCGCCTCGGCCACCAGGTAGTTGCCCTGCCCAAGCCGGGAATGGCTGGCGGTGCTGTTGAGCCGGCCGCCGATGACGAAGGTGGGGTCAAGCCCGCCCTCCGCCAACAGACTGGCCACCAGGCTGGTGGTGGTGGTCTTGCCGTGGGTCCCGGCCACGGCGATGCCATAACGGAAACGCATCAGCTCGGCCAGCATCTCGGCCCGGGGCACGACGGGAATGCGACGTTCCTGTGCCGCCCGCAACTCCGGGTTATCGGGACGGATGGCGCTGGACACCACGAGCACGTCGGCCTGCCACACATGGGCGGCATCGTGCCCCAGGCGAACTTCCACGCCCAGCCCCTCCAGGCGCCGGGTCACGGCATTTTCGGCAATATCCGAACCACTGACCTGGTAGCCCAGGTTGGCCAGCACTTCGGCGATGCCGCCCATGCCCGAACCGCCGATACCCACAAAGTGAATCCGGCGGATGCGACGCATGCCGATCAGGGCGTTGGGCGCATTCATGAACAATCTCCTTTCCCAGCCAGGGCCAGACAGGCCTCGGCCACGCGATGGGTGGCATCGGGACGTGCCAGGGAACGGGCCTGGCGGGCCATTTCCAGCAATCGGGGGCGGTCCAGGGACTCCAGCCATGTCGCCAGGGCTTCGGGGTCCAGTTCATCCTGAAGCACGAGCCGGGCCGCCCCGGCTTCGGACAGATGGCGGGCATTGGCACGCTGATGATCATCCACCGCGTGGGGATAAGGCACCAGCAGGGCGGCCACGCCGGCAGCCGCCAGTTCCGAGACCGTCAGCGCCCCTGCCCGGCAGATCACCAGATCTGCCCAGTCATAGGCCTCGGCCATGTCATCGATAAAGGCCGTCACCTCGGCCTCCACCCCGGCCCGGGCATACGACCGGCGGGCCTCATCCAGCGTGCGCTCCCCCGCCTGATGACGGATCAGGGGTCGGCGCACCTCGGGCAGACGTGCCACCGCTTCAGGCACACGGGTATTCAGGGCCAGGGCACCCAGGCTGCCGCCGACCACCAGCAGACGCAGGGGGCCTTCCCGCCCGGCCAGGCGCACTTCGGGCTCCGGCAACGCACGGATGCTCTCACGCACCGGATTGCCGACAGCCACCGCCTGGCGGCCCGCAGGAAACGTGCCCGGAAAGGCTTCCAGCACCAGGTCCGCGCGACCGGCCAGCCAGCGATTGGTCATGCCGGCAATGGCGTTCTGCTCGTGGATCACCAGGGGATGGCCCAGGGCGGCGGCCATGAGACCACCAGGGCCGGAGGCAAATCCGCCCAGGCCCAGCACGGCCCTGGGCTTGAGCCGCAGCATCAGGCCCAAAGCCGCCCACAGGGCCACCCCCAGTCGCCAGGGGGCCAGCAACCAGGCGGTCGCCCCCTTGCCCCGCAGACCGCTCACCGGCAGGGTATGGAACTCGATCCCCGCCGCCGGCACCAGCCGGGCCTCCAGGCCGTTGGCCGTGCCCAGCCAGCACACGGTCTCGCCGCGGGCACGCAGGCAGTCGGCCACGGCCAGCCCGGGGAAAACGTGTCCCCCGGTGCCACCGGCCATGATCAGGATGGGACGACGACTCATGCTCCACCTCCCGAGGCACGACGCCGCGGCCTGAAACCACCGCTCTCCACCGTTTCCCTATGCACCCTGGCCAGCAATCCCATGGCCGCGCAGGTCACCAGCATGGAGCTGCCGCCATAGCTCATCAGGGGCAGGGTCAGCCCCTTGGTAGGCAGCATGCCCATGTTCACAGCCATGTTGATGAAGGCCTGCAGACTGATCCAGATGCCGATGCCGTAGGCCAGATGCGCGCCGAACAGATGTCCCACCCGCTCGGCGGCCTGACCGATGGCAAAGCTGCGCCAGAGCAGGAAGCCGTAGAGGGCCACCAGCACCACGATACCCACCAGCCCCAGTTCCTCGGCCAGCACGGCAAACAGGAAATCGTTGTGGGCTTCCGGCAGGTAAAAGAGTTTCTGCACGCTGCCACCCAGCCCCACGCCGAACCAGGAACCACTGCCGATGGCAATGAGAGACTGGGTGAGCTGGAATCCTGTGTTGAAGGGGTCGGTCCAGGGATCCATGAAGCCGGTGAGACGGGCCACCCGATAAGGGGTCTGGATGGCCAGCCAGGCCATCGCCATGCCTACGGCACCCAACAGCATGAAGAACTGCCACAGCCTCGCGCCACCCAGGAACAGCATTCCCAGAGCGATGGCCATCAGCACCACCGCGGCCCCGAAATCCGGCTGCATGAGAAGAGGCGCTGTGGCCAGCATCAGCAGGATCAAGGGCTTGGCAAAACCCATCAGGGTCTCGCGTACCTGGCGGGCATGGCGCACCAGATAACCGGCCAGATAGATGGTCATGAGCAGTTTCACCACCTCGGAGACCTGCAGATTGAACAACCCCACGGAAATCCAGCGGGTGGAGCCGTTCACCGTCTTGCCGATACCGGGCACCAGCACCAGCAGCAACAGCACGTAGACGGACAGGAGCAGCCAGGGCCCCATGGCCTGCCACCAGGCCAGGCGCAGGTTGTAGAACATGACGGCCGCCAACAGACCGAGACTGACAAAAAACACCTGGCGTTGCAGGAAATAGAAAGGATCGCCCAGGTTCCGGTCAGCGATCCCGATGGAGGCGGATCCCACCATCACCAGTCCCAGTCCCAGCAGGGCCATGACCGTGACCGCCAGTCCCAGATCCACCTTCTGATGCAGTTCCACCGCCAGACGGCTGTCCATGTCCCGGGTGGCCTGAAGATCAAGACCCTTCATGGCGCCAGCCTCCGTACTTCGGACTCGAATACCTCGCCCCGATGTGCGTAGTTACGGAACATGTCCAGGCTGGCACAGGCTGGGGAAAGCAGCACGCTGTCCTGGCGACAGGCCAGACGGGCAGCCTCGGTCACGGCCTGCTCCATATCATGGACCCGTACCACCGGCACCACGCCCCCCAGGGCCTGTTCGATCACGGCTGCATCCTGCCCCAGCAGCACCACGGCCCGTGCCTTGTCGGCAGCCACGGCCTGGAGGGGCGTGAAATCCTGCCCCTTGCCCTGCCCACCGGCGATGAGCACGACCTTGCCCGGCAACCCCGCCAGGGCGGCCAGAGTGGAACCCAGGTTGGTGCCCTTGGAATCGTTGTACCAGTCAACACCACCCATGTTCGCCACCCACCGGCAACGATGGGGTAGCCCGGCGAAGCGGCGCAACACCGCCAGCATGTCGTCCATGGGCAGGCCGACGGCTTCCCCCAGGGCCAGGGCGGCCAGGGCATTGGCCGTGTTATGTCGGCCAGCCATGCGCAATTCCGCCTCGGGCATCAGCGGGCCGTCACCCTGGTACAACCAGGGCTCCCCACCCCGATCCCTCAGGCCGTATTGACCCGCCTCGGGGATATCCAGACCAAAACCCACGCGCACCTGCCTCCCGGCCATGTCCTGAACCAGGGGGTCATTGCGGTTGATCACCGCTACCCGGGCATGTAGGAAGATGCGAGCCTTGGCCTGGGCATAGTCATCCAGCCCCTGATAGCGGTCCAGGTGATCCGCAGACACGTTGAGCACGGCGGCCGCATCACATCGAAGCCCGGAGGTGGTCTCAAGCTGGAAGCTGGACAGCTCCAGCACATACAGCTCAGGCGCCGGCCGGGATGTCAGGAGATCCAGCGCCGGAGTCCCCAGATTACCACCGACCGCCACCTGCAGGCCGGCGGCCCGGGCCATCTCGCCCACCAGCGTGGTGACCGTGCTTTTGCCGTTGGAGCCTGTGATGGCCAGTACCGGGGCATCGACCAGCCCGGCGAAAAGCTCGATATCCCCCATCACCCGAGCGCCACGGGCCCGGGCGGCCTGGATGGCCGGTTCACGGACACTCACACCGGGGCTCACGATCAGGCGATCAAAGCGGGCAAACAGGTCCGGGGCGAACGGCCCGGTAAAGACACGGACTTCGGGCACCCGTTCCCGCAGCGCATCCAGGCCGGGTGGCAATTCGCGGGTATCGGCCACGCAAAAGGGCTCCCCGCGGGCGGCCAGATGCCGCGCCACGGAAAGCCCGGTGGTGCCCAGTCCCACGATCAGTGTCGTTGCCTGCACTGTCACGTCACTCGCCGTCCTCAACGGATCTTCAGGGTTGCCAGACCGATCAGTACCAACACCACGGTGATGATCCAGAAACGCACGATCACCCGCGGTTCGGGCCAGCCCTTGAGTTCAAAATGATGATGCAGTGGCGCCATGCGGAAGATGCGCCGCCCGGTCAGCTTGTAGGAAGCCACCTGCAGGATCACAGACAGGGTTTCGATCACGAACACCCCTCCCATGATCACCAGCACGATTTCCTGACGGGTGGTCACCGCCAGCAGGCCCAGGGCGGCCCCCAGGGCCAACGCGCCCACATCACCCATGAACACCTGGGCAGGATAGGCGTTGAACCACAGAAACCCCATGCCCGCGCCCACCAGCGCGGCGGCAAACACCGTCAGATCCCCCACCCCAGGCACATAGGGAATCCCCAGATAATTGGCGAAGATGGCGTGCCCGGAAACATAGGCAAACACACCCAGGGCCCCGGCCACCAGTACGCAGGGCATGATGGCCAGGCCATCCAGACCATCGGTGAGGTTCACCGCGTTGCTCGAACCCACGATCACCAGCCAGGTCAACGGTATGAACCAAAGCCCCAGATCAACGGCCACATCCTTGAAGACGGGCACGATCAGGGTGGTTTCGATGGGCGTCTGGGCGGTATAGAACAGGAACACGGCGGTCAGGAAGGCCACCACGCTCTGCCAGAAAAACTTGCTGCGCGCCGACAGGCCACGGCTGTTGCCGTAACGCAGCTTCAAGTAATCGTCCACTCCGCCGATAAGACCGAATAACAGGGTGACCAGCAGCACCACCCAGACAAAGCGGTTGCTCAGATCACTCCACAGCAGGGTGCTGACGGCCACCGCCACCAGGATCAGGGCACCGCCCATGGTGGGGGTCCCCGCCTTGCTGAAGTGGGTCTGGGGACCATCACTGCGCACCTGCTGACCGATCTTGTACCGGGCAAGCCGCCGGATCATGGCCGGCCCCACCATGAAGGCGATCAGCAGTGCCGTGAGCACGCCCATGATGGCGCGCAGGGTCAGGTACTGGAACACATTGAAGGCCGTATAGTACTGGCTCAGATAATCAAACAGAATGAGCAGCATGCCCACTGTCTCCCGATCGTTCTTGTTGCTGCCCTTGTTCGCTTGCCAGCGCCGAGATCACCCGATCCATGCGTTGCCCCCGGGAACCCTTGACCAGAACCACCACACCGGGCCCCAGGTAATCCACCAACGCCGCCAGAAGTCCGGACTGATCCTCGAAATGTTCGGCGCCCTCACCGAAGGCAAGTACCGCATGTCGGCTCAGCGGCCCCACCGCCAGCAGTTGTTCCACCCCCATTTCCCGGGCCAAGGCACCAATTTCACGGTGCATGCCGGAGGCGTCCTCTCCCAACTCGCCCATGTCGCCGAGCACGAAAATACGATGCCCGGACTGCTCCACCAGCACCTGGAGGGCTGCCCGGGACGAAGCAGGGTTCGCATTATAGCTGTCGTCGATGAGGCGGCTGCCCGATGGCCCCCGTCGGGACACCAGACGCCCCGGTACCGGTTGCATCGACGCCAACCCCTCACCAATGGCCGCAGCATCCGCCCCCAGGGCATGAGCCGCGGCAGCGGCCGCCAGGGCATTGAGCCGGTTATGGCGACCGGCCAGGGCCAGTGACACCTGAATCTGCCGATCCGGCAGATGGATCAGCAGATCCTCGCCACGCAATTCTCCACGGACCCCGGCCCGGGCCGACAGTCCAAACAGCACGACACGCCGTTCCGGGTTCATGGCCCGCCACAGATCGGTATAGGGATCGTCGGCGTTGATCACCGCCACGCCCTCATCCCCCAGCCCCTGGAAGATCTCGCCCTTGGCATGGGCAACCCCCTCGATACTGCCGAAACCTTCCAGATGGGCCGGTCCGGCATTGGTGATCAAGGCCACATCAGGCCGGGTGATGCGCGTCAGCAAGGCGATCTCGCCCGCGTGATTCGCCCCCATCTCGATGACACCGAAATCATGCCCCTCGGACAGGCTCAGCAACGTCAGGGGAACACCGATCTCATTGTTCAGATTGCCGCGGGTCGCCCAGGTCTCGCCGCAATGGCCAAGGATCGCCGCCAGCATCTCCTTGACCGTGGTTTTGCCGTTGCTACCCGTCAACGCCACGACCCTGGCTTTACAGCGGCATCGCCAACCGGCGGCCAGATCCGCCAGAGCCTGACGGGTGTCCCCCACCAGCACCCGGGGCCGGGCATCCACCGGTTCCAGATCGTGATTGACCAGCAGACCGGAAGCCGGAAGCCGGCCATCGATAAAATCATGGGCGTCGTAACGTGGTCCCTTGAGGGCCACGAACAGCTGTCCCGCGGTGACACTGCGGCTATCCGTGGACACCCCGCGCACGACCACGTCAGGGCCTTGCAACCGGCCACCGGACAGGAGCGCCACCTGACTCATGGGCAACTGCATCATGTCTCGCCCTCCGTCAGTCGCAGGACCAGATCCCGATCACTGAAGGGCAGGTATTCATCGCCGAAGATCTGCCAGGTCTCATGTCCCTTGCCGGCCACCAGCACCACATCCTCCCGCGCCGCCCGGCTGAAGGCATGACGTATGGCGGTCTCCCGATCGATTTCCACATGCACCCCGGGAGCATCGGTGAATCCCGCACAAATCCCGTCGATGATGGCCTGGGGCGCTTCGTGACGGGGATTGTCACTGGTCACCACCACCTGATCCGCGTAGCGTTGTGCCATGGCCGCCATCAAAGGGCGCTTGCCCGGATCCCTGTCGCCGCCACAACCGAACACGCACCAGAGACGCCCGCCACAATGCACCCGAAGGGCCTGCAGCACCTGGGCCAACGCCTCGTGGGTATGGGCATAATCCACCACCACCAGTGGCCCACGGGGTCCACGGAAACGCTCCATGCGACCGGGTACGGACGGGCCATGCCGCAACCGCTCCAGGGCATCGGTGAGGGTGACGTCCATCGTCAGCAATGCGGCCAGAACCGCCAGCAGATTCTGAAGGTTGAAGCGGCCGAGCCAGGGGCTTTCCAACTCACCGTGCCCCCATGGGGTCAACACGCGGGCCCTGACGCCATCGGCATGGAATTCCAGGTTGGTTGCCAGCACCTGCTCACGACCATCGGGAGCCACCCGCAGCCCATAGCCCAGCACGCCGACATGGGACTCCACCCGCCCGGCCAGCATGACGCCGAAGGGATCGTCCAGATTCAGCACCGCCGTCTTCAGGCCCGGCCACGCAAAAAGCCGCGCCTTGGCCTCCCCGTACGCAGCCACCGTACCGTGATAATCCAGATGATCCCGCCCCAGATTGGTAAGGATGGCCAGGTCAAAATCCACCCCGGCCACCCTGGACTGATCCAGGGCATGGGATGACACCTCCATGACCACCTGACGGATGGATTGCTGATTCATGGCGGCCAGCATGGCCTGGAGTGCAAGGGGGTCCGGCGTGGTCAGACCCGGTTCGGCCAGTTCCCCGTAACGGCCGCTACCCAGGGTGCCTATCACGCCGCAGGGACGGCTGTCGCTGTCCAGGGCACGGGCCAGGCACTGGGAAACGGAAGTCTTGCCGTCGGTACCCGTGACACCCACCACGCGCATATTACGGGAAGGATGGGCATGGAAACGAGCCGCGATTTCACCCATGCGCTCACGCAGCCGCGGGACCGACAGATAGGGCACGTCTCCCCGGGGATGGGGATCCCCCGCCAGCGGGATGGGTTCCCAGAGTACCGCCACGACACCACGCCGTATCGCCTCCACCGCATGGGTCAGGCCATGGTGATGACATCCGGCCACGGCCAGAAAGATATCGCCGGGCATTGCCCGCCGACTGTCCAGACACAGCCCCCCCACCGCCCGGTCATCACCGGCCGGCACCGGCGCCAGCCCGGCCAGCAGCTCTGACAGCAGGCACCGCCCATGCAGAAGGTCGGGATGCCTCATGTCGGCGCCTCCTGGGGAGCGCGCGACGCGGACCTCAATCCGGGGAGATTATCGGGGGGGATATCCATGAGCCTCAGGGCACCGCGCATCACGCCACTGAAGATCGGAGCGGCCACCTGGCCGCCATAGTACTGGTCACCGCCGGGTTCATCGATGATCACCACCATGACCAGACGGGGATCACTGGCCGGCGCCATCCCCGCAAACAGCGAGAGATATCGGCCCCTGGCGTACCCGCCATCCACCAGCTTGCGTGCCGTACCGGTCTTCCCGGCCACCCGATACCCCTCCACCGCGGCGCGGATGCCGGTGCCCTCCCTGGAGACGGCCACTTCCAGCATGTGCACCAGATCCCGAGCGGCATCGGCGCTCATCACCCGGTAAGCTTCGCGGGGCGCGTCCGAAACCACCAGACGGGGGGTGTACATGATCCCTTCATTGGCAATGGCGGCATAGGCCTGGGCCAACTGGAGCGGCGTCACCGACAATCCATAGCCAAACCCCATGGTGGCCCGCTCCACATCGCGCCAGTGGAAGAAATCCCGCAGGTTGCCACCGGCCTCACCAGGAAAGCCACTGCCCGTGCCACGACCGAAACCCGCCCGGTAAAAGGTCTCCCAAAGCTGCTGGGGCTCGATGGCCAGAGCCAGCTGGCTCGCCCCCACGTTGGATGACTTGCTGATCAGGGTGGTGAGATCTATCAGGCCGTAGTTACGGATATCCGTCACGGTGTGGCGTCCGACCCTCATGCGTCCCGGGCTGGTCTGCAACAGGGATTCCTTCTGGAACTGTCCGGATTCCAGAGCTGCGGCCACGGTAAAGGGCTTGATGGTGGATCCCGGCTCGATCAGGTCCGTCACGGCCCGGTTGCGTGCGCTCTCGCCCCGCAAGGTGCCACGGTTATTCGGGTTGTAGGATGGCTGGTTGACCATCGCCAGGATATCGCCATTACGGGCATCCATGATCACGGCGGACCCCGCCAGTGCCCCATGGGCCTGCACGGCGGCCTTGAGTTCCCGATACGCCAGATATTGCAGACGCTGGTCGATGGTCAGGACCAGATCCTGTCCGGGACGGGCAGGCCGGATGTTTTCAACATCCCTGATCACGCGCCCGAGACGATCACGTACCACCCGCTTGGCACCCGGCTCCCCGGTCAGCCAGGTGTTATAGGCCAGTTCCAGGCCTTCCTGTCCACGATCATCAATGTTGGTAAAGCCCAGCACATGGGCCGATACCTCCCCCATGGGATAGTACCGCCGATACTCCCGCTGCAGGGCGACTCCGGGAATACCCATGGCCATCACCTGTCGCCCCACATCCGGGGTGACATGACGACGCAGGTAGACGAATTCACGCTCCGCGCGCTCCAGCAGTCTCTGGTGCAGTTCACGGGGATTCATGTCCAGCAGGCGGGCAAGATCCAGCAGCTGGTGATCCGGGTACTGCAGGGTTTCCCGCGGATTGGCCCAGACGCTGTCCACGGGGGTACTGACCGCCATGGGTTCACCGTGGCGGTCGAGGATCATGCCCCGATGGGCCGGCAGGGAAACCACCCGGAGGTGGCGCGCATCCCCTTGTCCCTGCAAAAAATCCTGCTGCAGCACCTGCAGATCCACGGCACGCGCCAGCACCGCGACGAAGGCGAGGACGAAAGCCCCCAGCACCACGCCAAGCCGCCAGCGAGGAACCGTTGTCATTGGAACCGACATCAATCACTCCAGCAGAATAATGGTGGAACGGGTATCGGGCAGGCGCATGTTGAGGCGCTGAGCAGCCTCCTCTTCAATCCGCCCGTGCGTCGCCCATGTGCTTTGCTCCAACTGCAATTGGCCCCACTCGATATTCAGTTCATCACGCAATCTCAGCTCTACCTGCAGCTCCATGAACAACATTCTGCTCTGATGCTTGCTGCTCACCACCGCCAGTGCGCTGACCACCACACCCATGAACAACAGGCCTGGCAATATCAGGCGCCAGCTCATGGCAATCGTTCTGCCACCCGCAACACGGCACTGCGCGCGCGCGGGTTCGATTCGACCTCCGCCAGACCCGGGCGGCAGGCCTTGCCGATCCGGAGCAGGGTCCGCCCCGGAGGCGGCTCGGTGATCGGCAACCCTCTCGGCACCGGCACCCCCTCGGACTGACGCCGGATGAAACGCTTCACGGCCCGATCCTCCAGGGAATGGAAACTGATGACCGCCAATCGCCCGCCTGGCGCCAGGGCCGTCGGGATCTGCGCCAGACATTCATCCAGAGATTCCAGTTCCCGATTCACATGCAGACGGATGGCCTGAAAACTGCGCGTAGCCGGGTGCTTGTGCCGTTCATGACGGGGTATGGCCTCAGCGATCAGGGCCGCAAGCTGGCCGGTTCTCAGGATGGGCGTCTCTGCCCGTTGCGTCACAAGATGCCGCGCAATGCGCCTGGCGTGACGCTCCTCGCCAAGGGATTTCAGGACAGCTGCAATTTCACTCTCATCCGCCCGTGCAAGCCACTGAGCCGCTGATTCACCCTGCATCGGATCCATACGCATATCCAGGGGACCATCCCGCATGAAGCTGAACCCCCTGTCGGGACTGTCCAGCTGCGGCGACGACACCCCCAGGTCCAGCAGCACCCCGTCCACCCGCCCGACCAGATCCCGCGCCTCAAGCACCTCCAGCAACCGCGTGAACGAGGTTCGGACAAACTCGAAACGCTCATCCCCCGAAAAACGGCGACAGGCTTCGGCCTGTGCCTCGGGATCCTGATCCAGGGCGATCAGACGTCCCGCCGCGCCCAGGCACCCGAGGATGGCCCCGCTGTGCCCACCCCTGCCGAAGGTACCGTCCACATAGATACCCTCGGGACGCAGACGCAGTGCTTCCAGAGACTCATCCAACAGCACGGGGCGATGGTGTAAAACCTTCCGATCTTCATGGCTCACAGTGTCAGGGACTCCAGAATTCCACTCAGGTCATTCTCCTTCGAATCCTGACTGAACCAGTCTTCACGGCAGAGGTTCCACGCGTCCTCATCCCACAGTTCGAACTTGTTGCCCTGCCCCACCAGTACCGCCTGTTTTCTCAAATTTGCAAATTCACGCAGTGGCGCAGGCAGAAGAATCCGGCCATTGCCATCCATCTCACAGTCGCAGGCATGCCCCACCAGCAGGCGCTGCAGATCCCGAACCTGACGGTTGATGTTGGGCCGGGACATCACCTGCTGCTCCAGAATCTCCCAGTCCGGCAAAGGGTAGAGCAGCAGGCATCTGTCCAGGTGCACGGTGATGACGAGATGACCCTGGGCACTTTCCATCAGGCGATCACGATACCGGGAGGGCATCGCCATGCGTCCCTTGGAGTCCAGATTCAAGTTGGTAATGCCTCTGAACACGGCCGCCCCGGGCATTGCCTGCCGATCACATTGCCTGTCCCGCCGGACTCAGGAGGAGCCCCCACCTTTCATCCCCGAAAGGCATCAGGATATCGGGCAGCTCCACCCGCCCCCACATAAATCCACTTTTTTACACTATAGGTAGCGGCTGAGCGGAGTGTCAAGGGAAATGCCCCTCCATCAACCAAGATTTATGCTTGTGTCACAAATACTTACAAAACCTGCTTGCAGCAACACATCCGCCGCGAACCCTGCAAAACAGGGTTCCCTGACGAATCAGTGGGTTGCAAAAAAAAGGCGACAATTCGCTCAAGCAAGCCTGAGCGATTCGATGGGGGTATGGGGAGTTCTCTCGTAAAGGCGCCCGCGAACCGGCGGGAAAGGACACAAAGCAGGTTGGAGCCGGCCGATAAGCCGGGTTCTGTCGGGGACAGTCATTCATCTGGGACGCATGTCACCATGCGCCTCAAGCAGCCTACCCGGGTGCAGTGCGGGCCGCACCAATGCACCCCTATTTGGCCTTGCTCCGGACGGGGTTTACCCTGCCGCGGCGTGTTGCCACCCGCGCGGTGCGCTCTTACCGCACCATTTCACCCTTACCTGTGCCCGAAGGCCATCGGCGGTATCATTTCTGTGGCACTTTCCGTCGGCTTGCGCCGCCCAGGCGTTACCTGGCGCCCTGCCCTGTGGAGCCCGGACTTTCCTCCACGGCCGTTGAAACCGCAGCGACTGTCTGGCCGGCTCCGTCGTCATTGTATGTAAGTTCAGCACCCAAGCACAAGACGGGCGAAACCGTTCAGCGAGCTCCGAAGACGCCATCCCCGCACAGACGAGGCATTATCCCGCACATAACCGACGTCATTCCCGCGAAGGCGGGAATCCAGTCAAAAGACTGAAAAAGTCTGCTCCCCCGCCTTCGCGGGAGTCACACAAGGAGGCCTGTTCAGCCCACCCCGGCGCGGCCCAAGCCGGTGTTTTCTCAACGCAGTTCAAGCCCCCGTTGATAGAGGGCGTTTCTGGAGACACCGGTAATCTCCGCCGCCAGCCGCGCCGCCGCCTTCAACGGCAACTCTCCCAGCAACAAACGCAACACCCGCTCCGCCTCCATCGTCAGTTCACCCGCCTCCTGCCGTGGCGCACCGGACACCAGCACCACGAACTCGCCGCGCCCGTGATTGGCATCTTCCACCAACCATTGCACCAGCCCCGCCAGGGTATCCCCCTGCAGCTGCTCGAAGGTCTTGGTCAGCTCCCGCGCCACCACCGCCCGACGATCCCCCCCAAACACCTCGGCCATATCCGCGAGGGAGTCGCCGATACGGTGACTGGATTCATAGAAGATCAGGGTACAGGGGGTTTCCCGCAGGGCCTGAAGACGCTTTCGCCGTCCCTGCCCCCTGGCGGGCAGAAAACCTTCAAAAAGGAACCGGTCCGAAGGCAGGCCGCTGGCGGAGAGGGCAGCGATCAGGGCGCAGGAGCCGGGGATGGGTGAGACACGAATCCCGGCCTCGCGGGCTGCGGCCACCAGGCGAAAGCCGGGATCACTGATCAGTGGTGTACCGGCATCACTGACCAGGGCAATGGACTCACCCCCGGCCAGTCGGGACACCAGCGCCGGCACCTGCTGCTCCTCGTTGTGCTCATGCAGACTGACGCGTGGCGTGGCCAGGCCGAAATGGGTCAGCAACCTGCCCGTATGACGGGTATCCTCAGCCGCGATCAGATCCACCTCCCCCAGCACCTGCAACGCACGGCGGGACATATCGGAAAGATTACCGATCGGTGTCGCCACCACATATAAAATACCCGCCTCAATTGACACACCGCACCCCGGCCAAGATACTGGAAACCCCACAAAACGGTTCGCCAGTCTAACCCGCCCCGCCGGGCGGGAGAACCCATGACCCCGTGTGCGCCATGCGACATATCGTCCTGTCCCTGCTGATTGCCCTGTTCCTGTCGGCCTGCGCCGGCATGCCCCGACCCGCGGACCCGCCCACGGACACCCTGGCCCGGGCCGCCCAGCTGGAACAGGAGGGTGCACACCGGGCGGCAGCCTCTGAATACCTGGTGGCGGCCGAGCGGCTGCGGGGAGCGGACAGGGCGCGCGCCCAGCTCAATGCGGTCGACCTGTTGCTGCGTCCTCCGGTTGAGCCGGACACCCTTGGCGAGGCCTCCCGGGTCCTGGGCCAGATGGAAGACCGGCACCTGGACACGGTCGGCAAGGCCCGGCGTGCCGAACTCAATGCCCGCATCACCTGGATGGAGGGAGACCCGCAGACCGCGATGGGCCACCTGCCCCCCTCCCTGGACCACCTTCCCATCGGCCTAGCGGCACGCATCCTGGAAACCCGTGCCAGCGCCCTCGCCGACATGGGACGCTGGCACGAAGCCCTGGAAACCCGCATCCGGCAGGGGGCCCTGTATCAGAACCCCGAAGACCGCCTGGTCAGCCAGGAAGCCCTATGGGCCATGCTGCAACAAATCCCCGCCCGTCAATTGCCGGACCTGGCGGCACGTGCCACCCGTTCCGAGGCCCGCGGCTGGCTGAGCCTGGCGGAACTGGCCCACGATACCCCGCCGCGACTGGCGGCCCTGGAGACAAGCCTGGAGGCGTGGCAAAGGCAGTTTGACGGCCACCCGGCGGCCCCCCGCTTCCTCGACCGGCTACGGGAACAATGGGCGGCCTACGGACACTTCCCGGAACATGTGGCAGTGATGCTGCCGCTGACCGGACGCTTTTCCACTGCGGCCCAGGCCATTCTTGAAGGCATCCTCGCCGCCTATTACGACACTCCTGCCGACAACCGGCCGGAGCTGCGCATCCACGATACCGGTGAGCAGGCGGAATCCGCCTGGACCCATTATCAGCAGGCCATCGCCGATGGCGCCCGCGGTGTCATCGGCCCCCTGGACCGTCAGGCCGTGACCCTGTTTGCCCAGCGCGAATCCCTGCCCATACCGGTACTGGCACTCAACCATGCCGAGCCCAGGCCCAGCTATCCCGGCAGCCTCTACCAGTTCGGCCTCAACCCCGAGGCGGAGGCCATCCAGGCAGCCGAGCGGGCCATCCTGGACGGACGTCAGCGCGCCGTCATCCTGATGCCTCGCACCGACCTGGGTGAGCGCCTGCAACGCGCCTTCCGCGACCGCTTCGAAACCCTGGGCGGCCAGGTGATCAGCACCCAGTTCTTTGCGCCGGAGGCATCGGACTACGGCGCCTCCATCATCGCAGCCCTCGACATCCGCGATCGCAGCGGTCGTACCGGGCGGGATGCGGTGCCCGTACCGCGGGAAGATGTGGACCTGATCTTCCTGTCGGGGAGCCCCCGCCAGGCCAGACTTCTCTGGCCCCAGCTGCGCTTCCATCGCGCCGGACAGATCCCGGTACTGACCACCTCCCACGTGTATTCCGGACGCCCCGATCCCCGTCACGACCAGGATCTGGACGGCCTGGTCTTCGCCGATATCCCCTGGCTGCTGGAAGGCGCCAATCCCCGCCCGGAATTGCGCGCACGCCTGGACACCCAGCTCTCCGGAAACACCCTCCAGCTCCCTCGTCTGGTGGCCCTGGGCTTTGATGCCCTCCAGATCTTTCCCTTGCTGGAGCGGCTCGCGGATCGCCCCAATGAACGCTACCAGGGCGTGACCGGCGGATTGCGCATGGATGCCACCGGGCACATTACCCGGGACATGAACTGGGCCCGCTTCATCAGTGGCCAACCACGGCTGATCGGGCAGTCCGACCGGCCCGTGGCGGACCTGAGCCGATGAACCGCAAGGCTCAGGGTGACGCAGCGGAAGCCCGAGCCCGCGCCTTTCTGGAAAGCCAGGGGCTGCGCTTTGTCACCGCCCAGTTCCGCTGCAAGACCGGGGAAATCGATCTGGTGATGGATGATCGGGGCACCCTGGTCTTTGTCGAAGTGCGCCAGCGCCGCTCCGCCCGCTTCGGTGGCGCCGCCGCCAGCGTCAACGGGCGCAAACAGCGCCGCATCCTGGCGGCGGCGGCCTTTTATCTTCAGATTCATGGCTGCAATCGTCCGGCCCGGCTGGACGTGGTGGCCATCGAACCCGATAACCGTCTGAACTGGATTCCCAACGCCTTTGAGGCCAGCCCCTGAGTAGCCTGCCTGCATGAGCCTGCAAGACATCATTCGCCGGACCTTTGCCGAAACCGTAGAAACCCAGCAATGTGCCGCTCTGGCCCTGTCCGACACCATCGAACAGGCGGCCCAGTGCATCCTGGAAGCCTTCCTCGGCGGACACAAGCTGCTGATCTGCGGCAACGGCGGTTCCGCGGCCGACGCCCAGCATTTCGCCTCGGAACTGGTCAACCGGTTCGAACACGAACGCCCCGGCCTGCCAGCGGTGGCCCTCACCACCGACACCTCCACCCTCACCTCCATCGCCAATGACTATGCCTATGATCAGGTCTTCGCACGGCAGGTCCGGGTCCTGGGACAGGGCGGAGACATCCTGGTGGCCATCACCACCTCCGGCCATTCCCCCAATGTGCTTGAGGCCATCAAGGCGGCGCGGGAACGGGATCTGCGGGTGGTGGCCTTCACCGGCCGTGACGGCGGTGCCCTGGCGGGCCTGCTGTCGGATCGGGACATCGAGATTCGCGCCCCGGCGGACCGCACCGCCCGTATTCAGGAGGTTCATCTGGTGGTGATCCATGTCCTGTGCGATCTCATCGACCGGCAGTTGCTGGGCATCCGCTAGGGACCTCTCCGGCCATGACACTGCCGCGCGGATCGAACACACAATCACCACTGCCCACCGCCCTGCTCAGGTCGCTGGAAGCGGCGGTGGGCGCGGATGGCCTGCTCACCCAAGCCGCCGACCGCTGGCCCTACGGTGGCGACAACTCCCGTCTGCATGCCCCACCCCAGGCCGTGGTCTTCGCCACCCTCACCGAACAGATTCAGGCCGTGGTGCGCTGCTGCCGGGAACACGGGGTGCCCCTGATCGCCCGCGGGCGCGGCACCGGCACCACCGGCGCCACCGTCCCGGACCAGGGCGGCGTGGTACTGAGCCTGGAACGCATGAGCCGTATCCTGGAACTGGACCCGGACAATCGCCTCGCGGTGGTCCAGCCCGGCGTCACCAATCAGGCCCTGCAGGAAGCGGCGGGTCACCACGGATTCTTCTGGCCCCCGGACCCCACCAGCGCCGCCTATTGCACCATCGGCGGCAACCTCGCCTACAACTCCGCCGGTCCCCGTGCGGTCAAGTACGGCACCCCCCGGGACAACACTCTGGGGCTGACTGTCGTCACCGGCCGCGGACAACTGCTGCGTACCGGCGTTTACACCACCAAGGGCGTGGTCGGCTACGACCTCACCCGTCTGCTGATCGGCTCCGAGGGCACCTTGGGCGTCATCACCGAGGCCATCCTCAAACTCACCCCGCTGCCGGAAGCCAAACGCACCCTGCAGGCGGTCTATGAATCCATGGATGCCGCCGCCCGGGCCGTCTCACGCATCATGGCGCAACCGGTGGTGCCCTGTGCCCTGGAATTCATGGACGGGCGCGCCATCGAGATGATCCGCCACTATTCAGAGGCGGAGCTGCCCGAAAGGGCCGGCGGACTGCTGATGATCGAGGTGGACGGCCTGGCGGCGGGACTGGATGCCGCGGCGGAAAGGGTTGCGGCGGCAGCCCGGGGCACGGGATGCCTTGCGGTGGAACTGGCCCGCACCGAGGCCGAGGTCAAGGCGCTGTGGGCCACCCGCAAGGCCCTGTCACCGGCCCTGCGCACCATCGCACCCAAGAAGATCAACGAAGACGTGGTGGTACCGGTGTCGAAGATTCCCGCCCTCATCAACGGGCTGGAACACCTGGGCACAGACCATGGCATCACCATCGTCAGTTTCGGTCACGCCGGCAACGGCAACATCCATGTCAATCTGCTGGTGGATCCGGACGACGCGGCGCAGATGAAGGCGGCGGATGCCTGTCTGGACGGGGTGTTCGACCTGGTGCTGGGCCTGCGGGGCAGCATCTCCGGAGAACACGGCATCGGGCTGGTGAAGCGACCCTTCGTGGCCAGGGAACTGGGGGAAGAAGCCCTGTCAATGATGCATGCCGTCAGGCAGTGCTTTGATCCCGACGGGATCCTCAATCCGGGCAAGGGGCTCCCTCCCCCGGACAAGACTGACGAACAGAGACCTACTTGACCACCCGCAGACTGGGCCCCTTACGGTGTCCACCCTCTCCCTTGTCACCGGGGCCATCATCCCCGCCGGAAGGCGGCGGCTCATCACCATCCTCAGATTCGGCGAACATCATGCCCTGACCGTTCTCTCGCGTATAGATGGCCAGCACCCGGTCGATGGGGATCATCACATTCATGGGACGGCCGCCAAAACGGGCATTGAAGGTCACGGCTTCGTTGCTGATCAGCAATCCGCTCACCGCCAGAGGGGCCACGTTGAGCACGATACGCCCGTTTTCCACATAGTCACGGGGCACCATGACTTCAGCGGCGGCATCCACCAGAAGGTGGGGGGTCATGTCGTTATCCACGATCCATTCATAAATGGCACGAATCAGGTAAGGTCGACTGGAAGTCATGGCAGGGCTCGATTGCTGAACGGAAACTCGGAACACATTTCCGGGCCGGGATCAGTGCATGTCCTTCTCGGCTTCGGTCAGGCTCTGCCGGAAGGCATCACGCGCGAACATGCGACGGGCGTAATCCCGGATGGACGCAGGCATTTTTTCCAGGGAAATCCCGTAACAGGGCAGACGCCACATGACGGGGGCAATGGCCGCATCCACAAGACTGAACTCGTCACTGAGAAAATAGGGCTTGATGGCAAAAATTTCGCTGGATGCCACCAGACTTTCCTGGAGAATCTTGCGGGCCTTGGCGGCCTGCTTGTCCTGTGCGGCATCAATGCCCTCCAGGCCACGATACCAGTCCATTTCCACCCGGTACAGGGCAAGTCGCGCCGTGGCACGGGATACCGGATCCACCGGCATCAGGGGAGGATGGGGAAAACGCTCGTCCAGATACTCATGGATGACCTGAGTGCCGTACAGCACCAACTCCCGATCCACCAGCGTGGGGACGGAGTTATAGGGATTCAGGTCGGAAAGGTCCTCGGACTTGTCGCCTGCTTCAACCTGGTGGATGTCCACCGTGATGTCCTTCTCAGCCAGCACGATCCTGACCGAATGACATCTTGGGCAGGTGGGTGCTGAAAAGAGCGTCATGACGGATCTACGATTGGCGATTAACGCCATGGAAGCTCTCCGGTCGGTCGGCCGACAGGATCCAGCGGCCGGCTGGAAAAAAAGGGGCATCCCTGCCCCTTCGCTGGAAGGACGATCAGTGCACGTCTCTCCAGTATTCCTTCTTCAGCAGATAGGCCACGAAGGTGAAGAAGGCCAGGAACAGCAGCACCCACTTGCCCAGTTCGTGACGCTCCACCTTCACCGGATCCGCCGCATAAGTCAGGAAGTTGGTGATGTCACGGACCACTTCGTTGTACTCCTCGGTGGTCAGCTTGCCTTCGGCAACCTTCTCCAGCTTGATGTGACCCTCTTCGCCCACATTGGCCTGCCAGCCCTGCAGTTCCCACAGAACATGGGGCATGCTCATGGCCTCGAAGATGGCATTGTTCACGCCCATGGGACGGCTGTCATCCAGATAGAAGCTGCGCAGCACGGTATAGATCCAGTCCGGGCCCCGCAGACGCGCCGTCAGGCTCAGATCGGGAGCGGGCTGACCAAACCAGGATTCCGCGTCATCGGGCTTCATGGCGATCTTGATCAGTTCGCCGACCCCTGTCTGGTCGCCGGCTGCGTCGCGGGTATGGATGAAACGCTCCCGCAACTGGTCTTCACTCAGGCCCAGATCATTGCCCATGCGGTTGTAGCGCTTGTACTGGATCGAATGACAGCCGATGCAGTACTGGAAGAAATATTCCGCGCCACGCTGCAGGGAGGCCGTATCGGTCATGTCGATATTGGCCCGATCCAGAGGCTTGGCAGGTCCGGCAGCCAGCGCCACGGCGGGCGCTGCGCAGGCCATCATGAATACTAGCGTAATTATCTTTTTCATCACGAAGTCACCCTCGCCGGAACCGGCTTTTCCTCATTGAGCTGGGTGTACAGGGGCAGCAGCAGGCAGATCACCAGGTACACGGTGGGAATGAACCACATGGCCACCAGCAGGGTCTGGTCTACACCGGCCTCAAGGCGCAGGTAGTCCCAGTAGGTGTAACCACCCACCAGCACCAGGAATGACAGCCAGCTGAACAGGGAAGACCGGGGCTTGCTATGGAACCAGAGCACGAAGAAGAACAGCAGGTAGACGGCCGTCAGGCGCAGACCCAGTTCGGCATAGAAGGGCTCCACCGGCTTAAGGCCCAGATAACCCAGCACCACGAAGGTCAGACCGAAAAACACGATGTTGAACTTGTGGATGGTGCCGCGATAGCGCCAGGACTTGATCGGGTTGCGGTCGATCCAGGGCAGGAAGAACAGGATCAGCACTGCACCGAACATGAGCAGCACGCCCAGGAAAGGATCGGGCACGGCACGCAGGACGGTGTAGAAGGTGCCGAAATACCAAACCGGGTGGATCTGATCCGGTGTCACCATCGGGTTGGCCATCTGGAAGTTGGCCTTTTCGATGAAGTAGCCGCCGGCCTCGGGGGCGAAGAACACCACCGCGAAGAACAGGATCAGGAACACGCCGAAGCCGAACAGGTCCTTGACGGTGTAGTAGGGGTGGAAGGGAATGCCGTCAGCGGGATGGCCGTTGCTGCCGGTGAACTTCTTGATTTCCACGCCGTCGGGGTTGTTGGAACCCACTGCGTGCAGGGCCACGATGTGCACGAACACCAGCATCACCAGCACCAGCGGCAGGGCCACCACGTGCAGGGCAAAGAAGCGATTGAGGGTAGCATCGGAGATCAGGAAGTCACCCCGGATCCAGGTCACCAGATCGCCGCCCACCACCGGAATGGTGTTGAACAGGTTCACAATTACCTGGGCACCCCAGTAGGACATCTGACCCCAGGGCAGCATGTAGCCGGCGAAGGCTTCCGCCATGAGCACCAGGTAGATGGCCACGCCGATGATCCAGATCAGTTCACGGGGTCGCTTGTAGGAGCCGTACAACAGGGCCCTGAACATGTGCAGATAGACCACAATGAAGAAGGCCGAAGCCCCCGTGGTGTGCATGTAGCGGATGAACCAGCCCCACTCCACGTCGCGCATGATGTACTCGACGGAGGCGAACGCCAGCTGGGCGTCCGGCTTGTAGAACATGGTCAGGAAGATGCCGGAGACGAGCTGAATCACCAGGACCAGGACGGCCAGGGATCCGAAGTAATACCAGAAATTGAAATTCTTGGGGGCGTAGTACTCGGCCAGATGCTCATTCCAGGTCTTGGTGAGCGGGTATCTGGCATCGATCCAGTCTACTAGGGCTCTCATGCGGCAACTCCTCCGTCATCCTCGCCGATCAGGACGAGGGTCTCCGACAGGTACTTGTGGGGCGGCACCACCAGGTTGGTCGGGGCGGGCACGTTGCGCCATACCCGGCCGGCCAGATCAAAGCGTGAGCCGTGGCACACACAGAAATAGCCGCCGCGCCATTCGCTGCCCAGATCCGGAGGAGCCAGTTCCGGGCGATAGCTGGGAGAGCAGCCCAAGTGGGTGCAGATACCGATCAGAATGGAATATTCCGGCTTGATGGATCGGGTTTCGTTCTGGCAGTAGACCGGCTGCTGGGAGACAACCGTGGAATCCGGGTCCGACAGACGGGGACGGTTCTCGGGCAGCAGATCAAGCATCTGCGGGGTTCTGTGGGTAATCCAGATGGGCTTGCCGCGCCACTCCACACGAATGAGCTGTCCCGGCTCCACCTGGGAAACATCCACTTCAACCGGTGCACCCGCCGCCTGGGCACGGGCACTGGGCGCCCAGGATGCCAGGTAGGGATAGGCCACCGCGACGACACCTGCACCGCCGACCACGCTGGTGGCCGCGACCAGGAATCGCCGTCGACTCTGGTTCACGCCTTCGTTAGCCATCAAAAAGATCTCCAATTGAGTTCCAAAAAAACCGCTGGTCGTTGGGCACCCGGAATCGGCCGAGCGCCGAATGTCCGCTCGCCGAAAAAAGACCCCTTGACCCGTCGGGGCACTCAAAACGCAGTAGGATTCCCGAAGATGCCCACAACGTCAAGAGGAAACACCCCCCACATCCAACAAACAACTGATTCAGATAGGGTTTTCTATATCCACGAATTCATGAGAAAGCGCTAATGTTTTCGCCAGACACTCCCCCAGCGCCTTGGGTCCGTAACGCTCGGTGGCATGATGCCCCGCGGCAAAGTAGTGAATGCCCGCTTCACGGGCCACATGCACGGTCCGCTCCGAAATCTCACCGCTGATGTAGGCATCCAGACCCAGCTCCGCAGCCTTCTCGATCATGTCCTGGGCACCTCCGGTGCACCAGCCCAGGCGAAGGATCACATCCGGCCCACCGGGAATCCAGAGCGCCTCACGCCCCAGCCGACGTGACAGACGCTCCTTGAGCGCTTCCGCGGACAGGGGCGCGTCCGGCACACCGATGCAGCCCACGCCATCCCGCCGCAGGGACTCCTGCACCCGGAAATCCAGCAACCGGGCCAACTGGGCATTGTTTCCCAACTCCGGGTGGGCATCCAGAGGAAGATGATAGGCCAGAAGACTGATATCATGTTCCAGCAGCAGACGCAGGCGATCCCGCTTCATGCCGACGATCCGGGCATCCTCACCCTTCCAGAAATAGCCATGGTGAACCAGCAGGGCATCCGCCCCCCGCTCGATGGCAGCCTCGATCAATGCCCGGCTGGCGGTGACGCCGGTCACGAGGCGGGAAACATGCGGCCTGCCCTGTACTTGCAGCCCGTTGGGGCTATAGTCTGAGAAATCGCCCACATTGAGCAAAGTGTCGACATGGCTGACCAGGTCACGCAAGGCAACCATAAGCTTATCTCCATATTGCAATGTTGGCGGGCCATGACCCTACACCATCATGATACGGTATTGCCATGACACCGATCAGTCGTTTCCTGCTTCAGGTGGTAGGCGTCGGCCTTGCCGTGGCCGCCCTCATGCTTCTGTTTTTTCCCGACCTATTGCGGGAACCACGGCCCGTGGTGGAAGTGCGCCAGAGCGAGCCCGGCACCCAGCACGGCCCCATGTCGGGCCCGGTATCCTATGCCGATGCCGTGAGCCAGGCGGCGCCAGCCGTGGTCAATATCCACACGCGCAAGACGGTGATCCAGCGCAGTCACCCCTTCATGGATGACCCCCTGTTCCGGCAGTTCTTCGGTGACCGCTTCGACAACCCCCAGCAACGCACCCAGACCAGTCTGGGCTCCGGGGTCATCATCAGTCCCCAGGGATTCATCCTCACCAACAACCATGTCATCGAGGGCGCCGACGAGATCGAGGCCCTGCTGGCGGATGGCCGCAGCGTGGCCGCCACCGTGGTCGGTACCGATCCGGAAACGGACCTGGCCATCCTCAGGGTCGATGCGGCCGGTCGCGCCCTGCCCAGCATCGTGGTCGGTGCCTCCGCCAACCTGCGGGTGGGCGATGTGGTCCTGGCCATCGGCAACCCCTTCGGCGTGGGCCAGACCGTGACCCTGGGCATTGTCAGCGCCACCGGACGCAGCCGCCTGGGCATCAACACCTATGAAGATTTCATCCAGACCGATGCCGCCATCAATCCCGGCAACTCCGGCGGCGCCCTGGTGAACGCCCATGGGGAGCTGGTGGGCATCAATACCGCCATCTTCACCCGCTCCGGCGGCTCCCAGGGCATCGGCTTTGCCATCCCGGTGGATCTGGCCCGGGACGTCATGACCCAGATCATCGAGAAAGGCACCGTGGTGCGTGGCTGGCTGGGCATCGAGGTCCAAGAGATCACTCCGCAACTGGCCCAGTCCTTCGGCCTGCCGGACGCCCGAGGCGTCCTCATCGCCGGAGTGCTCTCCGGCGGTCCGGCAGCCCGGGCCGGGATCCGTCCCGGGGATGTCATCACGCACCTGGACGGCGACCGGGTGAATGACGCCCAGGACGCCCTGAACTTCATCGCCCGCCGCAAGCCCGGCGAAACCCTGGCCATCCAGGGGGTGCGAGAGGGTCGGCCGGTACAGATCCGGGCCGAGGTGGGGCAGCGGCCGGCCGTTCGCAGGGCCTCCTGACCGCGGCCCCTGGAGGCCCTCCGGGGCGCCCCCCAGCAAGGAGGCTAGAGCGCTGCCTCGAGGGCCTTCAGGAAGCGGGCATTCTCTTCCGGCGTCCCCACCGTCACCCGCAGGCAGTCGGCCAGCAGTCCGCCCTGCCCCGACAGGTCCTTGATCAGCACGCCGCCGGCGCGGATCCCTTCAAAGATCTCCCGCCCCCGGCCGGACGAAACCCGGAACAGGATGAAGTTCGCCTCGCTGGGAAAGGGGTCCACGCCCGGCATGGCCACCAGGGCCTGAAACAGCGTCTCCCGGTCCCGACGAATCCAGGCCGCCTGCTCATCCAGCACCCCGTGATGGGCCAGCGCAAATTCCGCCGCCGCCTGGGTCAGGACATTGATGTTGTAAGGCAGGCGAACCTTGTCCAGTTCCCCGATCCAGTCGGGCATCCCGCACAGATAACCCAGCCGCAGACCGGCCAGTCCCAGCTTGGAGACGGTACGCATCACCAGCAGGCGCCCGTCGCTGCCCACGTCCGGCAGGAAGCTGTCCCGGGCAAAGGGACCATAGGCCTCGTCCACCACCACCAGTCCGGGCGCCGCCCGGATCAGCGTTTCCATCTCGGCCCGTGGCCAGAGATTACCGGTGGGGTTGTTGGGCCAGGCGAGGAACACCACGGCCGGCCGGTGTCGCTCCAGGGCCGCCAGCATGGCCGGCATGTCCAGGGAAAAATCCGGCTTGAGGGGGATGCCGACAAACTCCATCCCCAGCCAGCGGGCCACCATCCGGTACACGACGAAACCGGGCTCCGGCGCCATCACCACCCGCCCGGGACCGGCCACGGCCATGAGCAGGATCTGGATCAGTTCGTCGGAACCGTTGCCCAGCAGCAGCGCCGCCTCGTCGGGCACCCCCATCACCGTGCGCAGGCGGGCCACCAGCTCGGTGCCCTTCGGGTCCGGATAGCGGTTGACCGGCAACCGGCTCAGGGTATCAGCCCAGGCATTGCGCATATCCTGCGGCCACTCATAGGGATTTTCCATGGCATCCAGCTTGATCAGGCCCTGTGCCGAAGGCACGGGATAGGCGGACAGTTCACGGATCTCGGCCCGGATCAGGTGTTCCGGGCAAGGTGCCTTCACGGCATGGGCGTCTTTGGGCATCGTATCGTGGACACAGGCAATGGAAACAGGCTCAGCGATCACCGACCCCGGGGTCGATGCGGTACTCCGCCGAACAGGCATGGGCGACCAGACCCTCTCCCCGGGCCAGCACGGAGGCGGTCCGGCCCAGATCGGAAGCCCCGGCGGCGGAGCAATGAATCAGGCTGGAACGTTTCTGGAAGTCATAGACCCCCAGGGGCGAGGAAAAGCGCGCCGTGCGGGAAGTGGGCAATACGTGATTGGGACCGGCACAGTAGTCGCCCACGGCCTCGGCCGTGTGGCGCCCCAGGAAGATGGCCCCGGCATGGCGAATACGCCTGGCCATGGCCTCGGGCTCGGCCACGGACAACTCCAGATGCTCCGGTGCCACGTGATTGGCCACGTCCACGGCCTCGTCCAGATCCCGCACCCGGATCAGGGCGCCCCGGGCGGCCAGGGACGTGCGAATGATCCCGGCCCGGGGCATGCGTTCGAGCAGGGCATCCATGGCGGTCGACACCGATTCCAGGAAGTCTTCGTCGGGACTGACCAGGATGGCCTGGGCATCCTCGTCATGCTCAGCCTGGGAAAACAGGTCGGCGGCGATCCAGTCGGGGTCGGTCCGGCCGTCACAGACCACCAGGATCTCGGACGGCCCCGCCACCATGTCGATCCCCACGGTACCGAAAACCATGCGCTTGGCGGTGGCCACATAGATGTTGCCGGGACCCACGATCTTGTCCACCTGCGGGATGGTCCCGGTGCCGTAGGCCAGTGCGGCCACCGCCTGGGCCCCGCCGATGGCAAATACCCGGTCCACCCCGGCCACGGCCGCCGCCGCCAGCACCAGGTCGTTCACCTGGCCGTCCGGTGTGGGTACCACCATGATCACCTCGGGTACCCCGGCCACCTTGGCCGGGATCGCATTCATGATCACCGAGGAGGGATAGGCCGCCTTGCCGCCGGGCACATAGAGTCCGACCCGATCCAGGGGACTCACCTGCTGACCCAGCACGGTGCCGTCGGGCTCGGTGTATTGCCAGTCGGACAGTTTCTGGTGCTCGGCATAGCGGCGCACTCGCTCCGCGGCCCGTTCCAGGGCCTGCCGGTGCTCCGGGACGATGCGGGTCAGGGCCTGATCGAGCCGGTCCCGGGGGATCTCCAGCTCGGCCACGGCGGTCTTTTCCAGGCGATCGAACCGGGCCGTGTATTCCAGCACGGCCGCATCACCCCGATGTCGCACATCGGCCAGGATGTCGCGCACGGTGTTGAACACGGCTTCGTCGGACACGCTCTCCCAGGCCAGCAACTGATCCAGTCGTGCGCGGAAATCGGCTTGCCGGGAGTCCAGGCGATTGATCTGCGGCATGGGGGCGCCTCGAAACGGAATGGATTGACTAGTGTAGCGTGCCCTTCTCCCCTTGGGGGAGAAGGGCGGAGGCAGACAGAAGAATGGCGACCGGGGCCTTCAACGGCCGCGACGGGCCCTGACCGCGGCGGCCAGCTCCCGCAACAGGGGGGCGGTGTCATCCCAGCTCATGCAGGCATCGGTGATGCTCTGCCCATAGACGGGAGGCTTGCCCGCCACCAGGTCCTGACGGCCCGCCACCAGATGACTTTCCAGCATCACGCCGATGATGCGACGATCGCCGCCATGGACCTGTGCCGCCACGGAACGGGTGACCTCCACCTGACGGGCAGGGTCCTTGCGACTGTTGGCATGGCTGCAGTCGATCATGAGCTGGGGCGGCAGACCGGCATCCTGCAGGGCCTCGGCGGCCTCGTCCAGGCTCTTGGGGTCGTAATTGGGTGTCTTGCCGCCCCGCAGGATGATGTGGCAGTCCTCGTTGCCCGCCGTGGAGAAGATGGCCGAGCGCCCCGCCTTGGTCACGGACAGGAAATGATGGGGTTTCGAGCTGGAACGGATGGCATCGACAGCCACCTGCAGGCTGCCGTCGGTGCTGTTCTTGAAGCCCACCGGGCAGGACAGCCCGGAGGCCAGCTCGCGATGTACCTGGCTTTCGGTGGTACGGGCGCCGATGGCACCCCAGGCCACCAGGTCCGCCACGTACTGAGGGCTGATCAGGTCGAGATATTCGGTGGCGGCCGGTACGCCCTGCCGGGCCAGGTCCAGCAAAAGGCTACGGGCCAGACGCAAGCCCTTGTTGATCTCAAAACTGTTGTCCAGACCCGGGTCGTTGATGAGCCCTTTCCAGCCGACGATGGTCCGGGGCTTTTCGAAATAGACCCGCATCACCACTTCCAGGTCGGCCGCCAGTTCATCCCGCAGCCCTTTCAGGCGGGCTGCGTAGTCCCTGGCCGCCTCCACGTCATGGATGGAACAGGGGCCGGCGATCACCAGCAGACGATCATCCTCGCCCTTGAGTATCCGGTGAACGGCGCGACGGGTTTCATAGACGGTCCGGGCGGCATCATCGCTGACGGGGTACTCCTGGTGGAGCTGTTCCGGGGAAGACACTTCCTGGATACCCAGGATTCTCAGATCATCGGTCTGGTATGGCATCGAAGTTCACGATCCTCTCGGGAAACGGTCGGGGCAATCACAAGTCACTGCGGGAGCCGGCCATCATTTGCGGCAGGCCGGCTCACAAAGACATGCCCACCGCGGGAGCGGGCCTGAGCGCGAAGGCGATGCCAGGCGGCCTAGGCCCGCCGGGCCACCGCGGCCTCAAGATCCTTGACCAGACGCTTGACGCGGGCAGACTTCATCTTCATGGCGGCCTTGTTCACCACCAGACGGGAGCTGATGTCGGCGATGTGCTCCAGGGGGACCAGGCCATTGGCCTTAAGGGTATTGCCGGTGTCCACCAGATCCACGATGCAGTCGGCCAGACCCACCAGCGGGGCCAGCTCCATGGAACCATAAAGCTTGATGATTTCCACCTGCTTGCCCTGCTCGGCATAGTAACGACGGGTGATGTTGACGAACTTGGTAGCGACCCGCAGGCGAACACCCCGCGCCGCAACCTCCGGATGACCCGCCACCATCAGGCGGCAACGGGCTATGTTCAGATCCAGGGGTTCGTACAGCCCGTCCCCGCCGTGCTCCATCAGCACGTCCTTTCCGGAAACCCCCACATCGGCGGCTCCGTACTGCACATAGGTGGGCACATCGGTGGCACGGATCACCACCAGCTTTACATCGTCACGGTTGGTATCCAGGATCAGCTTGCGACTGGTTTCCGGATCATCCTTCGGCTCGATCCCGGCCTCCGCCAGCAACGGCAGGGTATCCCGGTAGATCCGCCCCTTGGACAGTGCGATGGTCAGTGTCTGTTCAGGCATGGGGGTTATCCGGGCACACGGCGAATGACGGCACCGAGCTGGGAAAGCTTCTCCTCGATGCATTCATAGCCACGATCAATATGATAGATGCGATCCACCAGCGTCTCACCCTCGCTCACCAGGCCGGCCAGGATCAGGCTGGCCGAAGCGCGCAGGTCAGTGGCCATCACCGGCGCCGCCTTGAGCCTTGGCACACCGCGAATGATGGCAGTGTTGCCCTCGATACGGATATCGGCACCCATGCGCTGCATTTCCAGGGCATGCATGAAGCGGTTCTCGAATACGGTTTCCGTGATGGTGGAAGTCCCCTCCGCCACGGCATTCAGGGCCACGAACTGGGCCTGCATGTCGGTGGGGAAGGCGGGATAAGGGGCCGTGCGCAGACTCACCGCCCGGGGTCGGCGCCCCCGCATGTCCAGTTCGATCCAGTCCTCTCCCACATTGATGTGGGCACCGGCCTCTTCCAGCTTGACCAGCACGGCATCAAGGGTCTTGGGGGCGGTATCGCGGGTACGCACCCGGCCACCGGTCATGGCACCCGCCACCAGGAAGGTACCGGTCTCGATGCGGTCGGCCAGCACGGTGTACTCACAGCCGCTCAGATTCGGCACGCCCTCCACGGTGATGGTGTCGGTCCCGGCTCCCGAGACCCTGGCCCCCATGGCCTTGAGGCAGTTGGCCAGATCCACCACTTCCGGTTCCCGGGCGGCATTCTCGATGATGGTAACGCCTTCGGCCAGGGTCGCGGCCATCAGCAGGTTCTCGGTGCCGGTCACGGTCACCGTGTCCAGCACCAGGCGCGCCCCCTTGAGGCGGTTGGCGCGGGCACGGATGTATCCCCCTTCCACCTGGATGTCCGCGCCCATGGCGGCCAGGCCCTCAAGGTGAATATTGACCGGACGGGAACCAATGGCACAGCCGCCGGGCAGGGACACCTCGGCCTCCCCGTAACGGGCCAGCAGGGGGCCGAGCACCAGGATGGAGGCGCGCATGGTACGCACCAGCTCATAGGGCGCCACGCACTGGTTGAGGGTGGTGGGATCCACCTCGATGCGCATGCGCTCGTCCACCGTGAGGGAAACCCCCATGCGTCCGAGCAGCTCCATGGTGGTGGTCACGTCCTGCAGGTGCGGGACGTTGGCAACAGTCATGGGGCCATCGGCGAGCAACGTGGCCGCCAGTATGGGAAGGACCGCATTCTTGGCGCCGGAGATGCGAACATCGCCCTCCAGCGGGCGGCCACCGCTGATGATCAGTTTATCCATAGGGTGAGGGATGATAGCGGAAAAGGCGCCCCGGGGGGGAGTCCCCGCAGTCAGACATCACATCGCAACACCCCATCCAGGTCGCTGACGGCGACCAGGGCCTTCATCCGTTCGGGCATCCCGGAAAACATCATGCCCCCGCCGGGGCCACCACGGCACTTCATCCATGCCACCAGCAGGGCCACGCCGGCGCTGTCGCTGCGGGTCACTCCCGACAGATCCACCCGACAATCGCCGGGAGCGGACTCGAACAGGGACTGTGACGCCTTCCACAGGCCGGGTACCGTAACCAGGGTCAGCTCACCCGTGACCCTGATTCCGGAAGGTGTCCGTTCAAGCCGTGTCTCGCTCACTGTTCCTGCCCTGCCCCGGCCTGGACGGCGTCCTCAATCAGGGATTCATCCCCGGCCTCAAGGCGCTCGATCAGGGATTCCAGGCCATGACGATCCACTTCGGCGCCGAAGTTGGTACGAAAATTGGTGACAAAACTCAAGCCTTCCACCGTCAGGTCGAAGACTTTCCATTCTCCATCCACGGGACGCAGGCTGTAGATGACGGGAATGTTCGAGCGCCCCTGCCCCATCACGATCTCGGTGGCCACCGAAGCCATGCGCTCATCCTGACGGCTGCGATGGGGCAGCACCCGGATATCCTTGTCCATGTGCTCGGCCATCTGCAGGGCGTAGGTACGCATGAGCATGCTCTGGAAGGCGTTTGTGAACCGCTCCCGCTGCACGGGGGTGGCGGTACGCCAGTGGCGGGCCAGAATCAGCCTGGACATGCCCTGAACATCCACCACCGGCAGGATGATGTCGTCCACCAGGCCGTAGATAAAGTCCGGATCATTACGGGTCCGCTCCGGATCTTCCCGCAGCATGTTCAGGACCTGAGTTGAGGTCTGCTCCACCAGTTTCACCGGATCCTGGGTGGCGGCCACCACCGGCACCAGACTGAGGGCAAGCACCAGGCAGGCCGTGAAGGTCAGACGGACAATGGCATTCATCACAAGGGGACTCCGCATCAGTTTCCGGTAAGGTTGACCAGCACCCGGCCGATCAGTTCCTCCAGCACCAGGGCCGACTGGGTGAACAGGATCGCGTCGCCATCCCGCAGCACCTCATCCTCGCCGCCGGGCTCCAGGGCGATGTACTGCTCCCCCAGAAGACCCGCGGTGTAAATGCTGGCCTGGGTATCCGTGGGCAGTTGGTCATAGCGCGCGGAGATGGTGAAGCTGACCCGGGCCTGATAACGTTCGGCGTCATAGGTGATGGCGCTCACCCGCCCGACCCGCACACCGGCCATGGTCACCGGGGCCCTGACCTTCAGGCCGCCGATGTTGTTGAAATAGGCATGCACTTCATAGCCGTCACCGCCCCGGTACTCACCCAGGTTGCTCACCTGGATGGCGAGCATGAACAGGGCCGCCAGGCCCAGAGCCACGAAGATGCCCACGGTGATCTCGATCCTGCGCGTCGTCATCTTGCCGTCCCGTTATCAGATATCACCGAACATGAGTCCGGTCAGAATGAAGTCCAGGGCCAGAATGGCCAGTGCCGTGTGCACCACGGTACGTGTGGTGGCCCGGCTCACCCCTTCCGAGGTGGGCGTGGCGTCGTAACCTTCAAATACGGCGATCCAGGCGGCCACCACGCCAAAGACCATGCTCTTGATCACGCCGTTCATGATGTCTTCATGGAAATCCACGCTGGCCTGCATCTGTGACCAGTAGGCGCCAGCATCCACCCCGAGCACGCCCACGCCGATGAAATAGCCCCCGGCCACGCCGACGGCACTGAAGATGGCCGCCAGCAACGGCAGGGAGATCACGCCGGCCAGAAAACGCGGTGCAATCACCCGCTTGTACGGGTCCACTGCCATCATTTCCATGCTGGAGAGCTGTTCCGTCGCCTTCATCAAGCCGATCTCCGCCGTCAGCGCGGAACCGGCCCGGCCGGCGAACAGCAGCGCGGTCACCACCGGCCCCAGTTCACGCACCAGGGACAGGGCGACGACGGTGCCCAGCGCCTCGGCGGCACCGAAGTCCACCAGCGTGATGTAACCCTGATAGCCCAGCACCATGCCCACGAACAGGCCGGACACGGCAATGATCAGCAGGGACAACACCCCCACCGAGTAGAGTTCCCGCACCAGCAGCCCCGGGCGCCGCACCAGCGTCCCCATGGCCAGCAGGGTGCGCAGCAGGAACAGGTGGCCCCGCCCCAGGCGTTCCAGCACTCCCAGTGCCGAGCGCCCCAGCCGTTGGAAAGGTCCCATCACCGTGTATCGCCTCCCATGAGGTCATCCAGATAATCCGGCGCCGGATAATGGAAGGGAACCGGGCCGTCCGGCAAGCCTTCCAGAAACTGACGGGACCAGTCCGAGGCCTCCCGGCGCAATTGCTCCGGCGGGCCGGCATCCACCACCCTGCCCTCGGAAATGAGGTAGACCCAGTCGGCGATGGAGCAGGCCTCGGCCACATCGTGGGACACCACGATGCTGGTCATGCCCAAGGCGTCGTTGAGGCGGCGGATCAGGGACACGATCACCCCCATGGTGATGGGGTCCAGGCCGGTAAAAGGCTCGTCGTACATCATCAGATGGGGGTCCAGGGCAATGGCCCGGGCCAGCGCCACCCGCCGGGCCATGCCGCCGGAAAGCTCGCTGGGCATGAGGGACACCGCGCCGCGCAGGCCCACCGCCTCCAGCTTCATGAGCACCAGGTTGCGTACCAGCGGCTCCGGCAGACGGGTGTTCTCGCGAATGGGAAAGGCCACGTTGTCAAAGACGTTCAGATCCGTGAGCAACGCTCCGCTCTGAAACAGCATGCCCATGCGCCGGCGCAGACGGTACAGCTCCCGGCGCGGCAGACGGTGCACGTCCTGCCCCTCCACCAGCACCTGGCCGTGATCGGGACGCAACTGACCACCGATCAGCCGCAACAACGTGGTCTTGCCGGTGCCGCTGGGGCCCATGATGGCCGTCACCTGCCCCTGGGGAATGGTGATGTTCAGGCCGTCGAAGATCTTGCGATCGCCGCGGGCAAAATGCAGATCACGGATCTCGATCCAGGGAGTCTTGTCGGGAGAGGCGTCGATGGTCCGGGTCCTGGGTTTGGGTGGGAGCGGTCAGTGAGCAGGAACCTGAATGTTCCCGGGCAGCCCGGGTCCTGTCAAGCCACCCCCAGAAGCGCCGCGATGGTCATGGCCTGATCCACCGTACCAGGCTCTGCATCCATGAACAGCAGCCCCGATCCGCTCGGGCTGTCGCGGATGAAACACTCCAGCTGTCCACGCAGGCCCCGCGGGTCCGGCGGGCCTTCCAGCCTCAGCAGGCCCAGGCCACCGCAGGCGCCCGGGGCAGAGATGCCGGTCCAGAGCCTTGCCGGACCAGGCACGGCAAGGGGTGCAAACCAGGGCCGGCCCGTGTCGAACGGAGGCCGGGCCATGCCATGCGCCATCACATAGCCGGCCAGATGATCGCCCAGGGCGGCCAAGGCCCTTTCAGGCACGGTCGCATCGTCCTCCCGCGACAGTTCCAGATAGAACCGGAATCCCGGGGACACATCATCCCGCCAGACACCCATGCCGGCCTCGCCGGCGGCCAGGCGCCGCTCCCTGGGCACCAGCACGGCACGAAATTCATTGGCATAGTAGGGCAAACGCCAGGACGCCGGCAGATCATCCGGGTAGAATTGTCCCACCCAGGCCGGGTGTTCCCAGTCACAAACCCCGAACTCCAGGGTGAAATCCGCCCGCTCAGCCATGGCGCCCCGTCCCCCTCAGCCCTGTCGCAAACACCTGTATGCTCACTTCCATCACCGTCGTCCTGCTGGGTCTCGTCATTCTGGTCTGGAGTGCAGACCGGTTCATCTTCGGTGCCGCCGCCCTGGCGCGCAACCTGGGCATCCCCACCATGATCATCGGCCTGACCATCGTCGGCTTCGGCACCTCGGCGCCGGAGCTGCTGGTTTCCGGCATTGCCGCCTGGCAGGGCAACTCCGGCCTGGCCATCGGCAACGCGGTGGGTTCCAACATCGCCAACATCGGCCTGATCCTGGGCATGACGGCCCTGATCGCCCCCCTGGCCATCACCTCCGCCACCCTGCGCAAGGAAATGCCCCTGGTCCTTGGGGTCAGCGTGCTGGCCTACCTGCTGGTACTCAACGGCACCCTGGGCAGGATGGATGGCCTGATCCTGCTGGGCGGCCTGATCCTGGTCATGGCCTGGATGGTGCGGGACGGCCTCAAGGGACGCAACAACGGCCCCGACCCGATCCAGGGCGAATTCGAGGCGGAGATTCCGCAGGCGGTCTCCACCGGCAGGGCCGTTCTCTGGCTGCTGATCGGCCTGGTGCTGCTGCTGATCAGCGCCCGCGCCCTGGTCTGGGGAGCGGTGAACATCGCCACCGCCCTGGGCGTGAGCGACCTGGTGATCGGACTGACCATCGTCGCCATCGGCACCAGCCTGCCGGAACTGGCGGCGGCCCTGATGAGTGCACGTCGTAACGAGCCGGATCTGGTGCTGGGCAACATCCTGGGCTCCAATCTGTTCAATCTGCTGGGCGTGCTGGCCATCCCGGGTCTGATCCGCCCCGCCGGCGTACCGGCCGATGCCCTGTGGCGGGATTTTCCGGTCATGCTGGGTCTGACCCTGCTGATCATCGTCATGGCCTTCAGTTTCAGGGGGCGTCCAAGGCGCATCAACCGGGTGGAGGGCGGAGTGCTGCTGGCGCTCTTCATCGGCTACATGACCTGGGTGTATCTGAGCCTGAGTCCTGCCGGGGGGGCGGCGTAAGCGATGAAGACCGAAAATGATCTTGCTCAACCCACCTGAAGCATTGGTAGCGTGACGGCATCATGAAACTCAATCCGGAAAAGACCCGCGAACTTGCCCTGGCGGTACTGGACACGGAGGCCGAGGGCATCCGGGGCCTGATGGCCCGCATTGACGCCCGGTTCATCCGCGCCTGCGAACACCTGCTCGCCTGCACCGGCCGCGTGGTGGTCACGGGCATGGGCAAGTCCGGCCATGTCGGCAACAAGATCGCAGCCACCCTGGCCAGCACCGGCACCCCCTCCTTCTTCGTCCATCCGGGTGAAGCCAGCCACGGAGACCTGGGCATGATCACACCGGGTGACACGGTCATCGCCCTGTCCAACTCCGGCGAGACCGATGAACTGCTCACCATCCTGCCCCTGATCCGCCGCCTGGGCGTGCCGATGATCGCCCTCACCGGCAATCCCCGTTCGACCCTGGCGCGGGAGGCCACCGTGAACCTGGACGTGAGCGTGGCCCGGGAGGCCTGCCCCCTGGGCCTGGCCCCCACGGCCAGCACCACGGCCGCCCTGGCCATGGGCGATGCCCTGGCCGTGGCCCTGCTGGAAGCCCGCGGCTTTACCGCCGACGACTTTGCCCGGTCACACCCGGGCGGTCGACTGGGTCGCCGGCTGCTCCTGCATGTGGCGGACATCATGCATACCGGCGAACGCATCCCCGTGGTGCGGGCCGATGCCCCCCTGGGTGATGCCCTGCTGGAAATCAGCCGCCAGGGCCTGGGCATGACGACGGTGGTGGATGAACAGCGACGACTCATCGGTGTCTTCACCGACGGCGACCTGCGCCGCACGCTCGACCGGGGCGTGGACGTGCATGCCACCACCATCGGTGAAGTGATGACCCGTCAGTTCAAGACCGCCGCCGCCACCATGCTGGCCGCCGAGGCCCTGAAGATCATGGAAGATCACAAGATCAGCGCCCTGCCGGTACTGGACGAGGGCCAGCGTCTGGTGGGCGCCCTCAACATGCACGACCTGCTCCGCGCCGGCGTGGTCTGACCGTTCCTGCCCGGCGCGTGGTATCGTTGCCCCATGAACGAAACGCTCACTGAACGCGCCCGACGGGTGCGCCTCGCCATCTTCGATGTGGATGGCGTACTCACCGACGGCAGCCTGTTCCTGGACGATGAGGGACGCCAGTACAAGGCCTTCAACAGCAAGGATGGGCAGGGCCTGCGCATGCTCGCTGACAGCGGGGTGCGGGTGGGCATCCTCACCGGACGCCGTTCGGGGGTGGTGGAACACCGCATGAAGGAACTCGGGATAGATCTCGTGATCCAGGGCCGTCGGGACAAGCTTGAAGCCCTGGACGGGCTGCTGACCGCCGCCGGCGTCACACGGGATGAAACCGCCTATGTGGGGGATGACGTGGTGGACCTGCCGGTGATGCGCCGCGTGACCCTGTCCATCGCCGTGGCCGACGCCCACCCCCTGGTTCGGGAACATGCCCACCACATCACCCGACAACCGGGCGGCCGGGGAGCGGCCCGGGAAGCCTGCGAATTCATCATGGAGTCCCAGGGAACCCTGGCGGCAGCCATGGCGCCCTATCTGAAATGAAATTCCCCACCCTGCTCATGATCCTGCTGCTGAGCCTGGTCGCCGCCATCGGCTTCTGGCTGGCCCGTGACGCGGATGAACGCCGCCGCGCGCCGGAAAATGCGGACGCCGATGGCACGGACTTCTTTCTGGAACAGTACAGGGCCATCCATATGGACAGACACGGAGAACCCCGCTATCACCTGAGCGGTCTGCGCATGGAACAGCGCCAGGCCGATGGCTCCCGCTGGCTGGAGGCACCGGTTCTGACCACGCATCAAGGCGACGACTCCGAATGGACCCTGAGATCGGAGCAGGGATGGGTATCCCCCTCCGGCGCCGAAATCAGGCTGCTGGGAGATGTCCTGATCCACCGCCCGGGTGACGAAACCCGTTCCCCCGTGACCATCACCACCCGGGACACCACCCTCTGGCCTGATCCCAGGCAGGCTGAAACGGATGCCTTCACCCACCTGAAGACATCCCACCAGGAAGCCGAAGGCATTGGCATGTTTCTTGACATGAATCGCGAGATACTGGAACTGAAACGTGATGCACGGGGGACCTATGTTCCCCATTAAACCTTTCTGCATCCTGGCGGTGGCCATCATGATGCTGTCCATCGACCCGGCCCAGGCCCGGGACGAACGGACGCTGCCCATCCGTATCGAGGCGGATAGCGCCACCCTGGACGACAACAGGGGTATCAGCATCTACCGGGGCAATGTCCGCATCACCCAGGGGGCCACGGAGATCACCGGCAATACCGTGACGGTCCACACCCCCGGCAGGATACTTGAGCGCATGACCGCCGAAGGCAGACCATCCACCCTGCTCACCCAGGACCCCCAGGGCCGTGAAGTCCGGGCCGAAGCCGCAGTGATGGAATTCCAGCCCTCGGAGCAAAGGATGGAACTGCGGGGTAACGCCCGGATATGGCAAGGCAGCGATGAGTTCCGGGGCAGCCACATCGTCTACGACATGGCCACCGCCACCCTGGAGGCCCGCACCGGCGATACCGGTCGGGTCGAGGCCATCTTCACCCCCCGGGACCATGCCCCGCCATCCGGCACGGAGGCGGAATGAGCCGTCTCCAGACCCACGACCTGGTGAAACAGTACCGCACCCGCAAACCGGTGGACGGCGTCTCCCTGCACGTGGACAGCGGAGAAGTGGTGGGTCTGCTGGGGCCCAACGGTGCCGGAAAGACCACCTGTTTCTACATGATCGTCGGCCTCATCCCCTGCGATGGCGGCCGCATCGAGCTGGATGGCCGTGATGTCACGCCGCTTCCCATGCACGCCCGGGCCCAGCTCGGCATCGGCTATCTACCCCAGGAGGCCTCGGTCTTCCGGAAACTGTCGGTGGAAGATAACCTCCTGGCCGTGCTGGAAACACGCCGCGACCTCGGCCGCGACCAGCGCCGGGAACACATGGAATCCCTGCTGGAGGAATTTCAGATCACCCATATCCGCGAGAGCCTGGGGATCAGCCTGTCGGGTGGAGAGCGGCGCCGGGTGGAGATTGCCCGCGCCCTGGCCACCGAACCAGCCTTCATCCTGCTGGATGAACCCTTTGCCGGGGTGGACCCCATCTCCGTGATCGAGATCCAGCGGATCATCACCCACCTGGTTTCCCGGAATATCGGGGTGCTGATCACCGATCACAACGTTCGCGAAACCCTGGGCATCTGCAACCGCGCCTACATACTGAGCGATGGGCACCTGATCAGTGAAGGCCCGCCGGAAGTGGTACTGGCCGACCCCCAGGTCAGACGGGTCTACCTGGGCGACCATTTCCGGCTGTAGATCTAAAGTTTTGAGCCATCTCATGATTTCCCGACACTGGGTCACATTTTTCGTGCCAGGCCGTATAATCCGGATGACATACTTGGTTCATGGCCGGGACAACCGCCCGGCATGGCCAGCAACTTTCAATACCTGCCAGATGACCCCGGTGGCTAACCGCATCCTATGTTGAAACCTTCTGTCCAGCTCCGCCTCGGCCAGAGCCTGACAATGACGCCCCAGCTGCAGCAGGCCATCCGGCTGCTGCAGCTGTCCACATTGGAACTGCAGGCCCAGATCCAGGAGACGCTGGAAACCAACCCGATGCTGGAAGCCCTGGAAGGGGCCGACGCCGACCTGGACACGGGAATGGACGATGCCGCCCCGCGGGAAGAAGGCCGGGAAGAAGGCATGGACAGTGGCCCGAACAGCGTTGACAAGGAATCCGCCACTACCCGGGACAACGAGAACACGGTGGACACGGCAGACATGGACGGTCCGGCCGAACCCTCGGAGAACATTCCCGAGGAACTGCCCGTGGACAGCAACTGGGAAGACCTCTACGACATGCCGACTGCCGGCGGCGGCCAGCCGGACAACGACGGTCGCGACCTGTTCGAGAACCAGAGCGCCCCCGGTGAGGACCTGCGTGATCACCTGCTCTGGCAGATCAACCTGTCTCCCCTGAGCGAAAGGGACCAGGTGATCGCCATGACCATCATCGATGCCATCAACGATGATGGCTATCTGGGGGAACCCATCGAGCAGATCCACGCGGGACTGGCCCAGGACCAGGAACTGGAGCTGGAACTGGACGAGGTGGAAGCCGTGCTGCGCATGGTCCAGCACCTGGATCCCGTGGGCGTGGGTGCCCGCGACCTCTCGGAATGCCTGCTGCTGCAACTGGAACAGTTCTCGCCGGACACCCCCTGGCTGGCCGAAGCCAGGACCCTGGTGCGCGATCATCTGGAAGCCCTGGGCACCCGCGACTTCAAGGGTGTGCAGCGCCGACTGGGTCTGGCCGACGGGGAACTTCAGGCGGTGATCACCCTGATACAGACCCTGAATCCCCGCCCAGGCACCCTGATCAGTTCCAGTTCACCGGAATACATCATTCCCGATGTCTTCGTGCGCAAGCGCGAGGGATGCTGGCAGGTCGAGCTGAACCCGGAGGTGGCTCCCCGGCTCAGGGTGAATCCTCTTTATGCCAGTTTCGTGCGACGGGCCGACACCAGCCAGGACAACGTTTACCTGCGCAACAGCCTGCAGGAGGCCCGCTGGTTCATCAAGAGCCTGCAAAGCCGCAACGAGACCCTGCTCAGGGTGGGCACCGCCATCGTGGAACACCAGCGCGCCTTTCTGGAACTCGGTGACGAGGGCATGAAACCCCTGGTGCTGCGAGACATCGCCGAACAACTGGAGATGCATGAATCCACCATCTCCCGCGTCACCACCCAGAAATACATGCACACCCCCCGGGGGATTTTCGAATTCAAATATTTCTTCTCCAGCCATGTGGGAACGGCCGACGGCGGCGAATGCTCCGCCACGGCAATACGCGCCATGATTCGCAAGCTCATCGCCGAAGAACCCCAGGGCAAACCACTGAGTGACAGCAAGATTGCCCAGATCCTGGTGGATCGGGGCATCCAGGTAGCGAGGCGCACCGTTGCCAAGTATCGCGAGGCCATGGCAATCCCGCCATCCAACGAACGCAAGCGCCTCGTCTGACTTCCCAAGGCCTCACATTCACATCCTAACCAAGGAGTTACCTCATGCAGATCAACCTCACCGGTCATCACGTGGACCTGACCGACGCCCTGCGCGACTATGTCAATGACAAGTTCCAGCGCCTGGAGCGCCACTTCGACAACGTCATCGACGTGCATGTGGTCCTGACCGTGGAGAAACTGCAGCAGAAGGCGGAAGCCAACATGCTGGTCAGCGGCAACACCATCTTCGCCGACGCCACCCATGCCGACATGTACGCAGCCATTGACGCCCTGGTGGACAAACTGGACCGTCAGGTGGTCAAGCACAAGGAAAAGCTCAAGGACCATCACCGAGCGGAAGGCTCCCACCGTAACCACATCGAGTGAGACAACCATGAACATCGGTGATCTTCTCGCCCCGGAGCGCGTCAACTGCCTGCCGGACGTCAGCAGCAAGAAACGTGCTCTGGAAATGCTGGGCGAGATGCTCTCGGGCCATCTGCCCAGGCTGACCCAGGGAGAGATCTTCGACAGCCTGCTGGCCCGGGAACGCCTGGGCAGCACCGGTCTGGGGCATGGCGTCGCCATTCCCCATGGCCGGCTGGCTGGGGCGGACCAGGCCTGCGCCGCCCTGCTCAAGCTGGACAGGGGCGTGGACTACGACGCCCCCGACAGCGAACCCGTGGACATTCTCTTCGCCCTCGTGGTCCCGGCAGAATGTACCGACGAACATCTGCAGATCCTGGCACTGCTGGCCCGCATGTTCTCCGACCCGGAGACGCTGGCCCGCCTGCGCGGCGCCCGGGAACCGGAAGACCTGCTGGCGCTGGTACACCACTGGGATACCGAAACCCCCGAACAGCCGTGACCACGGAATCCCTCAGCGTCCGTCATGTCGTCGAGGCCATGGAAGAACGCCTGGCACTGAGCTGGGTGGCCGGTCATCGCGGAGGGGCGCGCCACATCGCGCACCTAGCCACCCCCCATGGCAGTCCATCACTGGTGGGCCACCTGAACATCATCCACCCCAACCAGATCCAGGTATTGGGGCCGGACGAGATGCGCTACCTGTGGAACCTGCGCAAGAACTCACAGCGGGACATCCTGGAACAACTTGTCAGCGGTGACTCCGCCATGCTCGTCGTAACCGATGGCCTGGCGGCACAGCCCGAACTCTGCACCCTCGCGGATGCCCAGGACGTACCCCTGCTGACCACGACGCTCCACAGTCACGAAGTCATCAATATCCTGCGCTACTTCTTCAGCGACAAACTGGCAGAAACCGTGACCCTGCACGGCGTTTTCATGGAGGTGCTGGGAATCGGAGTACTGCTGACGGGAGAGAGCGCGGTGGGCAAGAGCGAGCTGGCGCTGGAACTCATCACCCGGGGACACCGTCTGATTGCAGACGATGCTCCGGAATTTGCACGCATCGCTCCGGACATCCTGCGGGGAACCTGTCCGCAGGTACTGGAAAACTTCCTGGAGGTCAGGGGACTGGGTGTCCTGAACATTCGGGCCATGTACGGTGACAGTGCCATCAAGACCAGCAAATACCTGCGCCTGATCATCGATCTCAAGGATCAGGTGGACGTGACGGCAGCCGACATCGACCGTCTCCACGGCGGACGGTGCACGCGGGTCGTGCTGGGCCTGCAGGTTCCGGTCATCACCCTGCCGGTGGCCTCCGGCCGCAACCTCGCGGTCATGGTGGAGGCAGCGGTACGCAACCACCTGCTGCGCCTGCGCGGCTACTTTGCCGCCGACGACCTTTCCGCCCGCCAGCGGCGTCAGATGCAGATCGACCCATGAAACTCATCATCGTCAGCGGACTCTCCGGCTCGGGCAAGACCGTTGCCCTGCATGCCCTGGAAGACGCGGGATACTACTGCATCGACAACATCCATCTGGAACTGTTGCCGGCGGTGGTCAGCCAGCTGCGCCAGTCCACCCAGACCGGCTACAGCGAGGCCGCGGTGGGCATCGATGCCCGAAGCGGTATCGAAACCCTGGACCAGTTCGGCCGCATCGTCAACGAAATCCGTGCCATGGGCGTGGAACTTCAGATCATCTTCCTGTACGCGGAGCTGGAAACCCTGCTGCGCCGCTTCAGCGAGACTCGTCGCCGCCACCCCCTTGCACGCAAGGGCATCCCGCTGATGGAGGCCATCAACCTGGAGCGTGACCTGCTGGCGGCCATCGCTGACCGGGCCGATCTGTCCATCGACACCACGCGCACCAATGTACATCAGCTCAGCCAGTCGATCCGGGAACGGGTCCAGCAAGCCAGCCTGAAGGGACTTTCACTACTGATACAGTCGTTCGGCTTCAAGTTCGGCTCGCCGGTAGACTCGGATTTCGTATTCGATGTACGCTGTCTGCCAAATCCACACTGGCAACCGGGATTATCGGTCTTCACGGGGAAAGACCCCGCCGTGATCCGATTTCTTGACAATGAACCGATGGTGGCGGAGATGTTCAACTCGCTGCGTGACTTCCTCACCACCTGGATACCCCGGTTTGAAGACGACAATCGCAGCTATCTGACCGTATCCATCGGCTGTACCGGCGGGCGTCACAGATCCGTTTACCTGACGGAAAGACTGGCCCGTCACTTCCGTGAACTCAGAGGCGACGGCGTGACCACCCGTCACCGAGAACTCACCTGAACCAGAACGGTATGCATCCATGTCCGTCGGACTCCTCCTGATCACTCACAATCAAATTGGCGAGGACCTGCTGAGCACGGCAAGATCCATGATGGGCACCATTCCTCTGGAAACCCGCTGTCTGGCGGTGTCCCAGGCGGGAGATCCGGACCTCCTGCTGGACCGGGCGCTGGACCTCTACCAGCGCCTGAACCAGGGGGACGGCGTGCTGGTCCTGACGGACATGTACGGCTCCACCCCCAGCAACATCGCCAACCGCCTGCTCCAGCAGCCCAAGGTCCAGGTCATTGCCGGGGTGAATCTGCCCATGCTGGTCCGTGTCCTCAACTACCCCTCCCTGCGCCTGCACGAACTCGTCAACAAGGCCATCAGCGGTGGCCATGACGGCATCCTCCTTTGCGAGACCCACAGTTAAAATGCCCACCCGCGAACTCACCATCACCAACCGTCTGGGCATGCACGCACGGGCCGCCGCCAAGTTCGTCAATCTGGCCAGCGGCTTCGATGCCAGCCTGGAAGTGGAAAAAGGCAACCGGAAGGTCAACGGCAAGAGCATCATGGGCATCATGATGCTGGCAGCCAGCAAGGGCAGCACGGTACGCCTGATCGCCGAGGGCGACGATGCCGAAGCTGCCCTCAAGGCCCTGGAAGGCCTGATCAATGACAAGTTCGGGGAGGCGGAATAGGGTCTTCACAGGCCCAGCGGCAACAACTCCAGGGACATGCCGTCCGGGGGCGGCAGTCCCGCCATCACCACCCGGTTACGACCACCCTCCTTGGCCAGCAACAGGGCATCGTCAGCCTCCCGAAGCAGATCCCGGGCCGCCGCATCCATCGGCTGCATCGCCAGTCTCTGGGCCGGCCAGTGGGCGGCACCGATGGAAACGGTCACCGGCAGGGCGTATCCGTCCACCTCCACCGCCCCACCGCATACCACCTGCCGGACCCGCTCGGCAACGACACGCACCTCCCTGCGATCCAGGCCCGGCAAAAGCATGACGAATTCCTCGCCGCCATACCGGGCCAACAGATCGGAACCGCGCAGATGCCGTCCCAGACGATCCGCCACCGTCGCGATGACCTGGTCCCCGACCCCGTGACCGTAACGATCGTTCACGGCCTTGAAATGGTCGATATCCACGAACAGACAGGCCAGGCTCTGCCGCTCACGCACCACCCTGATCATCTCCTCGCGAAGACGCAGGTCAAAAAACCGGCGATTGCGAACCCCGGTGAGGGCATCGGTCACACCCAGCTCGCGCAGGCGCCAGGCGGCAAGGGCGTTCTCTATGCAGATGGCCACCATTGCCGCCAGTCGCCGGAGCAGATAGGTATCCATGCCTTCCCGGTAACGCACGGCGCAACGACTGCCCAGAGCCAGCACCCCGAGATACCGTCCCGTCCGCTGAACCGGCAGCACCGCAACACTGCCAAGCGCTTCGCCGCCCTCGAAACACCAGGGTTCGGGGCAGGAGGCGTACTCTCCCAGGTAGAGTTCTTCCAGCCTGTCCAGACCCTCGGCGGCGGATAACAGCTTCAGCGACCAGGTCTCACGGGGGCAGGAAGCGATATCGAGGATGCCGGAGATGAGTCCATCGGGATCGTGGAGCGCCAGGCCCACATGATCCAGCCCATATTCGCGGGGGAAATCTTCCAGTAAAAGGGTCAGGATACCCACCAGGCCATCGGCGGTCAGCAGGCGCATTTCCAGGGCGGTCAGCCGGTCAAGCTTGCGTTCATTATCGCGGGCCGCCTCCAGAAGCGTTTCCAGACGCTCCCTGAGCCAGAGATTTTCCTGCTTCAGCCGCGCCTTTTCCGCCATGACTTGCTGTTCCCCCCGGGCCTTTGACCAGGATTTTCAAGAATAAGTCTGCAGAAAACTCAGATTATGAGATCGGAATCATCAAGCCTGCATCATCTTCAATACCGGGCCATGACTACGGGATTGTATCGTGGAAAACACGATTCCAATCAAGCGGCAAGGCCTCATGAGCCTCCCCTTCCGCCTCGGAACTGGCAAGATGGCGGTCATTCGACTAAACAAAAGACATGAACATCCCAACAAAAGGCATGAGAAATCCTTGCCGGACGGCAGGGCAGATGCAGCAGGCGGCTCATCCAGGACGGCTTGGGAACCATCATACCCACCACCGGGAGCGCACCACAGATGCAGATTGATCCGGCTGACCATGATGACCTGACACTGCAGACCCGGCCTTCGCTGGCCGCGGATCTGCTGGACGGGCTCATCGCCTATCGCCAGGAGCTGGGCAGGCTGGGAGCAGACCTTGAACAGATGCTGAGGGCGGCCGGCATCAGGCCGTCATCGCCCTGGCGCAGGGCCAGGGCCTATCGATACCGACCACCTCCGCGCTAGAAGACGGACACCGGAAACTCAGACCTCCCGATAGACCCGAACGCCACCCTTGACGAACTCCTGGGCCTTCTCCCGCATCCCCTGGTCCAGCCCCTCTTCCGCCGACACGCCCTGCCGGGCGGCGTATTCACGCACATCCTGGGTGATCTTCATGGAACAGAAGTGGGGGCCACACATGGAACAGAAATGGGCCACCTTGTGGGCCTCCTTGGGCAGGGTCTCGTCGTGGAAATCCCGCGCCCGTTCCGGATCCAGGGACAGGTTGAACTGATCCTCCCAGCGGAACTCGAACCGGGCCTTGGACAGGGCATTGTCACGCACCTGGGCACCGGGGAACCCCTTGGCCAGGTCCGCCGCGTGGGCGGCGATACGATAGGTGATGATGCCGTCGCGCACATCCGCCTTGTTGGGCAGCCCCAGATGCTCCTTGGGGGTCACATAACAGAGCATGGCGGTGCCATACCAGCCGATGTTGGCCGCCCCGATGCCGGAGGTGATGTGGTCGTAGGCGGGGGCAATGTCCGTCACCAGTGGCCCCAGGGTATAGAAGGGGGCCTCGAAGCAGTCCACCAGCTCCTTGTCCACGTTCTCCTTCACCTTGTGCAGGGGCACATGGCCGGGGCCTTCGATCATCACCTGCACGTCGTGCTCCCAGGCCACCTTGGTCAGCTCGCCCAGGGTCTCCAGTTCGGCGAACTGGGCGGCGTCGTTGGCATCCGCCAGACTGCCGGGACGCAGACCGTCACCCAGGGAGAAGGCCACGTCATAGGCCTGCATGATCTCGCAGATCTCGCGGAAATGGGTGTAGAGGAAGTTTTCCTGGTGATGGGCCAGACACCACTTGGCCATGATGGAACCGCCCCGGGAGACGATGCCGGTGAGCCGGTCGGCGGTCAGGGGAACGTAGCGCAGCAGCACCCCGGCGTGGATGGTGAAGTAGTCCACCCCCTGCTCCGCCTGCTCGATCAGGGTATCCCGGAACAGTTCCCAGGTCAGTGCCTCCGCCTTGCCATCCACCTTCTCCAGGGCCTGGTAGATGGGTACGGTGCCAATGGGCACCGGGCTGTTGCGCAGCACCCATTCCCGGGTCTCGTGAATGTGCTTGCCGGTGGACAGGTCCATCAGGGTATCGCCGCCCCAGCGGCAGGACCACACCAGCTTCTCCACCTCTTCCTCGATACTGGAGGTGAGGGAGGAATTGCCGATGTTGGTGTTGATCTTCACCCGGAAATTGCGCCCAATGATCATGGGCTCCAGCTCCGGATGGTTGATGTTGGCGGGAATCACCGCCCGGCCGGCGGCCACTTCGTCACGGACGAATTCCGGTGTGATGAGATCCGGGATGTTCGCCCCCATGGGCTGACCGGGATGCTGGCGCAGCAGGGCGGCGTAACGGGGATCCTCGCGCATCTCCTGCAGGCGGCAGTTTTCCCGAATGGCCACGAACTCCATCTCCGGGGTGACGATACCCCGGCGGGCATAGTGCATCTGGGTGATGGTATGGCCGGGCCGGGCACGTCGGGGGGCGCGGATATGCGCAAAGCGCAAATGGGCCAACCCGGGATCCTCGGCGCGGGCCTGGCCATAACGGGAACTGGGGCCGGACAATACCTCGGTATCCCCACGCTCCTCGATCCAGGCCCCGCGCACACTGGGCAGGCCCTGCATCAGGTCGATCTTCACCGCGGGGTCACTGTAGGGGCCGGAGGTATCGTAAACCGTGATGGAGGGATTGTTCTCGACCCCCTCCCCCATCCGGGTGGGAGCCAGGGCGATCTCCCGCATGGGCACCCGGATATCGGGGCGGGAACCGGTGACATGGATCTTGCTGGAGCCGGGGAAGGGACGGGTAATCGCTTCGGAGACCTGGGCGGTCTTGCGGACAAAGTCCTGGGGGATGGCACTCATGCTGTCTACCTCGCGTAAAGGCGGGGGAGACGGAAGGCGAGGACGCCCATCCGAAGCTTCCCTCCGCCGGTATGATCCGGTTCAGGTTCCAAGGGTGTTTCTCAGCCCGACCCCTGTCGGCGGGCACCCCTAGCCTCGTGATCGTCCAAGCTATAGCAGGCGACGGCGGTTTGCAACCAAGGCCGAGTCTTTTGCGTTCCCGGAAGCGACTACACGGGTCCCTGCCGACGCAACGCCTCTTCCAGCCGCCGACACACGGTCTCCAGCACGGCCACCCGTCCGTAGCGCTTGTCATTGGCGGGCACCAGCGTCCAGGGCGCAAACTCCGTGCTGGTACGAATCACCATTTCATTCACCGCCGCCTTGTAGGCCTCCCACTGCTGGCGATTGCGCCAGTCCTCATCGGTGATCTTGTGCTGCTTGTAGGCCACGTCTTCCCGCTCCTTGAAGCGGGCCAGCTGTTCCTTTTCGCTGATGTGCAGCCAGAACTTCAACAGCACGATGCCATGCCCGGCCAGCTGCTCCTCGAAATCATTGATTTCATGATAGGCACGGCGCCAGCAATCCTCGGGGGCAAATCCCTCCACCCGTTCCACCAGCACCCGGCCATACCAGGAACGGTCGAACACCGTCATGCGCCCACGGGGCGGCACATGACGCCAGAAGCGCCACAGATAGTGATGAGCCCGCTCCTCGTCCGTGGGGGCCGCCACCGCCACCACCTGGTAGAGCCGGGCGTCGATGCCGGCGGTCAGCCGCCGGATCGCCCCGCCCTTGCCGGCGGCATCCCAGCCCTCGAACACCAGCACCGTGGCCACCCCCCGGTCCTTGGCACGCCAGGCCAGGTCCCGCAACCGGGCCTGGGCCAGGGACAGCCGCTCCTTGTAAACCGATTTATCCAGCGCCTGGGTCAGGTCGAGATGGTCCAGCACCGTGATGCGGGCACTGTCTTCCGGCGGCAGGCTGGGGGCATGGGAAACGGTGACAGGCAGGCTCGGTGAAGCCGCCAGTTCCAGTCGCTCGCGGATGGCATCCAGCAGGGTGCGCCCCACCGTCAGATCCCGATAGCGCCGATCCGTGGCCTCAATGAGATACCAGGGGGCCAGACCGCTGTCCGTTTCGCGGATCACCCGTTCGCCGGTCTCCACCAGCCGACGATAATGGGTCGCCTGCTCCTTGCCCCTGGGCAGGCGATACCAGCGGCTGGCGGGGTCCTTGAGGCGCTGTTTCAGGCGGGTCTTCTGTTCGTCACGGGTCAGATGGAACCAGAATTTGACGATCAACGCCCCGTCGACCGCCAGCATGTTCTCGAAATCACGGATGCGGCTCAAGGATTCATGCAACCGCGCCTCATCCCATTCATCCCGAATATGCCGGCGGATGGGTTCCGAATACCAGGCACCGAAGAAGATGCCGATGCTCCCCCGCGCCGGCATGGCCTGCCAATAGCGCCACAATCGGGGCCGCGCCTGCTGATCACTGGTGGCTTCCCAGAAGGCGTGGGTTTCCACCCCGCGGGTGTCCAGCCAGACGTTGAGGCGATTGACCACCTCTCCCCGGCCCACCCCGTCCACCCCTTCCACGATCACGATCACGGCGGTGTCGGTATCCCTGAGCCGACGCTGGGCCTCCAGCAACTCCGCGCGCAGCTCAGGCACCGCAGCACGGTAGGCCTCCCTGGACAGACTCCGGCCAAGTTCAGCGGCTTCAAACATGATGTCCTCCTGGGGTGTCGCCACGGATCATTACACTGCAGAATGCCACAAACCCGATGCTGCATTGGACCGGCCAGGACCGGTATCATTGTGCGTTGCTCAAGATCATCAAGGACTTGCCGGAGCATTAGCGAAGACTTAATCTTTTCATCCCGCCGATCCAACGGCAGCCCGCCGCCAGCTTTGCGGCTACTCTACAGAGTCGGATAAAGCACGAGACCGGGCAAACCCGGGACTCCCATAACAATCACAAGACGGCAGATAACCACCATGAACCTGGATCAAGCTCGCTTCAATATGGTTGAACAGCAGGTCCGTCCCTGGGACGTGCTGGACCCCAAGGTACTGGATGTGATGGAGAACGTCCCCCGGGAACTGTTCGTGCCCCGGGCTCACGCCAAACTGGCCTACGCGGACCTGGAAATTCCCCTGGGACAGGGGGAGTCCATGATGCGCCCCACCGTGGAAGGGCGTCTCCTCCAGGCCCTGGACATCCAGCCCCAGGATGTCATCCTGGAGATCGGCACCGGCTCCGGCTACCTGACCGCCTGCCTGGCCCGCCTGGGCGGCCAGGTGGACAGCATCGACATCCACAAGACCTTCACCCGTGCCGCGAAAAAACATCTGGACAAGGCCGGCATCACCAATGCCCACCTGGAAACCGGCAATGCCGCCGAAGGCTGGACCGGGCAACGGGATCGCTACAATGTCATCGCCGTCACCGCTTCCATGGCCCGGTACCGGGACTGCTTCGAACGCCAGCTCAGTCCCGGCGGCCGGCTTTTCGTCGTGGTGGGGGAGGCGCCGGTGATGGAGGCCATGCTGGTCATGCGCCAGGGGGAGAACGAGTTCATCCGCCACACCCTGTTCGAGACCAGCCTCAAGCCCCTGACGGGCTTCGAGCCCAGGCCGCACTTCGTCTTCTGACCAGGACCGGGGCGACCGGGCGGACGCGATCTCGCCCGGTCGTCCCATGGACATCCCCTTTTCCGACGGGCCAGGCATGCAACATCTTTCCGCCCCGCAACTCAAGGCGTACCTGGATCAGGCCGGGGACAATGCCCCGCAACTGATCGATGTGCGCGAATCCTGGGAATACGACATCGCCCACATCCCGGGCTCGCGACGGGTCCCCCTGGGCCGGCTCGGGACCCTGGTCGAAGACATCCCGCCGGACACGGAACTGGTGATGATCTGTCATCACGGCATCCGCAGCCGGCAGGCGGGCATGATTCTGGAGCGACAGGGCTTCACCCGCATCATCAACCTCGATGGCGGAATCGACGCCTGGTCACGCCAGGTGGACCCGACCCTGCCCTGCTACTGATGTCCCGGCGGATCACCCGGGGATGTCCTGAACACGTCATTCCCGCGAAAGCGGGAATCCAGTGTCGCCGCTGAGCCTGGGCTCCCGCTTTCGCGGGAGTGACGGGGGCGATGGGAGTGGCGGAAATGAAACGGGGATTATTCAGCGTTTCCCCTATGCATTTTTTTCCGGTTCCCGGTAGGATAATCAGGATTCACTGATGGAATATTTCCTTCTTGCCCGCGCGGGCCGGAGACACCCAATGAGCCGTTTTCCCAAGACCCTGCTGGCCGCCGCCCTCGTCGGACTCACAGTAGCAACCGCCCCTCTCCAGGCCACCGACCTCGTACAGGTATACCGTACAGCCCTGGAGCGTGACGCGGAACTCCGCGCCGCCGAGGCCAGATACCGGGCGGCCCTGGAACAGCGTCCCCAGGCCAGGTCGGTACTGCTGCCGCAGATCGAAGGTACCGCCGCCTACGCCTATACGGATACCGACCGGGGCGGCAATTCCTTCGATTACCAGACCAGCAGCTTCGAGCTGTCCCTGGACCAGACCCTCTATGACCATCGCAACTACGTGGCCCTGCGGCAGGCCGACCTGGGCATCGCCCAGGCCACCGCGGTACGCGACGCCACCCGGCAGGGCCTGATCCTGCGGGTGGCGGAGGCCTACTTCGACGTGCTGGCAGCCCAGGACAACCTCTCCTTCGCCCGGGCGGAAAAGGAAGCCATCGGCCGCCAGCTTGAGCAGGTGGAACGCCGTTTCGAGGTGGGCCTGATCGCCATCACCGACGTCAAGGAAGCACAGGCCCAGTTCGACCTGGCCGTGGCCGAGGAAATCGCCGCCCTCAACCGCCTGGACCTGGCCGGCGAGGAACTGATGGTGATCACCGGACAGTTCCATGATCAGCTGGCCCTGCTGTCGGAACGCATGCCCCTGGTCTCGCCGGAGCCGGGCAACATGGATCAGTGGGTACAGACGGCCCTGGAGGCCAACCTGGCCCTGATCGCCCGCCGCTTCGGCACCGAAGTGGCCGCCGAGGAAATCAAGCGCCAGCGGGCCGGTCATTACCCCACCGTGGGTCTTTCGGCCAGCTACACCGACCGGGATTTTCACAATGCCCCCGGCGGACAGCTGGCCAGCAACTTCCTCGACACCCGCGACGCCCAGGTGGGCATCCAGCTGAGGGTGCCCATCTACACCGGCGGCCGCACCACCTCCCTCACCCGCGAGGCCCGGGAAAGCTTTGATGCCGCCAGGGAGGAACTGGAGCTGACCGAACGCCAGACCGTACGCCAGGCCCGCAGCGCCTTCCTGTCGGTGAACGCCGGCATCTCAAGGGTCAACGCCCTGGAACAGGCCCTGGAATCCACCCGCGCCTCCTTCGAGGCCGCCGAAGCCGGGTTCGAGGTGGGCACCCGTACCGCCGTAGACGTGCTGCTGGAACTGCGTCAGGTGTTCCGGGCCGAGCGGGATTATGCCGAATCCCGCTATGCCTATCTGCTGGACACCCTGCGCCTGAAGCAGGCCGCGGGCACCCTGAGCGAGGATGACCTGCTCGCCATCAACACCTGGCTGGACCGGTGATGAAACCTGCCCATCCCTCCCCCCTTTGCAGCGCGGGCCACAGCCAGCTCCTGGTGGTGGACATCCAGGCGAGGCTGGCCGTGGCCATGGACGCCGACACCCGCCTTGAGGTCTATCGGCGGGCCGGCAGCCTGGCCCAGGGGGCCGGCGTGCTGGGTATCCCGGTCACGGTGACCGAACAGTACCCACAGGGTATCGGGCATACCGCCGGTGAGATTCAGGGCATGCTGCCGGAAGTGGTCCAGGTGCTGGAGAAGACCACCTTCTCCTGTTGCCGCGACGAGGGCATCATGGGCGCCTTGCAACGTGCCGGGCGACCCCAGGTGGTGATATGCGGCATGGAGTCCCATGTCTGCGTGCTGCAGACCGCCCTGCTGCTGGTGGAGACCGGATTCCAGGTCTTCGTGGTGGAAGATGCCGTCTGCTCCCGGGACCCACGCAACAAGGCCAATGCCCTGGCCCGCATGGCCCGGTCCGGAGTGATCATCACCAATTTCGAGTCGGTGCTGTTCGAATGGCTGGGGGACTCACGCCATCCGAAGTTCAAGGAAATCCTGAACCTGATCCGTTAAGCCGAGCCGGCCTTCAAGAGGCCTGTTCCACCCAGTCCAGCACCCGCTCCACCGCACCCCGGTTTTCATCCAGCACCCGTCGGGCCGCCGTTGTCATGGCACGGCGGGCCGACGGGTCCGCCCACAGGGCCGATACCGCCTCCGCCAGCCCATCGGCATCCACCACCCGGCACATGCCCCCGGCCCGCTCCAGAGCCTGGTAGACCTCGGTGAAATTGAATACCTGCGGACCGGTCACCACCACCACCCCATGGGCGGCCGGCTCCAGTGGATTGTGCCCGCCGGTGGGCACCAGGCTGCCCCCCACGAAGGCCACCGAGGCCACTCCGTAGAGCTGCATCAGCTCTCCCATGGTATCCCCCAGCCACACGGCATCCCCGACCTTGGGCGGCAGGCCGGCACTGCGATGCATCACGGTGAAGCCCTGCGCCCGGCACAGGGCCGTCACGGCATCGAAACGCTCCGGATGGCGGGGCACCAGGATCAGCAGGGCCCCGGGCCACCGGGACAGCAGGTGCCGGTGCGCCGCCAGCACCTGTTCGTCCTCCCCCGCATGGGTACTGGCGGCAATCCACACCGGCCGCTCGCCCACCTGCGCGCGCAACGTCGCCGCGGCCTGGATCAGGTCATCGGACAGGGTCAGGTCATACTTGATGTTGCCGCTCACCCGCACCTGATCGGGCCGGGCACCCAGGGCCAGAAAACGGCGGGCATCCTCCTCCCCCCGGGCCGCGATCCCGGACACCTGAGCCAGGGTCTGCCGGACCAGGGGCCGGATGCGGGCATAGCCACGGGCAGAACGGGCCGACAGGCGGGCATTGACCACCATCACCGGGATGCCCCGGCGGGCACAGGCCCGATACAGGTTGGGCCACAGCTCGGTCTCCATCACCAGCAGCCGCTCGGGACGCGCCCGCGCCAGAAAGCGGGCCACCCCATCGGGCAGGTCATAGGGCAGATAACAGTGTTCCACCGAGTTCCCGAAACGACGGATCACCTCGGCGGAACCGGTGGGGGTGGTGGTGGTGATCAGGATGGCATGCCCGGGGAACCGCCGCCTCAGCCCCGCCACCAGCACTGCGGCGGCCGCCACCTCCCCCACCGAGACCGCGTGCACCCAGAGCCGGGGCCGATCCGGCAGGCGGGGCGCCCAGCCCAGGCGCTCCCCCCAGCGGTGACGATAATCCGGATTGGCGCGGCTGCGCAGGAGCAACCGCGCCAGCACCAGCGGCGTGATGAGATAGAGGATCAGGGAATAGAGTACGCGCATGCCGGTCAGAGGGTCGTCAGGTGCCCCGGATCCGGTCGATGACCCGGGTGGTGGACACCCCATCCAGGAACGGCAGCACTTCCACCCGGCCGCCCAGGGCACGGACATGGTCACCGCCCACGATCTCCTCGGGCCGGTAGTCCCCGCCCTTCACCAGCACGTCCGGCGACACGGCCCGGATCAGTCGCTCCGGCGTATCCTCCCGGAACGGCACCACCCAGTCCACCGAGGCCAGCCCCGCCAGCACCGCCATGCGTCGCTCCAGACCGTTCACCGGCCGCCCATGGCCCTTGAGACGGCGCACAGAGGCGTCATCATTCACCGCCACGATGAGACGATCCCCCAGACGCCGGGCCTGTTCCAGATAGGCCACATGTCCCGCATGGAGGATGTCGAAGCACCCGTTGGTCATCACCACCCGCTCCCCCTGGGCCCGGGCCTCCTGCACCGCCAGCAGCAGGTCCGCCTCCGACAGCAGGCTGCTCCAGCCTCCCTGATGCCCCCTGACCGCCGCCCGCAGCTCCGCCGGGGTCACGCAGCCGGTGCCCAGCTTGCCCACCACGATGCCCGCCGCCAGATTGGCCAGGGCCGCCGCCTGGGCCAGATCCTGTCCGGCCCCCAGGGCCGCCGCGATCACCGCGATCACCGTATCCCCCGCCCCGGTCACGTCATAGACCTCCCGGGCGCGGGTGGGCAGGTGCAAAGGGTCCCGTCCCGCCCGCAGCAGCAGCATGCCCCGCTCGCTCAGGGTGATGAGCAGGGCCTCCAGATCCAGATCCATCCGCAACCGTTCACCCCGACTGACCAGCAGATCGTCACGGGGACAAGATCCCACCACGGCCTCAAACTCGGCCAGGTTGGGGGTGAGCAGGGTGGCGCCCCGGTAGCGCTCGAAATCACGCCCCTTGGGATCCACCAGCACCGGCACCCGGGCCTCACGGGCCGTGCGGATCATGCGCGCCACCTCGGTCAGGGTCCCCTTGCCGTAATCCGACAGCACCACCACCGCCTGCCCGTCCAGATGCCCCGCCAGGCGATCCGGCAGGGACGCGGTATCCGCGGCCTCCAGGGACTGTTCGAAATCCAGGCGCAACAACTGCTGATGGCGGCTCAGGACCCGCAGCTTGGTGATGGTGGTCGCCCGGGACGAGCGGGCGAAATCACAGCTCACCCGGGCCTGGGCCAGGAGCCCTTCCAGGGCATGGCCGGCCTCGTCCTCGCCCACAATGCCCAGCAGCCGGGTCTGCACCCCCAGCCGGGCCAGGTTGACGGCCACGTTGGCCGCCCCGCCGGGACGTTCCTCGACCTCGTTCACGTGAACCACGGGCACCGGGGCCTCGGGGGAGATGCGGGCGGTGGCCCCGGACCAGTAGCGATCCAGCATGAGATCACCCACCACCATGATCCGGGCCTGTTCAAAGGCGGGCATGTGCAGATTCACGGCTTGACTACCTTGCAGAGGAAACCGGGGAGGGATCTTACCATGGGTCGGTCCATCGCCCTGCGGACACGAACCCATTTGCTACAATCCGCAACCCGCCCTCCGCAAACATCCCCATGGCCCGAAAACAGCCCCCCACCCACCCGTACCATCCCGTCCACTGGCCCATGTGGCTGGGCGTGGCCCTGTTCCGCACCCTGGTCCGGGTGCTGCCCTGGCACTGGCAGATCCGGACCGGCGAGACCCTGGGCGCCCTGCTCTACCCGCTGGCCCGGCGTCGGCGGCGGATCGCCGAGGTCAATATCGGGCTATGTTTTCCCGAGCTGGAGCCGGCTGCGCAAAAGGCCCTGGTCAAGGCCCATTTTCGCGCCATGGGCGCGGGCATCTTCGAGACCCCCCTGAGCTGGTGGGGCAGCGACCGGGCGCTTGAGGGACTGGCCCGGATCGAGGGACTGGAACACCTGCAACGGACACTGGAAAAAGGCAAGGGGGCACTGCTGCTGTCGGCCCACTTCACCACCCTGGAGCTGGCGGGACGCCTGCTCTGCGCCCATCAGGACTTTGCCGTGATGTACCGCCCCCACGAAAATCCGGTGATGGAACACTGCTTCCGGCAGAACCGGCAGACCCATTATCTGCGGGCCATCCGCCGCGACCAGGCCCGGGACGCCATCCGCGTCCTGAAGCAGGGCCAGGCCCTGTGGTACGCCCCGGACCAGGCCTTCAAGAACGGCAACGCGGTGATCGTCCCCTTCTTCGGTGTCCCCGCCGCCACCAATCCGGCCACCGCCCGCCTGGCGAAGATCAGCGGCGCCCCGGTCATCCCCTTCTTCGGCTACCGCCTGCCCGGCCGACAGGGCTACCGGCTGGTGATCGGCGAGCCCCTTGAAGACTTCCCCGGAGAGGATCCGGCCCAGGACGCCCGACGCATCAACGCCGTCATCGAGGCGGCCATCCGGGTGGCGCCGGAACAGTATTTCTGGACCCACCGGCGCTTCAAGTACAAGCGCAGCTGGGGATTACCGAAATACTATTGATTCACCCGGCAGTCCCCCTCCAGCGCCCCCGGCAGCACCACCACGCCCATCACCGGGCCTGCCCCCCCACCGGATTCCAGCCACCGGGGCATCAGGTTCCCGGTGGACAGGCCCAGTTCCGCCGTGAGCCAGTCCCCAAGCCGACCGGGGATCTGCCGCTGTCGGTCCGCGTCCCAGGCCACCAGCAGATCATCACCGGGTCTGCACCGCAGTCCGCCGGGATTCACCTCCGGGATCACGGCCTGACTCCGGGGCAGGCGAAAACGCAGATTGCCCGCCACAAAGGCCCGATCCCCCACGATCAGACCCTGGCTGAAGCCCAGATCCCGGATCTCGCTCACCCGCTCGTCAAAGGGGTAGACATGCCGATGCTGGGACTCCAGCACCGGCCAGGTCTGCACCCGCCAGGCCATCACCACCAGCACCAGCACGGGCACCAGCAGACAGACCGACAGATACGCCCGCACCCGGGCACGGCTCAGGGCCGCCGTGCCCATCATGGCGAACACGAACAGGGGAAAGACCAGCAGCAGGGGCAGCATCCAGCGGTCCTTGAAGTGGGACACCCCCAGCAGGGCCATCAGCACCAGCAGAGCCAACAGGATCCAGAGGTAGCGGTGGATGGGAAAGGCCGCCGGACCGCCCCGGCGCTTGAGCAGGGCACGGAAAAAATCCCGCCGGAACACCCCCCCCATGACCAGCAACAGCAATGCCAGGAAGCCCAGTACCGCCAGCACCAGGGAGCCCAGCCCGGACCAGGGCCAGAATCCACCCCCGAAATCCAGCTTGTCCAGGGACTGAGTGCCCAGATCCCGGCTGTGCCAGACCCACAGGGCGTGGGGCAGGATCACCAGCAACGCCACCAGGGCGCTCCACAGGATGCGCGGATGCAGCAGCAGGGACCGTCCCCGGGCACAGCTCAGCAGGGCCAGCCCGGCGGCGGCGGCGAACACCAGAAAGTTGTACTTGGACAACACCCCCAGCCCGAACAGCAGGCCGATCAGCAGGTAATGCCCCACATGGGGCCGGTCCAGCCAACGCAGCATCGCGTAAAAGGATGCGGCCGCCACCGTGGTCACCATCACCGAATGGGTCAGATCCCGCTGGGACTCCCAGGCCACCTGGGGGATCAGGAACAGGGACAGGGTGGCCAGCACCGCCAGCCGGACATCCCCCAACAGACGCCGGGCGGAGAGGAACACGAACAGCCAGGTGAGAAACAGCAGGGTGTTCTTGACCAGGCTCAGGGCCCACAGGTCCATGCCCAGCACCCGGAACGCCGCGGCCTGCAGCCAGGCATAGAGGGGGGGCTGCCCGGAATACCCGGCCAGCCACCACTGGGTCACGATGACCTGCTCGGCCTCGTCCAGCTCCAGCACCGCGGACCCGGTGGCGCGGATGATCACATGGAGGGTGAAATAGACCGCCAACCCCAGCAGCAGCCAGAAGCCCCAGTGTCGGCGTGGTTCTCCCATTGCGCCTTTATCCATGCACCAGTCCCTGATAGACCGCCAGATTTCCGGCCACCATGGCCTCCACGGAGAACCGCGCCGCCACCCGACGGCGACCGGCCTCCCCCAGGCGCCGCAGGGCCGACCGATCCCCCAGCAGATCAATCACCGCCCGTGCCAGGGCCGGGGCATCCCCCGGCGGCACCAGCACACCGGCCTCGTCATCGCCGATGATCTCGGGCACGCCGCCCGCCCGGGTCCCCACCAGGGGCACCCCCGCGGCGGCGGCCTGCAGCAGGGAGACCCCCAGCCCCTCCATGTCCGCCGGATGCACCACCAGATCCAGACAGGGCAGGATGCGTTCCAGGTCATCCCGGAACCCCATCAGACGCACCTGCCCCGTCAGCCCCATGTCCTCGATCCGCGCCCTGAGCTGGGCTTCCAGCGGCCCCTGACCGAATAGCAGCAGCCGCACCTCGGGATGGGCCGCCAGGATCGCCGGCGCCGCCGTCAACAGATGACGATGCCCCTTGCGGGTAATCAACTGGGCAATCACCCCCACCGCCCGCTCACCGGGCGCAAGGCCGCAGGCGGCCTGGAACCCTTCCCGGTCACACGCCCCCTGCCAGGCATTCATATCCACCGCGCTGGGCACGCAGACCACCCGTTCAGGGGACACGCCTTCCGCCAGCAGCACTTGCCGGATCGCTTCCGAGATGGTGATGACCCGGTCGAACAGACGGTACTTCAACCGCGCCCACGGGGCCGGCTCCGGATTATCCACCCGCCGGGACAGCACCACCGGCACCCCGACCCGCCGGGCCGCGATCCCCCCCAGCACATCAGCTCCGCGACGACTGTGCAGATGCACCAGATCCGGCCGGGTCTCCCGGATCACGCGCTTCAAGCGACCCACGAAGCCCAGATCCAGATCCCCTCCCATGGGCACCTCATGGACCGCCTCGCAAAAAGCCGCCGAGGCCCCGGCAATGGCCGCCCCCGAAGGGCACACCAGCACATTGGCGACCCCCCGGGCCGACAGCCCTTCCAGCAGGTAACGGACCTGCAGCGCGCCGCCATAAAGATGGCGGCCGGTCTCCACATGCAGGATACGCATCAGGACGACTCCTTGATCGGCGTTGTCGGCAACAACCGCTCCACCTCTGTCATGACTTCATCCACCGAGATGCCCGTCAGGCAATCAAAACGCCCGTCGCAAGTGGGATTGCGTCGGCAGGGGGCACAGGGCAGGTCGTGGTAGATCACCACTGTGTTGTCCCGCCCGGTGTCCAGGTAGGGACAGGTGGACCCGAACAGGGCCACCGTGGGGACGTCGAAGGCCGGTCCCATGTGGGTCAGCCCCGTGTCCACCCCCACCAGCAGCCCGGCCCGGCGGATCACGGCCGCCGCCTGGGTCAGGGAGGTCTGCCCCACCCGGTTGTCCACCGCCGCACCGGCCAGGGCCTGAATCCGGTCGGCGGCCTCCCTGTCATCGCCCCCCCCCAACAACACCATGGGCTGTCCCAGTGCCTGATGAATGCGCCGGGCCAGTTCCGCCCAGGCGGCCTCCACCCAGTGTTTCTGTGGCCGGGTGGTGAACGGACAGCCCACCACATAGCCCCGAACACCCTGGGCCTCGGCCACCTGGCACCCCACGGCCTCATCCTCCGGGCGCAGCCCCACCTGCATGAAGAAGGCACCCGGCTCAAGCCCCAGCGCCTGGGCCAGATACCGGTATTCCGAACCGATGCGACGGGGGTCGCCACCCCGGGGCACCACCCGGGTCATGAACACCCCGCTGCCCTCCCGGGACCCCAGTCCCACCCGCTCCCGCGCCCCCGACAGGCGGGTGAGCAGACCGCTTTTCAAAAGCCCCTGCAGATCCACCGCCATATCGTAAGGCTCGGCCCGCAGTTCCCGGACAAACCGGACCACCTCCCGCCCCAGACGGATCCACCGCAAGCGGCGGAACAGGGATCGCCACTGAGCCTTGGGCCAGACCACCACCCGGTCCACCTGGGGATGCCGGGACACCAGCCCCGCCACCTGGGGCTCCACCAGCCAGGTGATGCGCACATCGGGCCAGGCGGCGCGGAACACGGCCGGCAGCGGCGAGGCCATCACCACGTCGCCGATGGCGGAGAGACGAATGATCAGCAGGGACTGCATCGAAGATTCCAAAATGGGAGCGACAGCATTTTACCCCAGCCGCGGGGGTGGTGTTTTCCCGGAGCGGCGTGCCGGACAAGGAAGGCCGGAGAGCGGGGCTTCGTCATTCCCGTGCATGCGGGAATCCAGTCACGGAACCTCCCCATGGACTCCCGCTTTCGCGGGAGTGACGGGCTGGGGGGCACTCGCGGGAGTGACGGGGTGGGAGGCGCTTCCGGGCAGCACATCTGCCATACCTCACAAGTGAAAAGACACCGCTTTGCTATAATGCCCCTTTTCCGAAAGGAATCTCTCCCATGCACAGAAAGGGCATCATCCTGGCGGGTGGCTCCGGCACCCGCCTGCATCCCGCCACCCTGGCCGTTTCCAAGCAGCTCCTGCCGGTCTACGACAAACCGATGATCTACTACCCCCTGAGCGTGCTGCTGCTGGCGGGCATCCGGGACATCCTGATCATCTCCACCCCCCAGGACACCCCCCGTTTCACCCAGCTCCTGGGGGACGGCAGTCAATGGGGCATTCACCTGGAATATGCCGTACAGCTCAGCCCCGACGGACTGGCCCAGGCCTTCACCATCGGCGAGGATTTCATCGGCAACAACCACTGCGCACTGGTCCTGGGGGACAACATCTTTCACGGCCACAACCTGCCGCCCATGCTGAAAAGCGCCATGGACAGACAGTCCGGCGCCACCGTCTTTGCGTACCATGTGCAGGACCCCGAACGCTACGGGGTGGTGGCCTTCGACCAGGATCGCAAGGTACTGTCACTGGAAGAAAAACCCGCCCGCCCCAGATCCAGCTACGCCGTCACCGGACTGTACTTCTACGACACCCGGGTGGTGGACATGGCGCGGGAACTTCGCCCCTCTCCCCGGGGAGAACTGGAAATCACCGATCTGAACCGGCTGTACCTGGAACAGAACGACCTGCACGTGGAAATCATGGGACGGGGCTATGCCTGGCTGGATACCGGCACCCATGACAGCCTGCTGGAGGCCGGTCAGTTCATCGCCGCCATCGAACACCGGCAGGGGCTCAAGGTCTGCTGCCCGGAGGAGATCTGCTACCGGGCCGGCTGGATCGATGCCGGGCAACTGGAACAACTGGCGACCCCCCTGGCCAAGACCGGCTACGGCCGCTACCTGCTGAATCTGCTCAAGGAACAGGTGTACTGAATGCACGCACAACCCCTGGCCATACCCGACGTGGTGCTGTTCACCCCCCGTGTCTTCGGAGACGAGCGGGGCTTCTTCTTCGAGAGCTTCAACGCCCGTGCCTTCGAGCAGGCCACGGGAATCCGCCCCGACTTCGTGCAGGACAATCATTCCCGTTCGGCCCGGGGGGTGTTGCGGGGACTGCACTACCAGCTTCCCCCCCATGCCCAGGGCAAGCTGGTGCGGGTGGTGCAGGGAGAAGTCTTCGACGTAGCCGTGGACATCCGCCGCAACTCCCCCACCTTCGGCCAGTGGGTGGGCGCCACCCTGTCGGCGGAAAACAGACAGCAGCTATGGATTCCGGAAGGCTTTGCCCACGGCTTCATCACGCTGAGCGAATCCGCCGAATTCCTGTACAAGACCACGAACTTCTACGCCCCCGGCAGTGAGCGTTGCATTGCCTGGGACGACCCCGTCCTGGGCATCCAGTGGCCCTTCGAAGCCAGCCCCAGCCTCTCCGACAAGGACCGCCAGGGCCTGTCCCTGGACCAGGCGGACCTGTTCGACTAAGCCCGATCCCGGCGGCGGACTTCAGGCCCCCAGATACTCCCGCAGGGTCAGCCGCAGTTGCGGCTCCCAATGGGGCAACGTGATGCCAAGATCCTGTTCCAGCCGTTCCACCGCGAGCCGGGAGTTGCCGGGCCGGCGGGCGGGGGTGGGATACTCACTGCCGGGAATGGCCTGGACCTGCTGGTCCGTCAGCCGCAGCGGCACCTGGGCCCGGGCCGCCTGACGGAATATCTCGCAGGCAAACCCGTGCCAGCTGGTCTCCCCCCGGCAGGCCAGATGGTAAAGACCCTCGATCCCCTGCCCCAGACGCAGCCGGTAGACCGCCAGGGCCGTCACCTGGGCAATCAGACGGGCCGGCGTCGGCGCTCCCACCTGATCGCCGACCACCTTGAGGGCATCCCGCTCCTGACCCAGTTGCAGCATGGTCTTCATGAAATTCCGGCCACGGGCACCATAGACCCAGCAGGTGCGGAAGATCAGGTGCCGGGCACCGCTGCCCATCACCGCCTCGTCCCCGGCCAGCTTGCTTTCCCCATAGACCGACAACGGCCCGGTGGGGCTGTCCTCCCGCCAGGGCGAATCACCATCGCCGGGATAGACATAATCGGTGGAATAATGGATCAGCGGGATCCCGGCCACCGCCGCAAAACGGGCAAGCTGGGCCGGCAGTTCGGCGTTCAGGCGAAAGGCCGATTCCCGATGCGTCTCGGCCGCATCCACCGCCGTCCACGCCGCCCCATTGACGATCAGTTCCGGCCTGACCGCGCGAAACACCCCCGCCAGGGCATCCGGGTCCGCCAGGTCCACCTGCTCCCGGGTGGGGGCGATCAGTTCCCCCAGCGGTGACAATGCCCGCAGCAGCTCAAACCCCACCTGACCGCCGGCGCCCAATACCAGAATATTCATACCCGCGTCCCCAGTCGTTCGCCCTGATAGCTGCCATCCAGCACATGCCGCCACCAGTCCCGGTTATCCAGATACCACCGCACCGTCTTGCGCAGCCCCGTGTCGAAGGTCTCCCGGGGAGTCCAGCCCAGTTCCCGCTGGATCTTGCCCGCATCGATGGCATAGCGCAGATCGTGACCGGGACGGTCCCGCACGAAGGTGATCAGGTCCCGATAGTGGGCAAAATCCCGGCCGGAGGGCGGCACCATTTCCTGCAGCAGGTCACACAGGGCCCTCACCACTTCCAGATTGGTCTTCTCGTTATGGCCGCCGATGTTGTAGGTCTCCCCCACCCGCCCCTGCGTCGCCACCAGGATCAGGGCGCGGGCATGATCCTCCACATAGAGCCAGTCGCGGATCTGGCCGCCATCGCCGTAAACGGGCAGCGGCTTGCCCGCCAGTCCGTTCAGGATCATCAGCGGGATCAGCTTCTCGGGGAAATGACAGGGGCCGTAATTGTTGCTGCAGTTGGTGACCACCACCGGCAGACCGTAGGTCCGGCACCAGGCCCGCACCAGATGGTCGGAAGCGGCCTTGCTGGCCGAATACGGGGAGCTGGGCGCATAGGGCGTGGTCTCGGTGAACAGCCCTTCCGGCCCCTCCAGATCACCGTAAACCTCGTCGGTGGACACATGATGGAACCGGAAACCCTCCGCCCTGGCCGGCTGACGGTCCCGCAGGCCTCTCCAGTAGGCCCTGGCGGCCTCCAGCAGCGCATAGGTGCCCACCACATTGGTCCGGATGAAGTCGTCGGGTCCGTCGATGGACCGGTCCACGTGACTTTCCGCCGCCAGATGCATGACCACATCCGGCTGGAAGGTCTCGAAGACCCTGTCCATGGCCTCCCGGTCACAGATATCCGCCCGGACAAAGTGATAACGGTCACTGCCGGTAACACAGGCCAGCGATTCAAGATTGCCCGCATAGGTCAGCTTGTCCACATTCACCAGACGATGTTCCGTCTGCTGAATCAGTTCACGGACCACGGCGGAGCCGATGAAACCGGCACCGCCGGTGATGAGGAATGTCTTGCTCATGGAAGCCGTCACGAATCGGGTAAAGGTTACGGGTCCGGGTCCGGACATGAATGCACAGGTTACAGACATGGAAAGGATAACGCATCAGGGTTTCCTGCCTTGCCACCTGCCGGCGGACACGGACTATAATGGTCGATTGCTTCGCGCCACCACCCTCCTTGCATGCATCCCCCCGCCCCCACCGTCATCCTGTTCTCCACCGACCTGAACGGCGGCATCGGGCGCAACCTGCTGAATCTGGCCGGCGCCTTCGATGCCATGGGCATCCGCTGCCGGGTCCTGCTGGAAAGGGAGGAAGGCCCCTACCTGGAGCAGATCGGGCAATACGCCGGGATCGACACCCTGCCCACCACCCATGCCCTGCTGGGGGTTCCCGCGCTGGCCCGATACCTCCGACGGCACCGTCCCGACGCCATGCTCACCCCCAATGTCCGGCTCACGGTGCTGAGCCTGCGGGCCAGACGTCTCTCCGGCCACGCCTGCCGGATTGCCGTCAACGTCCACAACACCTATTCCCGCACCTTCAGCCGCCTGCCCGTTCACAAGCGGGAGCGGCGCATCCGGCGCATCGCCACCCACTACGCCCGGACCGATGCCGTCATCGCCGTCTCGCGCGGGGTCGCCGATGACCTTGCCGAACTCACCGGTCTGGCACGATCCGCCATCCAGGTCATCTACAACCCGGTCGTCACCCCGTCCCTGGCAAGCATGGCACGGGCCGCAGCCACGGACGTCTGGCTCGACGACGACGGGCCGCCGGTGATACTCGCGGTGGGGCGACTGGAACCCCAGAAAGGGTTGATGAACCTGATCGAGGCCTTCGAGCAACTCTGCCGGCAACGCCCCTGTCGCCTGCTGATACTGGGCGAGGGCAGCGAACGCGACGCCCTGACCCGACGCATCCAGGCATCCCCCGCGCGGGCCGGCATCAGGCTCCCGGGCAACACTGATAACCCCTATGCCTGCATGGCCAGGGCAAGCCTGCTGGTGCTCAGTTCCACCTGGGAAGGCTTCGGCAACGTGCTGGTGGAAGCCATGGCCTGCGGCACCCCGGTGGTGGCCACCGACTGCCCCCACGGCCCACGGGAAATCCTTGAGGAAGGCCGCCTCGGCTCCCTGGTCCCCATGAACGACCCCGCCGCCCTGGCAACGGCCATGGGCCATGCCCTGGACACCCCCATCGCCCCCGGCGTCCTGCAAGCGGCGGCCCAGGCCTACCGTAGCGACAGGATCGCCCGGGCCTATCTGGAACAATTGCTGCCCCATGAATACCGGGGCACCACCCCATCGACCGGCAAGGAACCGGAATGACGCAGTGGCTCTCCCGACTTCCCGCGGGCCTGCAGGCACGACGCGGCTTCAGGCTGTGGCTTCCACCCCGACGCATCCTCTACCCGAAGACCCGATCGGAGTGGCCGGGATATGTGAAACACTGGCCCCTGCTCGGCTGCCCGGGCCGCTGGGACCGGTTCGATCACCTGCATCCTCCGTTCCGGGAACAGGAACTGCGGGAGATCCTGCTCGAACAGGTGGATTTCAGGGCGACCAGAAGCTACGCAAGACTCAGGCATGAACTGGAGACGATGGGCCGGACACGCTTTCCCCGCTGTGAGTCGCCCCAGGAGATCGAGGCCTATTTCAAGGGCCTCAGACGACTCTACGAAAGCATGCGCGACCATGGCTACCAGCCATCGGAAGTGATGGGGGCCAAGGGAGATATTGATGTCAGGATCAGCCGCAAGGGAGAACTGCTCAAATGCGGCCAGGGAACCCATCGGCTCGCCGTCGCCAGAATCCTGGGCCTTCCCCGCATACTGGTGCGCGTGGACCTGATACACACCGGTTTTCTGAGACGGCTCGGCAACCCGGCGGCAGCCGACCTAAAACCACGCATGATCGACTATTTCAGCGATAGCGGCGCATCTTCACCCGATCTCCCAGAAAATTGACGCCACCCCGCAACAGGGCCCGCAGCCATAGCGTGCGCTCGGGCACTTCCCGCCATTGCGCCGCAAGGCCCTGCCCCGCATGCAGGCCATAGCGTACATACTCGGAATAGTGCCGCACACGCTCCCCGCGGCAGAGATACGCCTGATGGTTCAGGACATCATCCCGCCAATAGGCAAACAGGCCCCGGGTATTCTTCAGACGCCGCCGTGACGCCGATGCGGTCAATCCATCCCTGGCAAAATCCACCACCTGCACGACCTGATTGATGAAACGCATCTTGTGACGATGGGCGATCCGCTTCCAGATAAAGCTGGGGCGCACGTGGGTCTCACCCGCAAAAACGGGATAGGGAAACGCCCTGAGCACATCCACCCGCAGGGCGCTGCGCTTTTCGCCACCCACACCATGGCGCCCCCGCAGTTCCAGGTAATCCCCGTCAAACACATCCCGCGGATAAGGCTGGCCATGCAACACGCCCGCACTGGTGATGCACAGCCCCTCCACGCCCGCGAAGACCGCACGCCGGGACTCCGGCAGATCACGCCAGGCACCGGCCAGTTTTTCCAGGGCATCGGGCAACAGCACGTCATCGGAATCCAGCACCATCAGCAATTCGCCCCGGGCCAGGGATACCGCGTGATTATGGGCCACATGTTTGCCGCCATTGTCCTGGCGCACATACCTCAGGGGCACCGAATGCCGCGACGACCAGTCGGACACCACCTGCGAGGTATCATCGTCCGAACCATCGTCCACCACGATGATTTCCCAGGAGCCGAAGGTCTGAACTGATATACTGTCCAGCGCATTCCCGATCACATGGCCCCGGTTGTGCGCCGGTATGAAAATGGTGAACAGCGGCTCTGCCATGGCGGCAACCTCGATGGGCTCGGCAATCACGCCTGCAACATGAATCAAGACTTGAACCGCCAGACGCGTCCCACACCCCTCCCACTGACCACCCGGTTGCCCGGTGCGTGCTGGGTACGCATGAGAATCGGCTCGGGGAGGCGGCTGGAGTCCCTGCTGGAATATCCAGCCATGACCTGCTACTTCCCGGAAACCACGCTGATCGAGGTAAACCCCGGCATGATCCGTCGGCGCCTGGTCAAGGCTGGCGACCTGCCCAGAAACAGAAGGAAAAAATTCTTTCTGAGGGATGAAGACCACTGGGACGTGGCGGAATTTTCCGAATCATACCAATACCGGCTGATCAAGGAAATCTGGCACCATCGGGACGACCTGGGTGCCGCCCCCCTTTACCAGTCCTTGCTGGAAGACATCCAACGGGGTGACGGCTTCCAGCGCGGGGGCCGCCAGCGCTTTGCCCTGACGGACGAAGCCGCCCTGATCCACTACATGACCACTTACCTGGACATCATGCGCGATATCGCTGAAAACGGCTATCGGGCGGATGCCGGGCCGGACGAGCTTGGCGTTGCCATCGCCGGCGATGGCGAACTGATGAAATACTCCAGCGGCAAACACCGACTGGCCATGGCCCAGGTCCTTGGCATCCCGCGAATCCCGGTACGGATCTGCCGTATCCATCAGGGCTGGTGGCGCACGCACACCCCCGACCCCTCGGAACCGGTGCCGCAGGCCCTGGCGCGCGTCCTGGCCGGACATTCAGGAGACACCACGGATGCTTGACCTGCCCAAGGCCCTGCTTCTCGGGCAGCGCCCCTTCTACCGACGCTTTCCCGCCAACGGCCTGCGTACCCTGCAACAGATCGACCAGCGGATTGCCGTGGACCGCGAGCGGTCCTTCATCTACTTCCGCATCCCCAAGGCCGCAAACTCCAGCATGGTACGCCTGCTCACCGACGATGGCCGGGGCGACTACTGCTCACGCACGGGCAAGCGCTCCTTCCTCCGGGCCAGCGCGCTGACCCGTGAGGAAGTGATGAACCTCAATGATCGCTTCTTCCTGTTCACCGTCACCCGGGAACCCTATTCCCGGCTGCTCTCCGCCTACCTGGACAAGATCGTCAACGGCAAAAGAAGATCCCGGGCCGAGAAGGCCCTGGGCAAGGCCGCGGGGGAAGCCATCGGTTTTACTGAATTCTGTGAATACCTCGCGGCCGGCGGCATCGGTGAAGACCCCCACTGGTATCCCCAGGACTGGTTCATACCCTGCGACCTTTCACTCCTCCATCACGTGGGACGGATGGACACCCTCGCCCAAGACATCGACACCATCATGCGGCACATCGACCCCAGCCGTGACCCGGAGCGCATCGGCGCCCAACGGGATCACCGCACCAATGCCCATGAACACCTCGGGACCCATTACACCCGGGACAGCGCACGGATCGTGGCCCGCCTTTATTCACGGGACTTCCAGCGCTTTGGTTACGACCCGGAGCCCGGCTGGCTCAAGGATATCGACTGAGCCCCGCCAGCTGTTCCCGCCTGGCAGAGGCCAGCACGCCAAGAGAATACGCAGCCCCCAACACCAGCAAGGTGAAATTCCGGTAATCCCAGCGGATGATCCGGATATCGGCCATGCCCCATACCAGGGAAAACAGGAAAACCCCCAGGAAAAAATAATACCAGTCCACCGCAATGGTCCCCTGAACATAGCCACGCCACAGGGCGTGCATCACCAGGGACAGGATGGCCATGATCAGCCCCAGCCCCAGCAGGCCGAAACGCAGCAGGATCTCCAGCACGATATTGTGGTAATGGGGAGCCACATACGCCCCGGTGAACAGCCCCGTCTGCTGAATCAGATAGGCCTGCGATCCCGCGCCCCAGCCAAACCAGGGACTCTCCAGCCACTGATTCACACCATGATGGTAGAGATGAATCCTTGCGCCGACGGAGGTGATGGGCACCTGGGAGATGTCCCCCGTCAGCAGGGCGGCGTAGACCTCCCATTCAGCGGAGAGCCGGGCAAGCAAGGCATCGTGGGCCGGCAGCACGGCAATGGCGGACAAGAGAGATGCCAACACCACGGCCACCAGCAGATACCCCCGGCCCATGGCCCAGCGGGATTGCTGAAGTCGCCGGAAGTACATGAACAGAACAGGGGGAAAGACGACCAGCATGGCCAGCCAGGTACCCCGCGACTGCCCCACCAGAATCCCCACCAGGCATATCAGGGCCACCACCACCAGACCCGCCGCCGTCAATCCGCCCAGGGGATATGAACCGGCGCCACGCACCAGCCGCGGAGAGAACAGGATCACCCCCAACAGGATCACCGCCAGATAGGCACTGAAGGAAATATGCCAAAGGCCGAACCCCCAGGGCGGCATCCCCACGCCAAGCCAGTCACCCAGATCCTGCCAGGGGGTATTGTTCAGCATCCGCCAGATCCCCCCCAGGCAAAAAAGCCCGAAGGCCACCAGAATCCGTCGGCCCGAACCGCCGAGCCACCACGCCACGACCGGCAGCAGCACCAGATATCCCCACTGTTTTGCCTGCCACCACTGATGATCGGCGGTATCAGGGAATATCCTGGCGGCCACCGTCGCGCTGACCAGAAGATAGACGCCGCACAGCAGCACGATCCAGAAAACCGGGTCACGGCGGATGCAGGGCCAGACCGTCCGCAACGATGCCATCCAGGCACACAGCATCAGGAAAAGCCCGAAGGCAGCTCCGCTGACACCGGTGATCGCCATCAGGGAAAAGCAGTAAAGGCCGGAAACCCCTACACGTTCCACGGTACCGGAGAGGGACAGACGCATTCGATCATCCAGAGAATTGATCAGGGCGGTCAGGCGAGCATCAACGGCGCACCCGGAGGGGGCCGCCGCGTCCCATGGCGCCATGCCACAGGCCCAGGCTCATCATGCGGAAATGCGCCAGACGATCACGGGTCAGCAGGCTGTAGAAGACGTATTTGACCAGCAGACGCCAGGCATCCAGCAACTTCCAGTTGAGCGGAATACCGGCCTGCCTGTAGAGCAGCAGCGCATTGCGGCAGAAATAGTAGTGCCGCCGGGGGCTGCGGGCGGCCACGGAACGCCCCATGAAATGGATGGGATCATCCCCCAGCCGGTGGGTCATGCGTGCATCACAGACACCGAAGGACAGCAGACCCGACCCGGCGGCCCGCAATCCCCATTCCACATCGACATAATCGATGAACAGCTCATCACGCATGAGACCGACGGTCTCGATCGCTTCCCGGGGCAGGAGACAGCCCGACGAGATCACGTAGTCCACGGCCACGACCTTCTCCGGACCATCGCAGGCGACCCTCACCAGACGCCGGCCCTCGGAACGAATGAACGGCGTGTTCCGACTCAGCCGCTCGTCCACGTAGCGAGGCCCCAGGGCGGCAACGCCAACACCCCGCTGCAGACAGTCCTGCCAGGCGGCCAGCAGGCGGGACACCATGTCCGGGGCCGGCACACTGTCCTGATCCATCAGCAGCACGGCGTCGGATCCCTGCTGCAGGGCCCAGGTCAGGCCGTGATTCTGCGCCGCCGCCACCCCCTGATTCCAGCCCAGCTCCAGCAGGGTGACATCATCATGGCCCATTTCTGCGAGCATCCCGCCCACATCCGCAGTGGAACCGTTATCCACCACCACGACCCCGGCCACCTGGGGACACAGGCTGTCGAGCAACCGCCCAAGCATCGCCGCGTCCGGCTCATAGGTCACGATGACCGAGACCACCTTCTTCATTCATATCCCCATCTCATGCCATCATGGTCAGGGCCGCCCCCGGACAAGGGGGGCTCTGCCCTGAAAGCATCGGGGCAGTATACGTGAAACCATCCGGACGCGGGCAGCCCCAACGGAAAATGCCATCTCAATCACCTGGGCCGAATGTTCATGGAATGAACCAGCGCGATAGTTCAAACCCAGCCCGCCAAAGGATCCGGCGCCTCATCCATCCCGGAAGCCCGGGTAACCCTGCAAACCCGCGGCAGGTGTATCATGCCCCGCGTGCCGGAACAGACACCGGCCGGTGAACAGGCGAACCCTCTACCGAAGCGCTTAAAAAATCAATGAATCTCTATTGTGAAACAGCGGCATTTGCCCGCTGGCTGTACCGTGCAATGAAGACCTTCCTGCGCATCAGGCCGGCGGTCACCCTGGGCGTGGTGATCTCCGTCACCCTGGGACGCATCACCTCACTGTTCTCCTTTTTCCTGCCACTCAAGGTCATCCTGCTGGCCAGTGTCGAGGGCGTGCCCGGCTACTACCAGAATTTCATGCAGCCCGACACCAAGCTGTACTGGATCATCGGCCTGGCCATTGCTTCCATACTGCTGTACGTGATCACCCTTCTGCTGGATGTCGCCGCCAAGCGTCTCTGCCTGATCGGTAGCCGCGATGTCATGCGCGGCGCCAACAAGATCGCCGTGATCACCAATCAGGACATTGAGGGACAAACCCACTATGAAAGGGCCTGCAAGACTGCGGCAAACGGCCTTTTCATCCTGGGTGGCTTCGGCCTGGGGCTACTCATCAAGGCGGACCTGTTTCTCACCCTGCTGCTGCTGGTCATCGCTCAGTTTGCTTTCACCGCGGTGGCCCTCTCCGGTAACGACACCCCGCCGATACACCGCCTTGGCCGATTCGTCAGGGAAAGCCTGGGCTCCCATCTCAAGCTGATGTCCTCCATCATCTTCATGGTGGCGTTCATATTTCTGCTGCTGCCCTTCATCAGCCCATCCCCCGTGCAGGGGGGACACATCCTCGGTGCCATTCTTTCCATCATCCTCATTCGGCAATGCCTTGGCATCGCCGACATGACCCTGAACGACGCCGTCCGTCTCGCCAACAATCGAGACAAGATCAACGCACTGATCTTCCATGACGCACCCTATGATGCCCCGGAGCACAAGAACCTCAAGACACTCAGGTCCCTGTTCCAGCAACAGGAGCGGGCACGCATGGTACACAGGGAACTGACCCGAAAGGGCATGACCGTGGCCGATCTGAACGTGCACTGGCATGATCAAAGTCCGGGCGGCCTCTCCTGCTTCCATGTCCGGTACCAGGAAACCGCCGACGGCCCCGTCCATCACCACCAGTTGCAGGTATTCCCCCAGGAGCACCGTCGCCAACTGCTGAACGAAGAATTCCTGTTCGCCAACATTCCCAGGGAAAGGCTCAAGGCCCCGGAAGTGATCGCCCTGTTTGAAGAGTCGCCCTTTGAATGCCAGATCTGCCGGGCGGGAACAGGCACCTCACTCACCCAGTCGGAATGGCATGAGAGGCAGGCGGACATCCTTGGCCTTTATTGGTCCATCATGCCGCCGCACCCGCTGGTCAAGGGGTTCAGTGCCTCGCGAAGACTCCCCCACGACCGCCTCGGCAACGGACTCATCGAGCGACTTCGCATTGCCATCGACACCCCCGAGGAGGCCTCGGTGCTTAAAAACTTCGAGGCCAGCCTACCGGAAATCACCGACCGGCTCCGTAACATACCGCTCTACGTGTCCAACCCCGACCTCAGCCCGGGGCATGTCATCAAGACCGAAGATGGGGACATCCTCGTCATGTACTGGGGGCGCTGGAGCCTGGAACCCATGGGGGCTTCTCTGCCCGGGTCCATCAAGGGGGAGCAACTCGACGCAATTCTGGACGAGGTCAGGACGCTACGCCCGGACGTGTCCGAACACTTCAACCGCAAGGATCTGCTGTTCGTGCAACAATGTCTCGCCGTAGAACGGGAAATCAACGCCGCCCGCTACAAGGCGGCACTCCAGCGGATGAAGGACCTCATCGACACCCCTGGTCCATGACACAAAGATCCTGCAGAACAGCCCTTCAAGACAGGCACCGCAACGATGACGGACATGACCACACTTGAACACCTGGCCCACGGTCTGTGTGAAGACGCTCGCATCAGGCACAGTATCCGGCGGCATTGCTCCCCTCTCCCGCCAGAGGCCGAAGCACCCGATCTGGATACCCGTATCCCTCCGGGTTGCCAGATGCTGGGACACTCCCTGCGCCATCATCAGGACCCCAACGCCGCGGTGAGCCAGTATTTCAACGTGGCCCTGCAGCAATATCACGCCGTCCGGCAGATACTGCACCATCTGCACGGGCCCACCCCCCCGATGTTCCTGGACTTTGCCTGCGGTTACGGCAGGCTGCTCCGGTTCCTGCGCCATGCCTTGCCCGCTTCTCACCTGCATGCGGCGGAAATCCAGGAAGCAGCGGTACGTTACGTGACCGACCATTTCGGAATACCGGCGATGCGGTCCACACCGGACCCGAAAGATTTTCACCCACCTCGGCACTTCGACGTCATCTGGGTCGCCTCCCTGTTTTCCCACCTCCCCGAACCCCTGTTCCTGGCATGGCTGGAGCGGTTGTACGGCCTGCTCACCCCGGACGGCATCCTGTGCTTCAGTGTTCACGACCGCAGTCTGCTGCCGCCGGGGCTCGACATGCCCGACTCCGGCATCCTGTTCGGCGAAGGCAGCGAAATACCCGAACTGGGACCGGCGCTTTACGGCACGGCCTATGTCAGTGAATCCTTCGTGGCCCGGGCAATCGAGCGGGTGGCCGGAAGCGGTCATCCCTGGGTAAGGCTGCCCAAGAGTCTGGCCCAGGAACAGGATATCTACGTCCTTTCCCGCAACCCGGAGCGGGCACTGACCGCCCTGCAGGGCTTCCGGCGAGGCCCCTGGGGCTGGGTTGATGAGCGCCGCCGGGACGGGGCGGGCCTCTATCTGAGAGGCTGGGCCGCCTCCCTGGACGACGGCCCGCTGGACCAGGTGGAGATCCGGATCGACGGCACCCTGCACGCTTGCCCGGTAGCAGACATGCGCCAGGACGTGGCAGACCATTTCCAGGACCCGCGCCTGGCTGGATCGGGCTGGTCATTCCACCTGTCCCTGGCGGCGGAAACGCCGCCGCTGCATGTGGAAGTGAGCGCCCGCGACGAGCGGGGGGAAAGGGCCCTGCTCTATACCGGCATCATGGCCTGAGGGACTGCCCCGGAAGAAGGTGACGGGGCATCCGGGCGAGTGCGAAGTCCTCCCGGTCAAGACTGAGATTGGGATTGTAGGCAGGGTCATGCAGTAATCCCTGCCCCCAGCGATCCAGCATCACCCGAACCTCACCGGCAAAACGCCGCTGCTTCTCCGGGGTATCCTCGTAACCCCGCGTGGCGGACTCGTGATGATAGAGCTCCGCATAGGGCGTCCAGAGATTGCGGTACCCGCGGTCACGCACCTTGATGCAGAAATCGATGTCATTGAAGGCCACGGCCAGGTGCTGTTCATCCAGGCCTCCCACCTCCATGAACACCTCCCGACGCACCGCCAGACAGGCGGCCGTCACTGCGGAATAGTTCTGGATCAGGCTGGTGCGCCCGAAATACCCCGTCCTGCCCCGGGGCAGACCCTTGAAGGCATGCCCCGCCACCCCGCCGATGCCCAACACCACGCCACCGTGCTGCAGGGTATCGTCCGGATACCAAAGCCGCGCCCCCACCGCACCGATTTCGGGCCGCATGGCGTGGCCCACCATCTCCCGCAACCAGTCGGGCTGGATGATCTCCACGTCATTATTGAGCAGGACCAGCACCTCGCCATGGGCCTCGGCGGCGGCGCGGTTATTCAGGGCGGAAAAATTGAAGGGCCGGTCATCACGAATCACCTTGATCCGCCCCTGCCGCTCAAGACCCGACAGATACCCCAGCACAGCGGGATCATCACTGCCGTTGTCCACCACCAGAATCTCCATGTCGGGATAATCCGTGCGATGGAGCAGCGTCTCCAGACAACGGGTCAACAACACCAACCCATTGCGGGTGGGCACGATGACGCTCACCTTCGGCACCGGATCAGGCAGGGCGTAACGAATCCGCCACATGCCCGGACATTCCTCGGCCTCCATGACTTCGCCCTGCACGCCACGTCGTGCAAGGTGCTCCGTCAACGCCCTGCGGGCACTATCACGGGCGTAGTCCTTGACCCCGGCTTCAAGCGCCTCGCTCCCCGCCACCGCACGCCAGTGATACAGGATACGCGGGATATGGACCACGGATTCCGCCGACAGATTCTCAATTACCCTGAGCAACAGATCATAGTCCTGACTGCCCTCGAATCCTTCCCGGAAACCACCCACCCGCCGAACCAGGTCGGCGCGATACACGCACAGGTGATTCACATAATTCTGGCTGCCGAGCAGGTCCGGATTCCAATCGGGCTTGAAGTAAGGGTCATAATGGTGGCCACGATCATCCACCTTGTCCTCATCGGAATAGATCAGGCCCACGCCAGGCCTTTCATCGATCGTCCGGGCCACCCAGTAGAGGGCGTCCTCGGTGAGCAGATCATCGTGATCCATCAACACCACATAGTCCCCGCGGGCCAGGGACAGAGCGGAATTGGAGGCGGCGGAAATATGGCCATTACACTCCCGCCAGATCACGCGGACCCTGTCGTCCCGCTGCGAGAACTCCGTCAGCACCTCCCGAGTGCCCTCCCGGGTGGAGGCATCATCGGCCACGCACAACTCCCAATGGGGATAGAGCTGTTCCCGCAAGCTATCCAGGGTCTGCCGCAACAGGGCCGGATCGGTATTGAAAACCGGCATCACCACGGACAGCAGGGGTGGATTTGACATCGCCCCGACCCATTCGACCATCCGGCGACGCTCGGCATCGTCCGGTCTGCCGTGATGCTGCCACCACAGGGCGTACTCCCCGCGGGCCTGCTCAGGCTGAGGCGATGCTGCCGAAGCCGGGGCCTCCAGGAAAATCGAAGCCCCCGGCTGAGCCAGCCTTCGCAGCACCTCCCGCCAGCCTTCCCGGACCAGCAGGGCGCGCAACCGGGCCAGACGCATCCGCACCAGGGCGGGCTCACGCAGAAAGCGCCAGCCCCTGAACACCCCCCCCCTGATCAGGCGCACGGGCAAAGTCATCCTGCGACCGACCCTGAAACTGAGCGAACCCGCCACCGATTCAAAATGGGTGCGCCAGTGCACCATGGCAACCTCGGTTTCATGCAGTCTTGCCTGGGTCAGCCGCAGGCAAGACTGAGTTTCCTCCAGAATTGCCGACTTCTCGGCCAAATTCGCCGCCGTCTCACCTGCAGTGGACTCAAGACGCCGCAGGTCTTCGCGCATGCCGCCAATGGTGACTGCCTGCTCCCGAGCCCTCGCATGATCAGCCACCAATGTACGCCCCCAGTTCCTCAACTGATTGCCGGTCGCATCGCGGGCATCCCGCCCCGTCACCTCGGAAAGCAACTGCAGAAGTTCATGACGCTGCATGAGCAACACACCGCGATCCGGCGGTTCCCGGTAGTAATGCGGCATGCCCAGGTCCGGCAGTTTCGCATCCTTCGAAGCGGCGACGTCAGGCGGTATCAACGCAACGGACAGATACTGCTCACGCCAACGGGCGGTCTGATCAATGGACGTCACGAGGTGGATTCTCCCAACAGGGACAGGATGGCATCGTTCCAGATGCGGGCATCATCATCAGGGTTCAGCAGTACCGCCCGCTCGACGCCTGCCAGACGTTCCAGCATGGCTCCCCGGGCGGATGCCACCAGGGGCAGGCCGCTCTGCAAGCCTTCAGTCAGGGTGTAGGACCAGGTCTCGGGAGCCTGGGAAGGGAACAGCATCACGTCCGCCTGCTCGGCCGTGATCAGGGCGCGAACCTGATCACGGGGATAAGGCCCGGTACAGCTCACCGGCAACTCCTCGCCCCCCAGCATCGGTCGTTCGAACCAGCCCAGCACCCGATATTCCATGGGCAAGGCCCGATTTCTTGCATCCCAGGCGCAGCGTGTCAGGAGATCCAGCCCCTTGGCGGGGTTGATCACTCCGAGCACGAGCACCTTGAAGGGCCTCCCGGACCGGATCGAGGGAGGCGGGTCCACCGCCCGTGACATGGCCTTGTCGGAAGGAGGCAGTTCGGGGGCAGGCTCGACCATGCCCGCCAGCTCGGGATGGGGCGCCAGACAGTAGTTGGCATCCGGAAAATAATATTGCACGCGGGCCAGGGTGATCCGTGAAGGCACGAAGACCCGGTCCGCCCCCACCAGCCAGTGACCGAACAGGCGCCGCCAGCTCTCGATATCCAGCCCCCAGGGCGCCGGTCGCACTGAGAGACAGCGGGCGCAGCCCGCTTCATCCGGCTCTCCACAGAAATGACCATGTTCGTCGGTCAGATTGTACTGAGGACAGACCGGGTAATGGTCATGCACGGTGAAATCCCATGGCACCCCCAGAATCTCCGGCAGATCCAGGATGCAACGAGGGACCTCAAGGATGTGATGCACATGGATGCGTCCCACAGCCAGCCAACGCAGCAAGTTCACCAGAATGTCCTGTTCCTGGGGCATGCGGAACCACAGGGAAAAATCCTCTTCCCCCGGACGCAACCAGCGCAGTCGCATCACGTCATGGCCATCCTGAGCGATGGACAGCAACTCAATGTCACGATCCAGGATCCTGGCCATGTCCATCAGGTGCTGTTCCACCCCACCACCCTGACGATGGGTGATGGCCAGCACCCGGGGTCTCGTGGAAGCCTGCAGACGCGCCAGATCCAGACGGCGGCGCATGACCCGCTGGGGATCTTCGGCCACATGAGCGGCCACCAGCGCATCGTAGTCCGGATGTTTCTCGCGCATGGCCTGAGTGGCCCGGGTCTGCCAGTATCCCGCGCTCTCCCCAAAGGAGCTTCCCCCCGCATGCCACACGAATACGCCACCGCACAGACGGTGCTCATACTCTTGCTGGACCGCGCGTCGGCAAAAATCGTTTTCCTCCCCGTAACCCCGGCCGAAGCTTCGCGCGTCAAAATAACCCGTGGCCTCCAGACAATCCCGGCGAATGTACATGCAGAATCCCACCGCCGTGGGCACCGTCACGCTCATGCCGGCATTGAGGCGGGCACACAGACGATCCATCGCCTCGGCATCAAACCCTTCGGGCAGGGGATTATCAGCCATGAAACGGGGATAACTGGCCAGGGTGGCATTATTGGACAGGGGGGTCACCGTACCGGTGACGGGATGCGCCCAGGCACAGTCCCGAAGCCGATCCAGCCAGTCTCCATAAACCAGGGTATCGCTGTTGAGCAGTACCACATCCCGGTCGGGATGCAGGGACATGCCCCGATTCACGGAGCGGACAAACCCCTGATTGGCCCGATTGCGTACCAGCTCGATACGCCCGGTCCCGGCCAGTTCATCCAGCCACCGACACAAATCCGGCTCCGGCGATGCATCATCCACCACCACCAGCGTCCAGGGATTCCTGCAACGGGATGCCAACACACTCTCGATGCATGCCCTGGTCAGCTGTCCGTTGCGGTAGACAGGCACGATGACATCCACAGGGGATTGCCTGAAGTCCTTTGAAGTGATGGTCTGCATAACGATTCTCGGGTCATCCCGGGAGCCGGCCGGCATCGGAGCTCACGAGAAAAGGACTTGATCTGGATCCAGATTGGGAAGGGTAATCACCTGACGGACTTGCCTGTACGTTCTGTGCCAAGGGATGAGGCCGATGGGCACCCGAAGGCGCCCTATTCCACCGTTTGTGAGCGGTTTCGTCAACAGCAATCCCCGTTCATCGCAACACCAGATTAAAAATTAGGCTAGAATAGTCCGCTTTTGGAGATCAGCGACTCAAGCCATGCCCAGGAGCAATGATCTATTCTTCATCCACATCCCGAAAACGGCGGGAACCAGTCTGCGGCATGGCCTGGCCACCCTGCCCGAATTGAAACTCATCTGCGATTACGGGCATGGAAATCCGCTAACCGCGAAAATGCTGAAACGCTTCGCCCAGGATGGGTGCACAACACGGCTGCTTTCGGAGTTGCCGGCAGACAAGTCGGTCATCTTCTGCGGGCATGTCCATTACAGCAAATACGCCCACCTCGTACCTTCGGAGCGCACCCTGGCCCTGGTACGAAATCCCATCGAACGCCTGGTGTCCGAATACCAGCACCTCGCGCGCAGACAATCCACGGCCTCCCGGGAATTCGGCATTTTCATCCGTGAGAAGCAGCATCAGAACCTGCAATACAGAGTGTTAAAGGGCCTGAATATCCATCACGCCCTGATCGGTCTCAGTACGCATTACGAGGATTATGCAGGGATGGTGCGGCATCGCATCGGCATCAATATCCCTTGCCTGGCAAAGAACAGGACACCCCGGCGGGATGTTCAGCAACGTCATTATCTTCGACAGGAAGACATCAACACCGCATTCGAACTCAACACCACAGAGCTGGGGTTGTTTTTCGATATTGCCGAAACCTTCCAGAAAAAACTTCAGCAAATGGGCAAACGCATCTGCACATCAACAGCATGGCATGGTGATCTTACCCTGAGCCTTGAGAATGACCAGATGCTCACTGGCTCGCTTCCCGCCCTGGATAATGACAGCCTGTTCCCGGTACTGGATATCAACGGTCAGCCGCGGGCAATCGCCGCGGCGAAGAAAACCAAAGGGAAACTCACGGATGTGGCCACATTCAACTTCCAGTATCCGATCTCGTTGCTGGGCGCGGCCCCTGGTGACACCATTGGCGTTTCCCTGCTTGGCATCCCTGACTCAAGGCGTGCTCTCGTCGTACCGAAACCGTCGATACCTCAACCCAGAACACCCCAGCGCCTTGTCCAATGGCTGATCAATACATGACGGATCTGCATCCATCAGTGATGAAGAACCATACGTGCTGATGTAGTTTCGCGGCACCGCCCAGGCTTGTCCAACCCTATCAAGCACTCAGGATCTTGACGTCATGCAGCCCCGCATCGCCGTCGCGGCGATCTTCAAGAACGAACTGCCCTATGTACTCGAATGGGTGGCCTACTATCGCTGTCTGGGAGTAGACCGCATCATTATCGGCGACAACGTCAGCGACGACGGCACCAGCGAACTGCTTGAAGCCCTGGATCTCGCAGGCATCATTGATCGCCTGCACGCTCCGCGTATCGGGGACACGGCGCCACAGGCGCCCTGCTATCGGAAGATCATCGAAAAATACAGGGACGAGATGGATCTCATCCTGTTTGTCGACGCAGACGAATTTCTGGTTGCCACCAACACCGACAACCCGATCGACCAGCTCCGCCGACTGTATTCATCCACGCCGGACCTGGGGGCCGTGGCCATCAACTGGCGGGTATTCGGCTCCAGCGGGCAGCATTTTCAAGCACCGGGCCTGGTACTTGAACGCTTTTACCGTTGCTCGGAGCCAGGGCACGAAAAGAATTGTCATATCAAGACCGCCGTCAATCCCCGCAAGGCCGGCAGAATGAACATTCATGAATGTGAACTCAGCAAGGGGCGTTACTATACCCCGTCCGGGAGAGTGGCAAGATTTTCCAACGGAGCCAGCTTCTCGCCCTTTACTCATGATGTTGACGATTCAAGCATGGTCATCAACCACTATGTCATCAAGTCGTGGCAGGAAAACATGACCAGAAAGTGCAACAAGGGCTCGGCGGCTGGATCCGCCAAGCGCCAAAAGGGTGAAGCCTACTTCAGGTCACATGACCTGAATTCCTGCCAATGGCACGCCCCGCAGGCACTCCTGAAAACCGTCAAGCAGCAGATGGAAGACATCACCACGCAACTCGGGCGCAACACCCCCTATTACCACTACGGTTACGGCGCCGCGAATATCGACGGGGATCATGTCAGCGGCTGGGCGGTATCGGATTATACGGGCCCCATCCAGGTCAAGATTCTCATTGACGGCTCCCACGAAAGAATCACCCATGTCCAGTTGCCTCGCCCCGATGTCGTCAGACATGGTCTGTCCAAACAGCTCGAATGCGGATTTCGCACCACCCTGCCCTCAAGACACAGCCCGGAAAAGGAGACCATCGCACGAATTTACGGCTCCAGCGTCTTCCTGAACATCAGTCAGAACCGTTGACCTTCCCCCGGCAGGAGGTTGTCAGGGAATTATTCCGTCCCTCGCACGAAAACGAGAGTCCGGAATGCCCGGTCCATGACTGGATTGCCGCCTGTGCGGGAAGGGCTGGCTCGGAACCTCATGAGCCAGAACCCTGGTGCATAACCCAAGGCGGCGGCCAAGCCTACACCATTGTCGGCAGAGCGGTTACCATACCCTCCCGTTCAGATATTGCCGGCCTGGACCACATGCCCCCGCGTTTGCTTCAGGCCATCAGGAGGCCATGACTTGAATCCCCAGGAAAAAACCGTCACCGACGCATTTCATCGTCTCTACTACGATGGCCCCGAGGGGGAAGGTCAGCGCTTTCTGCAGACCCGCTGGATGGGAGTACCCACGCTGAAGTGTCCACTGGACCTGTGGATCTATCAGGAACTGCTGCACGACATCCGCCCCGACCTCGTCATTGAGACGGGCACCCATAGCGGCGGCAGCGCCCTGTTCCTGGCCCACCTCATGGATATTCTGGGCCGGGGAGAGGTCTGGACCATCGACCTGCACGTCTACCCCGATCGGCCCAACCACCCCCGCATCCGCTACTTCCAGGGTTCAAGCACCGACCCCAAGCTCCTGCCAGCGGCATTGAAAACACGCCCGGCGGACGAAACCCGGATGGTCATCCTGGACTCGGATCACAGTCAGGCCCATGTGACCCGGGAACTGGCACTATATGCCCCTCATGTAAGCCCCGGCAGCTACCTGATCGTGGAAGACACCAACGTCAACGGCCATCCGGTCTACCCGGAATTCGGCCCAGGACCCGCCGAGGCGGTACAGACATTTCTGGCAACTCATCCCGATTTCAGTGTGGATACCCAGTGCGAAAAACTGCTGCTGAGCTTCAACCCGGGAGGCTACCTGCGACGTCAGCCCGCCTGAAACGCGTCTCCTGCAGCACGACGACGTTCACCCACCGGCCGCGGACCCCCCATGCCAGTCAACAGCATCTACACCTTTCATTTCGATATCGTCCACGGCTGCCAGCTCCGCTGCCTGGGCTGCCCCAACGCCACGCTGGCACCCAAGGTGGAACGCATCAGCGAGGCGGATTTCCGCCGCTGCCTGGGCAACGTCGACGTGCGCCGCATTCACACCCTGCGCCTGTTCAACTTCGGCGAACCCCTGTTGCACAAGGAGCTCTCCCTGCTGGTGGCGGCCATTCCCGAACAGAAATGGAAGGTTTCCATCGTGGAACTCTCCACCAATGCCCAGCATGTCTACTGGGACGATTTTGAAGCCATGATGAAACTGGAGGTGGTGAACCGTATCGCGGTGAGCTGCGACGGTGACGGCACCCCGGAGGAATATGAACGTCTGCGCCCTCCCTCCCGCTGGGAGCGGTTGCTGGAGTTTCTTGAACGCACCCGCGCCCTGCGGGATCGCTGGTCACCTGCCACCCAGCTCATCACGCGCACCATCATACGTACCCGGGAAGACCGGCAACGCTGGGAGCGAGTACTGCTGCCCCGGGGATGGACCCCCGAGTTCAGACACTGGATGAATCTGCCCCAGTCCTCCCAGAACCTCACCGGGCGTCCGCCGCAGATCCCCGAAGGCGTCTGCTTTTTCCTGGCCGAACCGGAAGCCTTCTCATCCCACCCGTGGGGCGGCGAGATACGATTCCTGCACGTGGACCACGACGGCACCGTCGTCCCCTGCTGCGCCCATCCCAGGGCAGGTGTGCTGGGCAATCTCAAGCATGAGCCCTACAGCCGGATCGTCACCGGCAAGGCCCGTGGCGAGCTCGTGGCACTGATGGCCAGGGACCGTAAACGAATGCCTGTCTGCGGACAATGCGAGATGGGGCCAGTGGGACAGGAAGGCCCTTCCTTCAGCTCCGGGCAGGGAAACTAAATCCCGTTCGCCGAGCCAGATCACACCAACACGCGAATACGGACATGTTAGAAGGCAACAAGATCGTCGTGGTGCTGCCGGCCTACAACGCCGCCCGCACCCTGGAAAAAACCTGGCGGGAGCTGCCCCGCCCCCTGATCGATGACGTGGTACTGGTAGACGATGCCAGTGACGACGAGACGCTGGCCCTGGCCCATGACCTGGGTATTCCCCATATCGTGCGACACCCGGTCAACCGGGGTTACGGCGCCAACCAGAAGACGTGTTACCGTTACGCCATGGACCTGGGGGCCGACATTGTCATCATGCTCCACCCCGACTACCAGTACACCCCCAAGCTCATCCCTGCCATGGCATCCATCATCGCCAGCGGCCTGTATCCGGTGGTACTGGGCTCGCGCATTCTGGGCAATGGCGCACTCCCGGGCGGCATGCCTCGCTACAAATATGTGGCCAACCGGGCGCTGACCGCCTTCCAGAACCTGTGCACCGGCGCCAAGCTCTCCGAATACCATACCGGCTACCGGGCCTTTTCCGCACGGGTACTCCGAGAAATTCCCTTCGAACACAATGCAGATGGCTTCATCTTCGACAACCAGATGCTGTGCCAGATCATTCAGGCGGGCCATGGAATCGCCGAGGTCACCTGTCCCACCCGGTATTTTCCCGAGGCCTCCTCCATCAGGCTGATCCCCAGCACGATCTACGGCCTGGGCGTGGTGGACATGTCGGTCCGTCACCTGCTGCACCGCACCGGACTCCTGGCATGCCCCTTGTACCGGGGACTGAACGATGCCCGTGAATGACCTTCGGCAAGCAGCCACCCGCTGGCTGCCCTGGATCGCCATCCTGGGGATAGCTCTGGCCCTCAGAACCTGGCAGCTGCGCACCCAGTTGCTGGCAGATGACGAATGGCATGCCCTGCACCAGATCATGGCTGCGGGACCGGCCCACATCTTCACCCATTTCGGTCACGCCGATCACAGCATACCGCTGACCCTTCTGTATCAATGGCTTGCCCAGGGGCCGGGACTGACCGAGTGGACGCTCAGATTGCCGCTGCTGATCGCCGGTCTGGTTTCCGTGATGTTGATCCCGTGGCTGCTGCGGGGGCTGGCCCGAACCGACGAGAAACTGATACTGGCCGGCTTGCTGGCCATCTCTCCCCTGCTGGTCTACTACAGCCGTACCGCCCGCCCCTATGCCCTGTCGGTACTACTGGCCGTTGCGGCCATCCTGGCGTTTCGCTGGTGGTGGCTGCAGGGAGATCGACGCTGGGCCCTGGCCTATTCGGCCTGCACGGCCCTGGCCGCCTGGCTTCACCCGATCACGCTGGCGGCCACCGCCGCTCCCTTTGCCTACCAGGGCCTGCCAGCCCTGATCCGCTGGTTCACCCGACAGGACGCCGGTGATCTGCTGCGCCTCATCTACCTGGGTCTGGCCACCCTGGCACTTCTGCTGATACTGCTGGGGCCTCCCCTGTACATGGACTTCCAGAGCCTGAGCGGGAAAAGCGGCGTGCATCAGGTGACATGGAGTTCATTCGGGCAGACTCTGTCACTGTTTGCAGGCTCCGCCCATCTGCCCCTGCTGTGGGGGTGGCTGGGGCTGGCGGCCCTGGGACTGGGGATCCTGGCCCGCAGGGACCCGGATGCCGCCGCCTATCTCGGGTTCATCCTCGTCATCGCCACTGCCCTGGTGATCCATACCGACGGTGCCTGGATTCATCACCCGCTGGTACTGGCCCGCTACCTGCTGCCGCTGCTGCCACTGCTACTGATCCCGGTGGCCATCGCCCTTGCCGGGCTGACCCGGCCACTGCCGGTGGCCCTCCGGGCGGGGCTGCTTGCCGGAATACTGGCTCTGTTCTATCTGGGTGGACCGCTGCCCGCCCAGTACCATCAGGGCATCAACCAGTTCACCGGTCACATGGCCTACCAGTTCGACTACGACTGGGAACGCAACCTCTACAATCGTCAATTGGCCCGCGAAACCCTGCCGGATTTTCATCATCGACTGGCCGAAATACCCCCGGGTCAAGTCACCCTGATCCAGGCACCCTGGTATATCGAGTGGCACTGGAACAACTGGTACCTGCAGCAACGCGTTCACCAGCAGCACATCCGTGCCGGGATGGTCAGCGGGCTTTGCGCGGAGCAGGCCTTCGGGGAATACTCCCCGGATCAGCACGGGATTCGTCTGCGCCACATGGTGCACCTTGGCGACCTGGCCCCCGGCAGCGGTCACGGCGACTATCTGGTCATCGACCACAGACCGCCACGGGAAGGCGCGCGCCCCATCCCCGGTTTCGGACACTGCGTAGAAATACTGCGTCAGCGGCTGGGCGACCCGATCTACCGGGACGAGGAACTGGAAGTGTTCGACCTCTCGGGGTCGGACTGAGCCGACACCACGGGCCGACGCCGGCGCAAGGCCCCCGCCAGCAGAACCATGGCCGCCAGTGCCAGCGAGGGCCAGAGAATGACCGGCTCCAGCAACACCCCGGGACCAGGCAACACCCCTTGATCCAGATGCCGACCCAGCCCGCTGCCAATCAAGGTCAGAGCCAGCGTGGAAGGCAGCAGCCCCACCACCGTGGTCCAAAGAAACACCCGGCCACGCACCCCCAGCAGGGCAACCGCCACATTGACGGCTGAAAAAGGAAAAATCGGGATCAGACGCAACAGCAGCAGATAACGCACGCCGTCACCCCCGAAGGCCCGGCACACCCGTCGATAACGGCCGCCCCCCCGATTCAACAGCCAGGCACCCAGGGAGGAGCGCACCGCCAGGAAAGTCACCACACCACCCAGCGTCGCCCCGACCATGGAAAGCAAGGACCCTGTCAGCACGCCAAACAGATAGCCACCAGCCATGGACAACACCATTCCACCCGGCAACGCCAGGGCAATGGCCAAGGCGTAGACCGACACGAACAGCAACCCGGCCAGCAACGGGCTCCTCCCCGCCTGCACCCGCAACCACTCATGGTATTCAAGCAGCAGTTCAGCCGGACCCAGCCCCTGGACCCAGGCCAACGCAGCCACCGACAGTGCCAGGGCCACCAGCACGACCAAAGGCCACCATCGGCGCGGACTCATGGACGTAACAACCGGTCATAACAGGCCGTCACCGGCGGCATCACCGGGGTCGCCGACAAACCGGCAGCCGCCCGTGCGGCGGCCCGATGCCAGGCCTCGCGCCCGGCCTCCGTCAGCAACATCATTGCCTGTGACAGCCAGGCCTCATCCTCGTTTCCGTCAGACAACACCCACCCCGCTCCCGAGGCACATACCCGCTCAGCCAGCGCCCCCATGGCCGGAACCAGAGCCGGTAAACCGCAAGCCCAGGCCTCGTCCAGCGTCAGCGACCAGGTTTCCGGCCCCACCCCGGGGAACGCGGCCACCGACACCCCGTAGGTATCCAGGATCTCGGGCAGCCGAGGCAACGAGTAGCTGCCATGAACCATGAGATACCCGTCCATCAGTGCCTGGGGCCCCCCGTGGCGCAGGGTGTCGCCAATAACCACCCACCGCAGGGGCAGGCTCCGCTGCCGGCTCAGCTCGGCAAGACGTTCCACCCTGAGGCCCCCCTTTTCCACTCCCAAGGCCCCGATCACTGCGATTGACAGGGGGGCCGCCGGAGATCGGGCCACCTCCGGGCGATGAAAGGGCGGACGATAGGCATGCTCCGCCACATCCAGCGACAGAGAGGGAAAGTGCCGGGCCATGACATCCCGCACGTAAGCGGTGGGACAGGCCACAAAACGGGCACGGGACAGCCAGGTGGCATGCCGGTAACGGCGCCAGAACAGGTGGCCGCGGATGGCCGGTTCCCGGCGCAGACAGGCCTTGCACAAGCCTGAATCCGTGGGCGCATCACAATAGCGATGCTCCGGCGTCACCAGATGGATGCGCGGACATACCCAGTAGAAATCATGCACCGTCACACCAAATGGCAGGCCGCTGCCCAACAACGCCTGGCGCAGGCGCCCGGGGTCGCCCACCGGATGATGCAGGTGGCAGGCATCAATGCCCAGCTCACCGGACAGACGGGTGAGCGGATTGCCCCACCCCTGCCTCACGGACCTGCCCTCATCGCCTGGGTCACGGGGGTCCAGCAACCGCCATTCCTCCTTCCCGGCCTTCAGCAGCCAGTGGCGGAACCCTTCCACCCGGGTCAACTCACGGACATGGCTTTCCACGCCGCCGCCACGGTCATGGAGAATGTGCAGCAAGACCGGCAACATCATCCTTCCTCCGGCTTTCGCAACACCAGACAGGCATTATCCTCCCATGCCCAGGTACGATTTACCGCCCAGAGACTGTCCAGTCCCTGCCGCAAGGCTTGCTGGGCCTCCAGCTGCCGTTCCAGGCAGCGCTCCAATCGACGTGCATGGGCCTCGGCCCGCTCCAGCCGCTCAACCACATCCCGTCCCGGACAGATCCCCAGTCGGCGCAACCCCCAACGCCACAGGCGGCGAATCCGGCCATCCGGGCGGATCATCCCGGCTGGCTCAACGGAAGGAGCCGGCATGGACGGGAACCCGGGTGGTTCAGGATCGAACCGGGGCACCGCCCTGCCCTGACCGCCCGACAACACCTCCAGACCCGCACCTCGCGCCATCAGTGCCACCAACTCCGGGTGATAGAAACGCACATGCTCCGGATCGCGCCAGAACCCCAGCAACTGGCTGCGAATGGACTCCGGATCCGGAAAGGTCAGCACCAGCATGCCCCCGGGGCTGAGTACCCGGGCCGCTCCCTGAATCAGCCGCTCCGCCGCGGACACCGGCAGGTGTTCAATGAAATGGGAGCAGTACAGGCCGTCATAGCGCTCGGTCGTTTGTTCCAGAAACTCGACGGCATCCGCCTGATGCACGGTCAGGCCCAACCCCCGGGCGTACCGAACCGCCGCCTCGTTGCGCTCCACCCCTTCACCAGTGATCCCCTTGCCCGCCAGCAACTGCAGGAAGATCCCCGGTCCGCAGGCCACGTCCAGCACCCGCCTGCATTGCTTGAAATGAGCGACATGGGGCATCTGGATATGCTCCAGCATGCCCTGGTCACGCAATCCGAACTCGTAGGCGGCATAATCCTGACCTCGACCTTCCGGAACCTGCTCCATGGCCCGTTCACAGGCCGCCTGAAAAGACAGGGCCGGGGGAAGCAGACGCGGCCCCAGATCGGGAATGACCCGGGCAATCCCGTCGACCACCGCATCATCCGCGGGACGCAGGGCATGGACATAACCCAAGGCATCAGTCAACAGGGAAGCCTGGGGTCCTTCCAGCAAACGTACCAGGGAGGCAGTCAGATCCACCAACACCGGATACCCCAACAACGCCGCCACACGGATCAGGTCCAGATTCCACGGTGCCGGCATGGGGACGTACACCAGATCCACCCGCCGATCCAGCAACAGCGAGGTGAACGACGGTCGCCACTGGGGCTGATGCCAGTGGGAAAGCGCCGTCAGTGTAGGCGTGGCGGGCTTGAGCCTTTGAAACAAGGACTGGGACACGCCGGACGGCGCGTCCCCATCAATACAGACATGGATACACTGAAGGCCGGGCGATTCAATCTCGCCCAACCTCCCAGAATCACCCAGACACGCTATACGCATTGCCACAGGCGGCGCAGACACTCGTCAACGGACTCAGCCAGCTTGGCCGCATCCGTCAACCGGGAGCGGGCCACCAGATCCGGCAACCGGGTCCGCCAGTCAGACAGGGCCTGCCGGTCCCTCGCCAGGGATTCAGCCAGATGCACGAACTGCACTTCATCCACGGCCACCCATTGGCCACAACCGGCGGCCCGCAGGCACGCAGCCCCCAGGCGTGCAATCTGCAACTCCCCGACCAGGGAGACCGCGGGCACGCCGGCCAGCAATGCCCCGGCCAGCACATAGCCGGCAGAAACCCCTGGGGCATCCAGCATTACATCCATGCTGGCAAGGGCTGCATCGGAGGCATCACCCCGCAGCTCCACCCGCCGGGAATCAATCCCCGCCGCGGTCAGTCGTACCCGCAGGGCCTCGGCCACCTGATCCACCGACCAGAGCGGGTGCGCCAGCCGCAGGCTTGCCTCGGGCACGGACTCCAGCACCCGACCCCACAGCCGCAGACAGTCATCGGACAGGGCCTCGGGGCCTTGAAGACTGCCGAAGACCGGGTTGCCACCCCCCTCCCTCGGAATAGCCCTGGCCGGTGCGCACCACAACACACCGGCCTCGGGCAGACGAACCACAGTTTCGGCATAATCCGCCTCAGCCCCCTCGGGCACCAGCGTGGCGTCTGCCAGCAAGGCGTCGTAGAGTTCCGGGATGGCCAGACCGGGATAACCCCAGGACAGCATCAGGGGCGTCGGGCGCCTGAGCAGCGCGGGAACCAAACCGGCACCATGACGGACACTGAAATGTCCCAGCACATCCAGCACCACGTCGACCTCGTCTTCAGCCAGACGATGGGCCAGCGCCTCCTCGTCGAGACCAGCGACGGCATGCCACTGCAGCGCCTCCGTACCGTCGTTCTCCGGGGCCTCGGCGGCCCCATAGACATGCACGGCACCGAAGGTGGACAGGGCACGCAACAACGGCAGCACACGGAAGCGGGCATCGGGGGTCCGGGGGTCCGGCAGCAGACAGGCCAGCTTCAGGGGGCGGTCAGGATCACGGTCAGCCACCTCCGGACGGGCGGGCGGCGTGCTGCCCCGGCCCTGCAACTGATACCAGCGGGCATGAACATCCCGCCAACCCCGTGCATCAAGGCCGGGGGCGGCGTGCAGACCCACAACCGCCTCCGCGGCGCGGGCCGGGTCATCCGGCCCCATATCCAGGAACCGGCGATAATGATCGGCCGCCTCGCCATGGCGTCCAAGCTGCATCAGGATCACCGCCATCTGCAGGTGAGCCTCACCGTAGCGGGGGTTGCGGACCAGGACGGTCGTGAAGGCCTCCAGGGCCTGCGACAGCCGCCCCCGCAAGGCCATGAGGCTGCCCAGGGTCAACTGGGGCGCGCCGCTGTCCGGCACCAGCCGGTCGGCCTCCCGCGCATGGTCTTCCGCCTCATCAAGGCGATCAAGCCGCATCAGTGCCACCGCCAGATTGTTGTGGGCGGGGCCATGGTCGGGCCGGACGGAGAGCACCCGCTCGAAGGCTTCCACCGCCGCCTCGTGTTTCCCAAGGGCCAGCAACTGGTTACCGGCACCGTAATGCAGTTCATGGGCATCGGGCTGCAACTTGAGAGCCGTGTCGTAGGCCATGAGCGCGTCGCCCGGCAACCCCTGATCCGCCAGCACACCGGCCAGGTTTGCGTGCAGATTGACATTACGCGGTTCCTGACCCAGTGCCTTGAGCAGGAATCCAGCCGCCCGGTCCAGATGGCCCGCCCGCCAGCTCACCAGCCCCATCACATGGTTGGCCTGGGCATGATCCGGCCGGGCGGCAAGAATCTGGGCACAAAGATGGGCCGCATGATCCAGGCGCCCCGCTTGCAAGTGATCCGCGGCCACCCTCATCACGGCCCGGTCATCCACCTCCGGAGCCTGACGCAGCTGGAGATCCCGGGTGACCTGCTCGCGGAGCATGCAGCAGTGCTTGTACTTGCGCCCACTCCCGCAGGGACAGGGGTCATTTCTGTTCGAGGACATGGAAACACTACCTTTGCGATGAATGACGCAGGGATTCCACCAGTTGCTCCACTGCGTCCCAGTGTACCGTGGCGGTGGGGCGTTCACGGATCGCCTGGGCATGGTCGGCACGCAGGGTCTGGACACGCTCGCGCAGGGCGGCCTCCACCAGGCGGCCCTCCACCTCATCGAAGGCAAGCTGACGCTCGGGCTGGTGTTCTTCCACCAGAATCAGGTGATAGCCAAAACGGGTCTCGACAGGCTCCCCCACCACACCGGGGGTCTGGGAAAAGGCAGCCTCCTCGAAGGCGGGCACCATGCGCCCTCGACCAAAAACCCCAAGATCACCGCCGCGTGCGGCACTACCGGGGTCTTCTGAATGAGTCTCGGCCAGCTCGGCAAACTGCTCCGGCGCATCCTTCAGGCGCTCATGGAGGGCCTGTGCCTGCGCCAGAGCCTCTTCATCGGTGCGATCCTGGAGGCGGATCAGGATATGCCGGGCCCTGACCTGCTCGGGTACACGAAACTGGCCGCGATCGGCCGTGTAGCGTTCCAGGGCAAGCTGCCTGACACCATCCATGTCCACCTCGGCATCCAGTTCGCGCAGACGTGCCCGAGCCAGGACAATTTCCCGCCGCTGCCGCAGCCGGGCCTCGGACACCGGGTCCGAGTCGGCAGTCTCGGCTGCCGGCAGGCTGGCCAGGATCTCGGTGGCTTGCTCCGGCGACAGTTCATCGGCAATCATCCGGTTCAAGAACAGGCTGTCCAGGATCTGGTGAACTGTCATCTCGCTCACCTGGGAGCGATCACGTCCCGGTGGCATGGCTGCCAACACGGCCTCGACATCCGCCACGGTCACCGTCACATCCCCGTCCTGGATCAGCACGGTATCCAGAGGCATGTGATCGGAAGCCGACGCGGCATTGAGCAGGAAGAAGGGCACCGCCAGAAGCAGGGCATACGCAAGACGCAAGGCAGGTGAAGCCATGACGGAAAGATACCTCCTGATGCTGCGAAAAACGGAAGGAAAAAGGGATTTCAGGGGTCTGGAGGGTAGCAGGATCGCCGGGAGGCGCTCAAGAGAGAGGCAGGATCGGGCGGCATCCTGCCGCCCTGTAACTTGGAGAAGTGCCTGCTGATGCGCCACCACCCAGGGTACGTGCCGGGCGCTTGTCAAGCGGGGTGGGGCTCCCCAAGTCCGGCGGCCGCATCATGCAGCACGCAGGACTTACCGGAGTATAACTGAAATCATGCCCTGGAACACCCGATTGCCACGGGATGCCCTCATCTTTTATTCATCAATTCTGCAACATCCCAACCTGATTCGTATGCGATAATCAAAGTCATTTGCGCCCAACGATCATGCCCATGCTCAAACGCAATCTCCCCGTCCCCTCCAGACACGATCCGAAACTGGATTTCCTGAGCATCACCGAGGTGAGCAACGGTGGCTTCTTTGCCGGTGAACTTTTCCAACGCAAATTCGGCCACGCCCCACCCGATTATCCCAGACACCTGGTCGCCTTCTATCGGAACGGCAACGGAGAGCATCTGGCACTGGGTTACCTGCACCTGCTCGCCATGGGAAACGTCGTCCTGGTGGGAGGCGCCTGCACCGACGACCGTGTCCTGCGCCGGATGAGCCGGGACGAGCGGCAGCAACTGAAAATGGCCGGCGGCGTCATGTTCAACCTGCTGCGTCATGCCTTTACCCATTATCCGGAATATATCGCCTTCTTTGGCAATGTGGGCAATCCGCAGGCCGAGGCCGTGGATCTCCGGGCCGGGTTCGTTCACACCCACATCCCCCGGCTTCTGGTGTACTTCCCCCGCCCTCTCTCACGCTGGCGCCGGCAGCGTCTGATCAACCAGGTGGCCAGGATGGGGACCTTCTGACATGGGCGTAACCGTCCCGGTACTCACCTATCATTCGATGCGCGCCGGTCATGATGCCTATGCAGAAAACGACCACACGGCACTGACCGAAGACCTGGAACTGATCCATCGCCTGGGCCTGCGTATCCTGCCCCTGGAAACCCTGGTGGAACATCTGCTGCTGGGCCGGCTGCACGAGTGCACCGGCAGCGTATGCCTCAGCTTCGATGACGGCCCGGACCTGGACTGGCGCGATATTCCACACCCCCAGTTCGGCCTGCAAAAAGGGATGGCCCGTATCCTGAGGGAATTTGCATCACGCACGAAGCGGGCGGATGTCCACGCCACCGCCTTCGTCATCGCCGGCCCCGAAGCCCGGCGCACCCTTGACCGCACCTGCATGCTGGGCCTGGGCTGGTGGGAAGACAACTGGTGGCCCCAGGCGCGGCAACAGGGAATGAGCATCGGCAACCATAGCTGGGACCATAACCACGCCACCCTGACCCACTTCACGCCAGGTTGCGGAGAACCGGGGTCATTCAACGGGATCGACAGCTACAGTGCCTGCGACCTGCAGATCCGGCAGGCCGCAGATTACATCGACACCCGCCTGGGCCATCGGCAGTGTCGCCTTCTGGCCTACCCCTTCGGAGAGTACAGCGAATACCTGATCCACGAATACCTGCCGCACCATCAACACGAACACCGGCAGATCGCGGGATTCACCACTGCCGGTGAACCGGTACACGCGCACGCCAACCGGTGGTGCCTGCCCAGATTCGTCTGTGGAGACCACTGGCGGTCCCCGGAAGAACTCGCCAGCATTCTCCTGGGCCGCGCATAGTCATCATGCCGGGATACATCGACGACATACTCCGGATGGAGCATCACATCAGGCTCACGGGCTGGGCCATCTGCGCCGACGGCGCCCCCGTGAGTACCCTTTCCGTCCAGGCGGACGGCCGGGACATCAGCGGCATTGAATGCCAACGGTTCCCAAGGCCCGATGTTCGCCAGGTATTCCCCCATGCCAGCCAGCCCTGCGGCTTCAGCATCCTGATTCCACTCACGCCCCTGGTGGCAACGTGCGGGCAGCTATGTGTCAGGGGCTGGGATGAAGCCGAAGGCAGGGCATTCTTTCTGCAGACCGAAGCGGCCCCGGCCCAGGTTTCGCGGGAGAGGCATCATATCAGCCGGATCCAGGTCCGCAGACGATTGCGCCGCCGGGGCTATTACGGCTTTTCAACGCTAAAGGAGGACAGGGCTCATCTTTGCCGGCAGGCGCGCCGACCAGGCAAACGGTACACCATCAAACCCGATTACAATGGGGATCTGCCGGCAACCTATCGGAGGCTCCATGAAACCTACCTCGGGCATCCCGACATTCATGGCACACTCTATCTGCCCGGATTCAGGGAAAGGCGTCATGGCCTGAATATCCTCGAATATGTCGAAGGGGAAATCCTGCCCTGGTCCGAGGACCCTGCCTCTCCAGCGTATGGCGGACGCCTGATCCCACCGGACACCTGCGAGACCGTCATCCACTTATCAGAAGCGCTGAACCTGCTTGAGGTCCACACCGATTTCTACTGGAAGAACTTCGTTTTCCGGCCCGATGGCAGCGTGGCCATCATAGACTGGGAAGCGATGGAACCCTGTACCGATTCCAACGAACGACTGGCCTACCTTTACTGTCTGATGTTCAACCACCCGGAATGGCAAAACACCCTGCTCGGAATGGCCAGATCCCGTGGCATCATCCAGGAAGAGAACTTCCGAATCCAGCTCCGGCAAAAATCCCAACGTTTTCTTGACCAATGGGCAGATCATCCGACCCTGGCGGAGACACAGGCCGGAATCCATCGACAGGCATCCGACCATCGGGAATTCCAGCGCCTTTGGAAAAAGGGATGCTGACTTGGGGGCCTGCCCCCTATCTCCTGCTATCTCCTCCTCACCGGCACGCCCATCCCCTTCAGTGGGACCGGTCCGACCTCAGCACTTTCACCTCGGCCAGAGACAGGCCCGTGGCCTGGGCGATCTGCTCGTCTGTGAGCAGATCCAGCTGTACAACACCACCGGGAAGATCGGCGGCATTCCCTTGCGGGCCGTCGTCACTTTGGTCTTGATCAGGTGATCGTAGAAGCAGGCCACGTAATGCAACATCCGGATCGGCGGGCGATGATCCACCGTGGACTGGAACTCCAGCAGCAGGTAGACGAAATGATGCCTGAACGGTAATCCCGGGGTCGTTCACGGGAAGCGTTCATGCGAGGCATGTGGCAGGCCTCTATCGGTTACCCTACCCCCTTCCCCAAAATACCGCAAAAACCATGGGCAACACCCTCCCCAATCCCCACGACACCCTGTTCAAGGCCCTGCTCGAAGACCCCGAACGGGCCGGTGCCCTGCTGCGCGAGAGCCTTCCCAAGGCCCTCACCGACAAGATGGCCGGTGATCCCCAACCCGTGGATGGTTCCTTCATCGACGAGAACCTGCGCGGCACCCACAGTGACCGGCTGTTCCAGGTGCCCCTAAGGGATGGCCGCAGCGCCTTCATCTACACCCTCATCGAGCACAAGTCCTGGCCTGACATGGGGGCGCCCCTGCAACTGATGGGCTACCGCCACCGCATCTGGACCCGCTACGCCCAGGACAAACCGGAACGACTGCGCAAGCTGCCGCCCATCATCACTCTGCTGGTCTACCATGGCCGGACCCCATGGAACGTGCCCACCCGGCTGATCGACTGCATCGATGCCGACGAGGATCTGCTGGCACTGCAACGGGATGGCGGCTATGCGGTCAAAGACCTCA
>NZ_NRSM01000004.1 GCF_016584105.1 Ectothiorhodospira shaposhnikovii | reverse complement strand
CGGGTCACGCCGCTGATCCAGCCATCGTGCCAACCCCAACAACGCTTTAACATCGAGTATTGACGGCGTTTCTGGGGTTGTCAAAAATACTTCTATGGCGGTCTTGGTGATGGGGTATCGATGGATGATTCAGCGCCCCATACTATTATTGCCAGGAGTAGATAGCATGAATGTCAGAACGCATGGTGGCGCAAGCAGCGCTACATACACTCAGGCCGCTCCCACCGATGAACTTTTGTTGAGTACCCACACGCTGATCGGTAGTGAAGTTGTGACTGTAAAGGAAGAAAAGCTCGGTACTATCAAGGATTTCATGATGAATACCGCTAGCGGCAGCATCAATTATGCGGTCATTTCCGCCGGTGGTTTTCTCGGTATAGGCGACAAGCTGTACGCCGTGCCATGGGAGGCCCTGTCGCTGGATATCCGGGCGAAGAATTTTGTCCTTGATGTGGATGTGGAACAGTTTAAATCGGCCCCCGGTTTTGAAAAGGATGATTGGCCGAATATGGCGGATGAGACTTGGGCGAGAAAGGTCAAGAGCCACTTCGGCCTTGGTGAATGAGTCACGTGATTATCCGTGGGAGTGTGTCATGAACAAAGATCAGGTTGAGGGCCGTGCCAAGGAAACAACGGGCAAGGTCAAGGAAGTCACCGGTCGGGCGGTCGGTAATGATGAGTTGGAAAATAAAGGGAAAATCCAGAAAGGTACCGGTAAGGTGCAGGCCGGCTACGGCGATTTGAAGGAGGATCTCAAGAAGGGTAACCGCTAGTCCGAGGTGTTTTGCGGATGCCTGGAGTCGGGCGGCTGGAAATGACATCTCCGGCCGCTCGACGGTTGAGACTCCGTGTGACGGGGTGGGCGGTCCGGCTCAGCGGCTTTGTGAGCTCAAGGGCCGAGAATCCACATCGGTTAATTCCGGGGCCTCCCTCAACGTATCCTCGGTCGAGCGGATGCCGAAGTCGTACCCTTTATCTTTCTCGTTCAAGCTGGGTTCAACCGAATCCAGGAAAATGGCAACTTCCTTTGCGTCCATGCCCAAGAAGCCGCCCACCTTTACGATCACGGCCACGATCTGGCCATCCTCATCGATCAGCAGGTCGCTGACGATCAGTGTGTTCGGATGGAACGAATTCGCGGGTTGGCTCGAAAGGCAGATTCCATGGGCAGAGGGTTGCGCTTGGGCCAATGCAGAACCGATGCCCAGTGTGGTTGCATGGGTCAGTAATGCACAGACTGCGAGCGCATGCAGTTTCTTCATGAGATCTCTCCTTATCAGGTTGCGGCCGGTGAAACTTCCATGGGAAGTGAACCGACATCCATGTCGTGGGGCATAGCGAATTCCTATGTCAGTTGCTTACGGATTTACCGAACAGCAGCATTCCAGCACCGGCGACCACAGAAACCGCGCCAAGGATCAGGAACCAGATGGTGGAGTCAGTGAATCGGCCAGTAACGGCCTCTGTCACCTGATCGTCCAGGCCTTGGGATGACTGAAACCCAAAGAAAAGCAGGATCAGACCTACAACAAGCAATGCAAGAGCCAGAATTCTGTTATTTGCCATTTCTATCTCCTTCCGATTGATGGGGGATCAATATTTCGTTGTTCAAGGACGTTGTTCTGGAGTAAATACGGCATTGTCCATCTTTGCCTTTTTGGCAGTGACACATGACCTCGTCGGTACGGTTGGTCCATATGGGTTTTATTTCGTTTCATTTTTGGCGTCGCAACTGATCTTTGCCAACACGGTCCCATTCTTGCCGCCATTATTATCGGATTTGCTTTTTCGCTCCGTGTTTTCGATATCGGTCACTTTGCCGGCAACCTCCTTGGTCTTACCCTTTCCCTTGTTCGCACTACCTTTATCCTGATTCTTGTGCATGAGCCGGTCTCCAGATGATGATTTTTTGGATTCTGCCTCTTGCTATTAACGCATGTAGATGCAGGATGAGGTTTCCAAGGTAGTTGAAGCCCGCGATCGGGTCTGTGCGTTACCTAACTTAACCTCCGTGTATCGTTGCTGGCGTTGAATCTTTCCCTTATCGTGGAAGGGGATGGTTGAGCAGAGACATGGGATAACGCGGGTATAGCTGAAGGTGATTCCGTCACCTCCCGGTTGTGATCGTGCAGTGTTTTCGGTGCCGAGGTGCGGCCGACCGTGGGCGCGCAGCAGCAGTGCCGTCGCTTCCTTGAGCCGACCGGCGCGGGTGAGGCGGGTCACACCTCGGCCATGACCTGGGCATTCGATGCGCATTCATGCGGCAACTCCAAGGGTGTGCCGGCGTAATGCAGAGCGGTAACAGGGGGAAGTGTGCGGTATCAGTGGATCCGATCCGCCAAGGCGGCCTTCACGGCGGGACCGGCCTGCAGCGCTCCGAGTACGTGGAGCGATCCGATGGCTGCCCGTGCAAGTTCCGGGGAGGCATCGGCGTCAATGATCGCAAGCCCGAGCACCTGGATGTGCAGCACCTGATGGGCTGCGACTGCCGCCTCGAGTTCGGCCCGGTGATAGCGGCGCAACCCGAGTTCGAGCCGGTGCCTGACGATGGATTGCCGTACCGCCTCGTCGTGACGGTCGAGCTGATTGCAGATCGCGGTACGGATGAAATCGGTTCGGTTGGAGTAGAACCCTTCCTGTACCAGCAGGTCGACCTGGCCCAGATCCACATATCCCAGGTTGATTGTGATCTTTTCGCTGTCGGCCCCCTTGCGGCGGGTATCCAGTGTCTTCCCAGGCATTTTGCCATCCCTATGCCATCCATGTGGATGGCGTGATCGGCCATGGGGCCGGTGAGAGCGTTGACGACGCCATCGAAAGAAAGGATGTGGGCGCCCATGAAGGTGACCGCGATCCATGTGCGGTATCCAACAGACATCGACCATCTAAGGGCCTAGGGTGAGAGTCCTGATCGGTAATCTCGCCGGTCGTAATTCACAGGAGAGACCTGATGAATAAACTGCATGCACTCATAGCCTCAGCATTGGTGGTCCCTGCGCTTACACTCGGCATCGGTTCCGCATTGGCTGAAGAGCGGCCCATGGCCCATGGAACCTATCTTTCGAGTCCGCCCGCGAATTCGTTCCGTGCGGATGAGTTGATCGGCAGCGACCTGAAGTCGCGAGTGGATGATGCGAAAATTGGTACTGTCGGTGATCTGCTGATCAATGAGGACGGTCAGATCTTGGCCGTGGTTGTCGAGGTGGGTGGCATATTGGGTATGGGCACAAAAGAAGTCGCGATTTCCTGGGATTCGGTCGAACACAGTAAGAGCAAGCGGGGCGACGGGTACGAATTCAGCGTCAATTCAACCGAGGATACGTTGAAGGATGCCCCGGAATTCAGGAAGGAGGCCAGTAGTCGGTACTGATCGAAACAGCGGTAATTTGAGTTGCCCCGCATTTCTCTGGGGTGGCTCTCAGGCGGTAGGGGCGATGACTGTCCCTGCCGTTTTTTTTGAGGCTCGCCATGGATTCAGGTCTGTTCGCCAGCGAACAGAGTTTGGGTGGTTATGTGTTTACTCTGGACCATGGCGACTGAATGATCCTGATGGATGATCCGGCGCCTCACACGGTCACCGTTAAGGAGTCCAGAGCATGAACATCAGAACGCATGGTGGCGCACGCAGCGTCACATACGTTCAGGTCGCCGAGCCTCTGCTGAGTAGTAGCCACACTGGTGACCGGAAAGGAAAAAGTGAATCCAATGTATGTCTGCGGGAGAGTGTCATGAACAAAGATCAGGTTAAGGGACGTGCGAAAGAGGTAACAGGCAAGGTCAAGGAGGTCACCGGTCGGATAGTCGGTAATGAGAAGCTGGAAGGCAAAGGGAAAATTCAGCAGGCCGCCGGTAAGGTTCAGGCCGACTACGGAGATCTGAAGGAGGATCTGAAGGAGGATATGGATGGGGACTCACGCTAGTTCATCTTGGTCGGCGGATGTTTGAGATCGGTAGGTCGGAAGCGGTATCTCCGGCCTGCCGACTGATTAGGGTTCGCCCTGTTTTAGGTCCGCCCTGTGTGCGGTAGCGCATAGGATGAATAAATTGCAGGTGCAGACCTGCTTTCATACATCTTCTGGAGTTGTCATCATGAATCCATGGTTAAGGTATTGCGCCGCATTTTTCATGGCCTTCGCGCTGGTGGCGGTGGTGAGCTGCGCGGCCCCCTCCAAGCAGCAGTCGGCAGGGGAGTACATCGACGATGCCGTGATCACCACCAAGGTCAAGGCGGCGATACTCAATAACCCCGATCTGCGGGTGAACGAAATCAGTGTCGAGACCTATGACGGCGTGGTCCAGCTCAGCGGCTTTGTGAGTTCAAGGGCCGAGATCAACCGGGCGATGGAGGTGGCCCGAGGCGTCGGCGGCGTGAAGGATGTGAAGAACGACATGCGCGTCAAGTGAGCGGTTTCCCATGGTCGAAGGGGCGGCGGTATCCATCCATCGATGCCGGTGATGGCGAGCTGCTGCGCGCGGAGCTGTTCAGTCTTGAGCAGCTCAAGCGCCACGGGGCCTTGCTGGCACAGCGACATCACCTCTCTTCCCGTCCCGGCCCCGACCGGTTGTTGCCCAGGCTGGCGGACAATGCTCGGCGCCTGCTGACGGCCTACGATGTGGTCACGGCGGCCGCTTCGCCGGGTCAGCGGGTCACACCGGCAGAGGCCTGGCTGCTGGATAATTTCTATCTGATCGAGCAGCAGATCAGCCAGGTACGCCGACACCTGCCGCGCGGATACAGCCGGCAGTTGCCGCGACTGGCCGATGGCCCATCGGCTGGTTTTCCCCGCGTCCATGATCTGGCACTGGCGCTGATTTCCCATATGGATGGCCGTGTGGACGGCGACAATGCCACCCAGTTCATCGCCGCCTATCAGTCCGTTGCACCCCTCAAGATCGGCGAATTGTGGGCCTTTCCGATCATGCTGCAGCTAGCCTTGCTGGAAAACCTGCGCCGGGTCGGGGTCAGTATTGCACGGCGTCGCCAGGAGCGTGACGCGGCCCTCGCCTGGGCGGATCGCATGCTGGTGACGGCCGAGCAGGAACCCAAACAGCTGATTCAGTTGCTGGCCGAGTTCGCCCGGGCGGACGTGCCGCTGACGGCCCCGTTCGTGGAAGCATTTTACGCCGTCCTCCAGACCCAGGGTCCGGCCCTGGCCTTTATCCGGACCTGGGTGGAGCACAAGCTGCTGGAACAGGGCGTGACGGCCGAGCAGTTGTCGGAAGTGGCCGGACGCACGGCCGCGGCCAACCAGATCTCCATGGCTAACAGCATCGGCAGCCTGCGTTTTATCGGCAGCATGGACTGGAAGGATTATGTCGAGTCTCTGAGCGTGGTCGAGCGGATCCTGCGGGATGACCCCGTGGGCATGCATGCCGGCCAGGACTTTGCCACGCGAGATCGCTACCGGCACGTGGTGGAGGGCGTGGCCCGGGAGGCTGTTTGCCCGGAGCCGGATGTGGCCCGGGCGGCGATCGAGCTTGCCCGTGCCGCTGCGGCCCAGCGCGGAGAAGAGGATCGCAGTGCCCATGTAGGGTACTACCTGATCGACCGGGGACGACCGGCGCTGGAGCGGGCGGTGGGCTGCCGGATGCCCTGGACATCCCGGCTCGGACGCCGTTGTCGACCGGCCTGCCTACCCTTGTATCTGGGGACGGTGACTTTGCTCACGCTGCTTGCGGCAGGGGGCGTGCTGCTGCTTCTGGACGGATTCAATCCGGATACCGCCTGGACCTGGTATCTGGCACTGCCGTTACTGATTGCCGTCTCGGCGCCGGCCGTCTCACTGGTCAATCTGTTGGTCACGTTGCTCTTGTCGCCCAAGGCCCTGCCACGGATGGATTTTTCCAGCGGGATTCCGGAGGATCGGCGCACCATGGTGGTCGTGCCTACGCTGCTGACCGGCCCCGAGGATATCGATCACCTGCTGGAGGCGCTGGAGATCCGCTATCTGGGTAATCGGGACCCCAATCTGTTCTTTGCCTTGTTGACGGATTTTCCGGATGCCCCCCAGGAAGCGCTGCCTCGGGACACGGCCCTGCTTGAGCAGGCACGCACGGCGGTGGAACGACTCAATCTCAAGTATCGGGAAGATCGACCCGGCATCTTTTATCTGTTTCATCGGCCTCGGGTGTGGAATCCGTTCGAACGGGTGTGGATGGGCTACGAGCGCAAGCGAGGCAAGCTGGAGCAGTTCAACGCCCGCCTCAGAGGGGAGGGGACCACCGCCTTCTCGGAGATCGTCGGGGATACCCGTCTGCTGACCACCATCCGTTTCGTCATTACCCTGGACACCGATACCCAGCTGCCGCGGGATGCGGCGCGTCAATTGGCGGGTAACCTGGCGCATCCACTCAACCGTCCGGTTTTTGATCCGGACCGGGGGCGCATCGTCGAAGGTCACGGCATCCTGCAACCCCGTACTTCCATCAGCCTGAGCAGTGCCCACCAGTCGCGCTTTTCCGGATTATTCGCGGGTGAGCCGGGCATGGACCCCTACACACGGGAGGTCTCCGATGTGTACCAGGATCTGTTTGGCGAGGGATCCTTCGTCGGCAAGGGTATCTATGACGTGGATGCCTTTCGCCGGGCCATTGATGGTCGCTTGCCGGAAAACCTGATCCTGAGTCACGATCTGCTGGAAGGGGGTTACGCCCGGTCGGCGCTGGTGACGGATGTGGATCTGCTGGAATCGCATCCGGCCACGTATACTGCGGAGGCCAGTCGTCGCCACCGCTGGATACGGGGTGATTGGCAACTGGTGGGCTGGCTGCTGCCGCGCGTGCCGGCCTCCCGGGGGCGTACGCCGTTGCAGGTGCCGAATCCCTTGTCGGCCCTTTCCCGCTGGAAGTTGTTCGACAACCTGCGCCGCAGCCTGGTGCCCCCGGCCTTGCTGATCCTGTTGCTGGGGGGCTGGCTGCTGGGTGCCGGTCCGATCTGGTTCTGGAGCCTGCTGATGCTGGCGCTGGTGGTCGTGCCCGCCCTGTTGCCCTCCATGATCGATCTGTGGCGTCGGCCACGGGACCGGGATCGCCGGGTACACCTGACGCTGACCGGCAGGGCCGCGGTACGGCCATTGCTCCAGGCCCTGCTGAGCCTGGTGTTCCTGCCCTACGACGCCCGGATCTGCCTGGGGGCCATTGCCTGCTCCTGGGGGCGGATGCTGTTTACCCGGAGGGGGTTGCTGCTCTGGCACCTGCCCAGCTATGCCCGCCGCAATGCCTGTCGGACACCCACCGACTTTTTGCGGGAGATGTGGATTGCGCCGGTCCTGGCGCTGTCGACGGGAGTCGCACTGGCCTGGACATCCGGAGATGCCTGGGCTACGCAGGGGATGTTTGCCGCCCCATTTCTGCTGCCGTGGCTGGTATCGCCCGGCATCGCCTGGTGGATCAGCCGCCCGCCGGGTGACCGCATACCGCGCCTGAGTGCGGCACAGGAGGTCTTTTTGCGTCGTGCGGCCCGCAGGACCTGGCGTTACTTTGCCGACTTCGTGGGTCCGGAGGATCACTGGTTGCCGCCGGATAATTTTCAGGAAATCCCCGCACCGATGGTGGCTTCTCGCACCTCGCCCACCAATATCGGTATGGCCCTTCTGTCGGATCTGGCCGCCCATGACTTCGGTTATGTGACCACCGGCGAATGCCTGGTACGTATCGACCGCACCGTGTCGACCATGGAGCGTCTGGAGCGCTACCGGGGACACTTCTACAACTGGTACGACACCCGTACCCTTGAGCCCCTGCAGCCGAGATACGTCTCTTCGGTGGACAGCGGTAATCTGGCGGGTGCCCTGCTGACCCTCCAGGCCGGGCTGGCCGAGCTGAAACATCAGCCGGTGCCGTCATCCCGGGCGTTGCAGGGGCTGCTGGACACCCTGGGGGTGCTGGCTGAACAGCGACCCTTATCACCACCGCCACCCCTGACCGCACTGGAACGCCGGGTCCAGGGCATGCGGGACGCCGACCTGTCCATCCCCGACCTCATCAAGGCCCTGGAGGACATTCAGCAGGCCGGGGGCGCGGCGGCCGCATGGTCGGCGGCGGGTATGCCCTCGGACGACGCGGCATCCGCCTATTGGGTACAGGCCTTTGACCGGCAGGTGGCTGCCCTGAGGGATGAACTGGTTCACGCGTCACCGGCAGGCGGGTCCGTGGCGACGGATTGTCCATCCCGGGCGCAACACGACATCATCGATGATCTGATCCGGCGTTGCCGCGATCTGGCGAGCATGGATTTTGAATTTCTCCACGATGCGCCTTCCGGGTTGCTGGCCATCGGCTACGATGTGGGCGAACGGCGTCGCGATCAGGCCTGCTATGACCTGCTGGCGTCGGAAGCGCGCCTGGCCAGCTTCCTGCTGATTGCCCAGGGACAGTTGCCCCAGAAACACTGGTTTGCCCTGGGGCGTCTGCTGACCAGCCATGGGGGCGATGTCAGCCTGATTTCCTGGAGCGGCTCGATGTTCGAGTACCTGATGCCGCAGCTGATCATGCCCAGCTTCGGCAACACCCTGTTGGCGCAGACCTGCAAGGCGGCCGTGTCGCGCCAGATCGAGTATGGCCGGCAGCGGGCGGTACCCTGGGGGATTTCTGAATCCTGCTACAACGTCACCGACATGAGTCAGGTCTATCAGTACCGGGCCTTCGGCGTGCCCGGGTTGGGGTTCAAGCGGGGGTTGGGGGAGGATCTGGTGATTGCCCCCTATGCCACGGCGCTGGCATTGACGGTACTGCCCGAGGCGGCCTGCCGCAACCTGGAACGGATGGCCGCGACGGGTTTTATCGGTGGCTACGGTTTTTATGAGGCAGTGGATTACACTCCGTCCCGCGTGCCGCGGGGCAAACCCTGGTTCGTCGTGCGCAGCTTCATGGCCCATCACCAGGGCATGAGCCTGCTGGCCTTTGCCCATGTGTTGCTGGGGCAGCCCATGCAGCGTCGATTCATGGCCGACCCGGAGGTGCGGGCGACGGAGTTGCTGCTGCAGGAGCGTGTTCCACGGCAGGGGGCCACCTTGCATCCCCATGCCGCCGAGGTGACTGCCTCCGCTCAGCCGCCGGATGCGGAGTTCGGCAGCATCATGCGGGTATTCAGGGAAACCACCACGCAGATACCCGAGGTGCATCTGCTGTCCAATGGTCGCTACCACGTGATGGCCACCCACGCAGGCGGCGGTTACAGTCGCCGGCACGGGCTGGCCGTGACCCGCTGGCGCGAGGATGCCACCACCGATGCCTGGGGCACGTTCATCTACCTGCGCGACCGTGACAGCGGGAAGTACTGGTCCAGTGCCCATCAGCCGACGCTGCGCCGTGCGGATCACTATGAAGCCATCTTCGTGCAGGCCCGCGCGGAATACCGGCGACGGGATCAGGCCATCGATGCCCACACCGAGATCTGTGTCTCCCCCGAGGATGACGTGGAGATCCGGCGCGTGATCCTCACCAACCAATCCTCCCGACCGCGCCATATCGAACTGACCAGTTATGCGGAGGTGGTGCTGGCGCCGTTGGCAGCCGACCTGGCCCATCGCGCCTTCAGTAATCTGTTCGTGCAGACCGAGATTCTGCCCGACCATCAGGCCATTCTCTGTACGCGGCGACGGCGCACGCCGGACGAGCAGGTGCCCTGGATGTTTCACCTGATGGCCGCGCCGGGGGCCGTGGTCGATGCGCCATCCTTCGAAACCGACCGCGCCCGCTTCATCGGTCGCGGACGCACGCCGGTGAACCCGGTGGCGCTGGATGGGCACCCGCCGCCATGGCGTCTGTCCAACACGGCGGGCGCAGTGCTGGATCCCATCGTGGCCATCCGGCGCACCGTGACCCTGGCGCCCGATGAGTCGGGGAGCGTCCAGATTATTACCGGCGTGGCCGATACCCGGGAAGCGGCACTGGCGCTGCTGGAGAAATATTGTGATCGGCATTTCGTCGAGCGCGCCTTCGAGATGGCCTGGTTCCAGAGCCAGGAGGTGTTGCGTGTGCTCAACGCCACCGAGGTGGATGCTCAAGTCTACGGCCGTCTGGCCAACTCGGTGGTCTTCGGTAACGCACTGCGTCGTGCCGCGCCGGGGGTCATCGCCCGTAATCAGCTGGGGCAGTCGGGTCTGTGGCGCTTCGCCATCTCCGGGGATCTGCCCATCGTCCTCCTGCATATTGGTGATATCCATCGCATCGATCGGGTCAAGCAGGTGCTGCAGGCCCATGCCTACTGGCGCATGAAGGGGCTGATCGCCGATCTGGTGATTCTGAATGAGGACTTTTCGGGTTACCGGGCGGTCCTGCACGACCGCATTATGGGACTGATCCATTCAGGCCCCGAGGCGCAGATGCTGGACAAGCCGGGTGGGGTCTTTCTGCGACGTGCCGAGGAACTGTCGGAGGATGAGCGGGTGCTGTTGCAGACAGTGGCGCGCATCGTCTTCAGCGATACGGCGGACACCCTGATCAAGCCGGTGGAGCGCCGGATCTCAGGGGGCCGCCGGTCGGATCGGCTGGAGCCGGTGCGCCCGGTGATGACCGAGCCGCCGTCGACCCCGGTGCCGCGGAAACTCATTTTCAACAATGGTCTGGGTGGTTTCACGCCGGACGGACGGGAATACGTGATCACCCTGGCGCCGGGACAACAGACACCGGCTCCCTGGGTGAACGTGATTGCCGGTCCGCACATCGGTACGGTGGTGAGTGAGGCGGGCAGTGCCTATACCTGGGTGGACAACGCCCACGAGTTCCGGCTGACCCACTGGCACAATGATCCGCTGTCCGACGCCAGCGGCGAGGCCTTTTACATCCGGGACGAGGAAACGGGGGCCTTCTGGTCGCCGACACCGCTGCCGGCCCGGGGGCGCAACGGCTATGTCTGTCGGCATGGCTTCGGCTACAGCGTGTTCGAGTACCAGGAGTCGGGTATCGTCTCGGAATTGACCACCTATGTCGCCCTGGATGCGCCGGTCAAGTGTGTGGTGATCAAGTTGCATAATCATTCCCGGCGCACACGCGGACTGTCTCTGACCGGCTATTGGGAGCTGGTGCTCGGCGAGTGGCGGCATGCCAATCTGATGCATATCGTCACTGAGACGGAGCCCCACACCGGGGCCTTGCTGGCTCGCAATGCCTACGGGCGCGAGTGTGCTCATCGGCTGGTGTTCGCCCATGTGAGCGAACGGGATCGCTCGATCAGTGGTGGGCGGACCGAGTTCATCGGCCGCAACGGTTCCATGGCCAAGCCGGCGGCCATGCGCCGCAAGCGCCTGTCGGGCAGGACCGGCGCGGGCCTGGATCCCTGCGCGGCGGTGCAGGGCCGGGTGGAACTGGAGGCGGGACAGTCCGCCGAAGTCGTGTTCCTGTTCGGCGCGGCGACGAGCGTGGACGAGGTCGGCGAGTTCATCCACCGGTTCGGTGGCCGGGCGGGGGCGCACCAGGCCCTGGAAGGGGTGTGGGAGTACTGGAATCACACCCTGGGCGCGGTCCAGGTGGATACGCCCGATCCGGCGTTGAATGTGCTGGCCAACGGCTGGCTGGTCTATCAGACCCTGTCCAGCCGCCTGTGGGCGCGCAGCGGCTACTATCAGTCCGGCGGCGCCTACGGCTTCCGTGACCAGTTGCAGGATGTCATGGCCCTGATCCATACCACCCCCGAGCTGGCCCGGGTGCAGTTGATCCGCTGCGCCGGGCGCCAGTTCCTCAAGGGTGACGTGCAGCACTGGTGGCATCCCCCCGGCGGCCAGGGTGTACGCACCCATTTTTCCGATGACTATCTCTGGTTGCCCTATGTGACCTGCCATTACGTGGCCGCCACCGGCGATACCGGTGTCCTGGACGAGCCGGTCCATTTCCTGGAGGGCCGCGAGCTCAATTCCGATGAAGAGGCTTGCTACAATCAACCGCAACGCTCCCCGGAAGTCGCCGGTCTCTATGAGCACTGTGTCCGCGCCCTCCGGCACGGCCTGCGTTTCGGTACCCATCAGTTGCCGCTGATGGGCTGCGGGGACTGGAACGACGGTATGAACCGGGTGGGCCATGAGGGCCGGGGCGAAAGTGTCTGGCTGGCCTGGTTCCTGTTCGACGTCCTGCAGCAGTTTGCCGATCTTGCCCGGGGTCGGAATGACGGCGAGTTTGCCGAGTTCTGCCATGACCAGGCCGAGCAGCTGCGGGGTCATATCGAAGCGAGCGCCTGGGACGGCGCCTGGTATCGGCGGGCCTGGTTCGACGACGGTACACCTTTGGGGTCCGCCGTCAATGACGAATGCCGCATTGACGCCATCAGCCAGAGCTGGGCGATCCTCTCCGGCGCCGGGGATCCCCGGCGCGCCCGCGAGGCGATGGATGCGGTGGACCGACACCTGGTGAGTCGGGATGACGGCCTGATCCGTCTGCTCGACCCGCCCTTTGACCGGTCGGCCCTGGAGCCCGGGTACATCAAGGGCTATGTGCCGGGGGTGCGTGAGAACGGCGGTCAGTATACCCATGCCGCGATCTGGACCACGATGGCCTTCGCCCGGATGGGCGACAGGCGGCGGGCCTGGGAATGCTACGCCCTGCTCAATCCCGTCAATCACGGCGACACGCCCGCGGCGGTGGCGCGTTACAAGGTTGAGCCGTATGTCATGAGCGCGGACGTCTATGGCGCGCCGCCCCACACGGGCCGCGGCGGCTGGACCTGGTATACCGGGGCGGCAGGCTGGATGTACCGGCTGACCCTGGAAACCCTGCTGGGTCTGCAACTGCGGGGAGATCATCTGCGCATCGCGCCGTGCATCCCCGATGACTGGAATGCGTATACCATCCACTACCGGTATCGTGAAACCCTATACCATATCAAGGTGAGCGGTACGACCGGGGCGTCCCGGCGGGTCATCCGCGTGTCCCTTGACGGGACCGAGATCCCGGATGCCGCCGCGTTCGAGGCCGGATGGGGCAGGATTCCCCTCGTCGATGACCGTCGGACACACCAAGTCGAGGTGGACCTGGGCTGAGGCGCATGGGTCAATCAAATCTAGTGAGGACGGCCCATGTGGTTGCGAGTCGGTTGTACCCTGGAAATGCGTTTTCAGGTGGAAAGTCCCATGCTGCTCCTGCTCAGACCGCGCAGTGATGCCCATCAATGGGTGGCGCAGGATCGTTATGCCGTTTTTCCCGGCATGCCGATCATCGAATACACCGATATGTACGGTAACCTGTGGCAGCGCCTGACGGCGCCGCCCGGTTACTTCAAGGTGGAGGTGCGTTCCGATGTGCAGGTGCCGGCCACCCTGGAGCAGGCACCCGGGGCGCCCTTCGTCCTGATTCAGGACCTGCCAGATCAGGCCCTGATGTATCTGACACCCAGTCGTTACTGCGACTCGGACCGGTTGGGCCGGCTGGCTGGTGAGATTGTGGCAGGCTGCATTCCCGGCTATGACCAGGTGGAGGCGATCACCCGCTGGACCCATGAGCACCTGGGCTACCTCACCGATTCCGATCCGGCGCCGATTTCCGCGCTGGAGGCCATCGAACGGCGTAATGGTGTCTGTCGGGATTTCAGCCACGTCGGCATCGCCCTGTGTCGGAGTCTGAGCATCCCGGCCCGTTATGTGGTGGGTTACCTGAATCAACTGGAACCCATGGATCTGCATGCCTGGTTCGAGGCCTTCGTGGGAGGGCAGTGGTATTCCTTTGATCCTACCCGGGCAAGGCCGGATGCAGGCCGGGTTCGCCTGGGCTATGGGCGGGATGCGGCAGATGTTCCCGTGTTCAATCAGTTCGGTCCGCTGGTGCTGCCGTCCCGGATGGAGGTGTCCGTGGAGCAGATCACGGTGCCGATCGGTGAAACCCCGTCCTGATTTCGGCATCCATCCGCTCCATCAGGTAGCACAGGCAGTCCTGACGGATTACCCGTTCATCCAGAGTGAGCATGGAGGGCATCATGGGGCGTGTGAGCACCAGGCGGCCGTGCTCCACTGCGAAGTAATGGGGCGAGACCTCCACCCCCTGTTCGTCATGGGCCGTGATCGGTAGCGTGTGGCCCCCGTTGACCATTCCCAGCACGGTGCCGGCGGGCAGTTCCCGAAAGTTCATGTGGTCCAGGTCCGGGGCAAACAGCAGGTCGGTCTCCCTGGCCCCGAAACTGATCCGGACTTCGGGCGGGATCTTTACCTGGGCCACGGTATGGAACAGGTCCAGGTCATGGGCGGGGACCGGGGTATCCGGCAGTTCCGCCAGGTTCAGGCAGGCGCGGACATAATCCGCCGCATGGGCCACCCCGTGCCGGTCGGTGGGTTTGCCGCATTCCAGGGTCACCGCCGGACACAACTCGGCAAAGGCCATGGACTGCACGCCCCGGGGGCGTATGAAGTACACCACCGTGCGGCTGAACAGGGTGGCCAGGCGCAGGTAGCGGTGGTCCAGCCGGTTGATGCAGGCGTAGTGGGGGTTCAGGCCGGTGTTGTTGTGGATATCCACGCTGGCAAAGACGCCCCGTGACGCCATGGTGTCCACCACCTCGGCGGCCAGCCGGGATTCCGGGCTGGCCGGTGCCTCCGTGCCCGGCCAGATGCGATTGAAGTCCGCCTGACCCTCCAGGCGTCTGACGCCTTCCCGGGCCGCTGCCACATTCCCCACGAACAGGCTCAATCCCCTGGGCAGTTCCCCCATAGGCAGTTCCGCGAGTACCTGCTGGATGGCATGCAGGCCGACCGGCTCGTTGCCGTGCAGCAGGATGGAGACGAACAGGGGGGGCATCCGGCGGCCCGGCAGATGAAACAGGGTTGGTTCGGGGACGATGCGATGCAGTTCCCCGGCCGGGGTGTCCAGAAAGCCCGCGGGCAGTCCTTCCTGCTGTCTCAGCATGATTCAGAGTCCTCCGGGGCTGCGGGTTGCAGATCCCATTGATGAACGGGTTCGTCGGTGGCCTGATGTTGGCGCAGGGCTCGGGTCAAGGCGGGCATGTCCCGTCCGTGCCGGGCAACGAAGTCCCGTTGCCATCGGGCGCCGTTGCGGCCCGTCCGGATCCGCTCGGCTAGTATCTCCAGATAATGATGGCTGTCGGCCTGGGCCAGTCCCAGGCGCTGCAGACCGTGACGGGCCCGGGGCAGCAGCTCGTCCAGGATCAGGTTCTGTATCCCGACGCGCTCTCCTTGGCGCCACTGCAGGACGGCGGCCAGTCCCAGGCGGGCAGACTGATAGAAGTTGTCCTTGGCGGCGGCAAAGGGAATCAGGGATTGGGGGCCGCCGGGTTCGGTGAGCAGGTCCTCCACCAGACCATAGAAGAAGGCGGTGTTGGCCATGCTGTCGGACAGGGTAGGGCCGGCGGGGAGAACCCGGTGTTCGATCCGGATATGGGGGCGGCCTTCATTGTCAAAGCCGATCAAAGGCCGGTTCCAGCGCCAGATGGTGCCGTTGTGCAGGCGCAGATGGGGGAACCGCTCCGGCGGCGTGTCGCTGCTCATGGGCAGCAGGACCGGGAAATGCGCCAGGTTTTCCTCGAAGCATTCCAGGATGGACTCCCGGGCATAGCCGGAACCGAAGCTGACCCGGCGCAGGGGGCCTCGGGCCACGTCCTCGTAGCCACCCACCTCCACCGCCTGCTCGAAAACGGGAATCCGGGTCTCGTCCCACAGATCCTTGCCGAACAGGAAGGGGGCATTGGCACCGGCGGCCACCATGGGGGCCGAGGCGATGATGGCGGCGTTGTATACCTGGTGAGCCGTATCCGCGGGTGTCTGCAGATGTATCTGGAATGAGGTGGTGGCCGCCTCCAGCATGACGTCCCGGTGCAGGTGCAGAAGATGCTCCCGACCGGCGATGTCCAGCCGCACCGGGCGCCCCTGTCGGGAGCGGAAGACCTCGCGGTTGAGGGCGCGGTAGCGTTTCATGGACGACATGTTGCCCAGGCGCAGGTGTTCCGGACGCAGGGTGGGCAGGATGCCGGTCATCAGCGCGCGGGTGCCGACGGCGTCGGCGGCCAGGAGGGTTCGCTGCCAAGTGGCCGATATCTCCCGATGAATCAGACTGAGGGCGCGACCCTTGAGCGGGTGGGGGCGGGTGTTGACCTCGATGTTGAAGGCGGCCAGCTCCGGTGTGGCCATGGGGTCGTTGAATTGTTGCAGGAAGGCTTCATTGAGGGGGGCCGGACCTTCGTGTCGATCCAGCAGCCAGGCCTCAATCTCGAATCCCGCCATCGGATCGCCGTGGGTGAAACGCCCCTGGTTGAGCCATTCCCGGGCCAGCCGGGTTTCGGCTTCCAGGTGGGCCTGGAAGCGGGTGAAATCGCCGGCCTTGAAGTGCGTGTGATCGATCTCCTGGCCCACGGTCATCCCCCGGATGTGCGTGAGCCCTGATCGTCGTCGATCAGGGCTCACAGGTCAAACGGGAGGAAAGTGGCGTCAGAAACCGTCGGTGGAGGTGAACAGGCCGACCCGCAGGTCCTTGGCGGTGTAGATCAGGCGATCATCCACCAGCACCTGACCGTCGGCGATACCCAGCACCAGCTTGCGGGTGATGACGCGCTTGATGTCCACCTGGTAGGTAACCTTTTTGGCGCTGGGCAGGACCTGACCGGTGAACTTCACTTCACCCACGCCCAGGGCACGACCACGACCGGGATTGCCGATCCAGGCCAGATAGAAGCCCACCAGCTGCCACATGGCATCCAGGCCCAGGCATCCGGGCATGACCGGGTCACCCGGGAAATGACAATCGAAGAACCAGAGATCGGGATTGATGTCCAGTTCGGCACGCATCTCACCCTTGCCAAAGGCGCCGCCTTCGTCGCTGATATGGTTGACTCGATCCATCATCAGCATGTTGGGGACCGGCAGCTGGGCGTTGCCGGGGCCGAACATCTCTCCGTGGCCGCATTGCAGAAGTTCTTCGCGCTCGTAACTGTTCTTTCGCATGGGTCGGGTGTCTGGCGATAAGGGGCCGCCTATTGGACCGGATTACATCCCCGGGCACAAGGGGTAATCCCGGTTCAGGCGTCCCAGCGCAGCTGGGCCAGTTCCGAGCGCGTGAAGAAACGCCCCTGTCGCATGAAGCCGGCTACAATCCCGTCCTTGAGTGCCGTGATGCGTCCTTGTTCATCCCGTTCGATCACCCAGTGATCAGGTAACCCATCCAGCAGATGGATCACGGCCAGTGATCCATCCTGGTTTATGGACAGGTGCGTTTCATGGGTTTGAATATCCATGAAAGCAGGAAGGAATCCCAGCACGGCGGCCCCGGCCGTCATTTCCGGCATTTCCCGGTAGGGGCTGAACTGGGCGCCCATTTTCAGTTCCAATTGGCTTCGGTCCATGGGTCAGTCTCTGATTAAATGCATGATCCGATTCTGCACTCCGGCATGATTTGTGCGGTGGCACGGCCCTCTGGCGCTGTTCAAGCCCTGATCAGACCCATTCAATTCAAGCAAAATGCACCTGCCTGTCCTGAGGTGGCACAGCAGGGTAGCCTGGAACAAGATGGCCTCTTTCAGGATTATCGGCCGCTCACCGGGGAACTTGAGTCGCCGATGGTATACATGGGATGAACTAGGGGATTGAGAATGAACAGCGAAGGTTTGTGGGGCATCTGGGCGGCAAGCCTGGGTGTTTCAATACTTATCTGGATGGTTATCGGCGTTCTGGTCCTGTACTTGAGCCGCCCCTGGCTGCGTCGGGCACTGAGACAAGCCTGCCGCCTGCTGGAATGGCAATTTCGTTCTGCCGCCCATGGCCTGAGATTCGGGGCCCGTAACCTGGGGCGCCGTCACCAGGAATACCTTCGCGGAGTAGCGCTGAGGCGGCTTCAACTCAGGGTGGAACGGGATTGCCGGGGAATTCACAATCGCCTGAACAAGGATCTTGGCGGGTATGCCATGCTCCAGCGCCGTATCGCTGAGCAGATCGAGAGGCTGGAAGAGGATTACCGGATGGCCCGTGATCAGGCGCCCACCGAGCCCGGCTGGATGAGAACCGTGCAGGCCATGACCGATGCACCACCGGGGGCGGACCCCCGCGTTGGCACCATGCTTCAGGAGATCCACGACACCCTGGCGCGGGCCAGTCGCGAGACCCTGGACGAGTATCGCCATGGCAACCGTGAGCGCCTGAAGATACTGCGGGGCCTGTTGCCGGAGTGGAGAGCGCTGGAAGACCGGTTGTCGGATCTGGAAAAGGGGATCGTGTCTGTCAAGGATCAGGCGCGTCATCTGGATGTGGCCTTGTATCAATATCAGCGTCTCAAGGACAGGGCCGTTCCTCCCCGCGTCATGACGTTGGCATCCATGGGACAACTGGTGCTGGCGGTCGCCCTGCTGGGCGTTGTCTTCCTGACGGGCGTGATGGGATTCCAGCTGCTGTTCAGCCCGATGGCAGCCATTCTGGGGGGGGCTCCGGAGGCGGGGGGAGGTATCGGCCTCTCCGGAATGGGCACGGCGCTGTTGCTGATCGTCTCCGTGCTGTCCGGCGGCATGATCCTGGAGTCCAGGGGTATCACCTCTCTTCTGCCGGTGGTGGCCAGTTGGGATGCGGCAGCCCGAAGGCGCCTGATGTGGGGTGGGCTACTGTTGCTTGGGGCCCTGATTGTGCTGTCCGGATTATTGGCGGTTTCCCGTGACCTGTACATCGCCCATGAGGATGCCCTCAACCGTCTTCTGGAAGGCGAACCGGAGTTGATGCTGCCGCCCCTGGAATGGGTGTCAATGTTGACCCGAGGGTTTCTGGGAGGGCTTATGCCATTGTTGCTGGCGCTGACATGCCTGCCCTTGCAGATGTTCATGCAGGCCATGGGGGTGCTGGGTGGCTCACTGGCTGTTCTGGTGCTGCAGGTTCTGGCTTTCCTCAGTTTTCATCTGGCCCGCATGATGCGGCTGCTGTCCAGGTTTTTACCCCTGCTCTATGACCTGATCCTTTTCCTGCCGCTGAGGCTGGAGCACCGTGTCAGAAGATGGCAGCGGACGGGGGGGCGTCAGGTGAAAACCTGATACCCCGTCAGTGGTGCTGGATCTCCGGGTTCAGCATTGCTCCCATGGCAGGCCGTGGAAACGCCAGCCGCCCAGACTGGAACGATGGTGATGATCGTCCAGTTCCCCTTCAAAGCCTTCGCCGATATGGTAGACGTTGGTGATACCTTCCTTGATCAGTAGCCGTCCCGCATCCAGGGAACGCTTGCCGCTACGGCAGATGAGGATGATCGGGGCGCCGCTTTCACGGGATGCTTCAGTGCTTGCGCTACCGAGCAGCAGCTTGCGTACCTCGGGCACGAACCGCGGGTTCAGTGTCCAGTCCGGTTCATCCATCCAGGGAATGTGAACGGCACCGACCGGATGCCCGACGAACAGGAATTCCATGCTTGAGCGAATGTCGATCAGCAATGCCCTGGGGTTGTCCTTGAGCAGTTCATGAGCTTCTTTCGGGGTCAGATGAAGAGGGTCTTTGTCTTGCATGGAGGCTTCCGGTTGGGTGTGTCGGGAGGACCTGTTTCTGGTTGTGGTGATCAGGCTAATGGACCACCGTAAGGACTGATAGAGTAGGGCAGCGGAGGGTGCCCGTCACCCTGCGCTGCTGGTGATGGGAACGCGATTCTGTGATCCTCGGCACAAGTGGGGATTCCGGTATCACCGGACCTGCCGGAGGTCCGATTAGAATAACTGCGCCTGATTCATGACTGACAAGCAAAGGATATCCTTCGTGAAACACCCCCTGGTATCACTGCCCCCCTTGATCCTGTCACTTCTGCTGCTGATGGCTGTCTGGCCAGGTGTGGTCCAGGCCCAGGGCACGGCCTATATCTCCGACGATCTCAGCGCCCACATCCGCACCGGCAAGACGCTGCAGCACCGGATCCTGCAGTTTCTCAGCAGCGGCACGGCGGTGACCGTGCTGCAGGTGGATGACGATGGCTATACCCTGATTCGGACCCCCAACGGGACCGAAGGGTGGATCGAGAGCCGTTTTCTCATGAACCGCCCCCATGCCAGGGAACGTTTGGCCCAGGCCGAGCGTCGTATAGAGCAACTGGAGGGGAATCGTGGGGAACAGGGGGACCGGATTCGTGGTCTGACGGCTGAGCGGGACAGTGAGACCCAGCGGGCCGATGCCCTGAGTGCGCGACTGGCCGAACTGGAACGGGAACTGGAAACCCTGCGAGAGGTGGCGGCCGAACCGTTGGAAACCGCCCGTCGCAACGAGGCCCTGGGGCAGGCGCTGGCCCAGGAGCAGGCCCGGATGGCGGCGCTCCAGGACCAGAACCGTGCCTTGCAGGAAAATGTGCGCCGGGACTGGTTCCTGGTGGGGGCCGGTGTGTCCATCGGCAGTTTGCTGCTGGGTATCATCCTGACCCGCATTCGGTGGCGGCGCCGGCAGAGCGGCTGGATCGACTGAATCCAATCCGGGCCTGTCTCCCTCCCCCGGCTTGACGCAATGCGGCAGACCGGGGTTTGCAAATAAAAAGCAAGTTTGGTTAGCATGAAACGTGCCTGAGAGTGGGCGCGCGGAGTTGCGCGCCGCAAGGCTGCTGCCTGCCTGCCCGATTGTGGGGGGCGTGTTTTATCCATCCACGTTCAACCTGGAGGAGAGAGGCATCCGCGGTCGGTCCTTGACGCGGGGCAGGGATGTCGGGGCTTGAGATGGCGCCGGATCCTGCTGAATCGCCCATTACACAACCCATGCTGCTCGCCGTCCTGTCCGGATTTCTGATTGCCGCTGTTGCGCCCTGGGCGCATCGGGGCCTGGGTCGCCACAGTGGCTGGGCGCTGGCCGCCTTGCCCGCGGTACTGTTCATCTACTTCGCCTCCTTCCTGCCCGCGCTACGCGAGGCCGACGGCGGGCGGATCATCATGGAATACGACTGGATTCCCAGTCTGGGCATCCAGCTCACCTTCCTTGTGGACGGTCTCAGCCTGCTCTTTGCCCTGCTGATCTCGGGGATCGGTTTCTTCGTCGTGGCCTATGCGGGCCGCTATCTGGAAGGTCATCGGGATCTGGGACGCTTTTATGTCCTGATCCTCGCCTTCATGGCCTCCATGCTGGGGCTGGTGCTGTCCAGCAACCTGATCTCCCTGTTCGTGTTCTGGGAACTCACCAGCATCACGTCCTATCTGCTCATCGGCTACAACCATGAGGACGCCAAGGCCCGCAAGTCCGCCCTGCAGGGGCTGTTCGTCACCGTGGCCGGCGGGCTGGCCCTGCTCACCGGCCTGGTCATGATGGCCCTGGTGGGAGGCAGCTACGAGCTGCACGAACTCCTCACCTCCGGCGACATCTTCCGCGATCACGACTGGTATCTGGCCATCCTGCTGCTGGTCCTGCTGGGGTGTTTCACCAAGTCGGCCCAGTATCCCTTCCATTTCTGGTTGCCCAATGCCATGGCGGCACCCACACCCGTCTCCGCCTACCTGCACTCCGCCACCATGGTCAAGGCCGGGGTCTATCTGATGGCCCGCCTGAATCCCTCCCTGGGTGGGACCGAGGCCTGGATGTTGCTGCTGGGTCTGTTCGGGGCCGTGACCATGTTCGCCGGGATCTTCCTGTCGTTGCGTTCCACCGGCGTCAAGCAGGTGCTGGCCTACTCCACCGTCATGGCCCTGGGTACCCTCACCATGCTCATCGGCGTGGGCACCGAGAACGCCATGCTGGCCGCGATGGCCTTCCTGCTGGCCCATTCCCTCTACAAGGGTGCGCTGTTCCTGGTGGCCGGCATCCTGGATCATGAGGCGGGCTGCAAGGACTTCCTGCAGACCGGCGGGCTGCGCCGCGCGCTGCCGGTGACCACCGTCTTTGCCGGTCTGGCCGCCCTGTCCCTGGCCGGGGTGTTGCCGATGTTCGGATTCGTGGCCAAGGAACTGCTGTTCGAGGCGGTGCTGGAGGCACCGGCCCTGGCTGGGTTGCTCAGTGTTTTTGCCGTGGTCTCCGCCGTCATGGTGGTGGCGGTGGCGGCCATCGTCGGCATTCGTCCCTGGTACGGTCCCCGGGCCGACACCCCCAAGATTCCAGCCCATGAGGCGCCGCCGGCCCTGCTGGCGGGCCCCGTGGTCCTGGCCTCCCTGGGGCTGCTGTTCGGACTGGGCGCGGGGCTGGTGGATCAGGGCCTGATTGCCTGGGCGGCGGCGGCGGTATACGGGGCGCCGGTATCGCCCTACCTGTCCCTCTGGCACGGCTTCAACCTGCCCCTGCTGCTGAGCGGGGTGAGTCTGGCGCTGGGTCTGTTGCTCTATCTCAACTGGGAACGGTTCCGCCGCTTCACCGGCTTCATGGAGGTGGTCAATCGCTACGGTCCCGAAGCGGCCTATGAAAAGACCATGGCCGGGATGGTGTGGCTGTCCGAATGGCAGACCCGGGTGCTGCAGAACGGTTATCTGCGCTACTACCTGCTCACCATCCTGATCTCCACCGTGGGCCTGGTCATGGTGACCCTGTTCACCCGTACCCATGTGCACATTGATCTGGACCTGTCCGGCATCCTGGTGCACGAGGCCTTCATCGTCGCGGTGCTGCTGATGGCGGCCCTGGTGTCGGTGACCACCCGCTCCCGCCTGGGGGCGGTGGCCTCCCTGGGCGCGGTGGGTTTCTGCGTGGCCCTGATCTATGTGCTGTTCAGCGCCGCGGACGTGGGCATCACCCAGGTGCTGGTGGAGACGCTGACGGTCATCATGCTGGTGCTGGTCCTGTTCCGCCTGCCGGGTTTCCTGGGTCTGACACCCATGGTGCTGAGGATTCGGGATGCGGTCATCGCCCTGGCCGTGGGGGCCATGATGGCTGTGCTCAAGCTGGCCGCCAGTACCACCCGTTATGCGGACAGCATTTCCGAGTACTTCATCCAGGAAAGTCAGCCTTCCGGTTATGGCCGCAACATTGTCAACGTCATCCTGGTGGACTTCCGTGCCCTGGATACCCTGGGTGAGATCGTGGTGTTGGCCCTGGCCGCGGTGGGGGTCTACGCCATGATCAAGTTCCGTGCCGAGGACAGAAGACGATGAGCCCACAGTTCACCCTGCAGTCACTGATCCTGCGCACGGCAGCCCATTTCCTGCTGCCGCTGCTGCTGATCTTCTCCGTGTTCCTGCTGCTGCGTGGCCATAACGAGCCCGGCGGCGGTTTCATTGCCGGACTGGTGGCGGCCTCCGCCGTCGCCCTGTACATGTTCGCCCTGGATATCCGCAGCGCCAAGCGGGTGTTGCGCTTCGAACCCCGGGACCTGCTGGGCTGGGGTTTGCTGTTCGGCGTGATCTCCGGGGTGCCCGCGGTCTTCATGGGGCAGCCCTTCTTCACCTCCCAGTGGCTGGAGCTGACCTTGCCGGTGCTGGGTGAACTGAAGGTGGGGACGCCGTTGCTGTTCGATATCGGGGTCTATCTGGTGGTGATCGGCGGGGTACTGCTGATCCTGCTGTCCCTGGCCGAGGCGGAAGAGTGACCGTCACCGTGGCGCCTGAAACCCGGAGCGCCCGGGACTCTCATACCATTCACGCATAAAAGCGGTAATCACATGTTCTTGAAACGCCGGACCCACAAGACGAGTCTGGAGCGCCGGAGCCTGCGGTCCGCACCAAGCGGTGCGGCGGCTGCCGGTGGCTTCAGGGGAGATCGCCCATGGAAACCCTGATGGCGTTCACCGTCGGCGGCCTGTTTGCCGCCGCCATCTACATGATGCTGCGACGTTCGATCGTCAAACTGGTGATCGGACTGGTGCTGCTGTCCAATGCCGCCAATCTGCTGCTGTTCACCCAGGCCGGTCTGTTGCGCGGTGCGCCGCCCCTGGTGCCCGAGGGTGCCATGCAGCCGACGGGCGTGGTGGCCGATCCCCTGGCCCAGGCCCTGATCCTGACCGCCATCGTGATCGGGTTCGGGGTGCTGGCCTTTGCGGTGGTGCTGATCCACCGTGCCTATGAAGTGGTGCAGGCTGACGATATGGACCAGATGAAAGATACCGACACATGAGGCTAGAGGTCGCGCTGCCCGTCATCATTCCCCTGTTCTTCGGCGCCCTGACGCTGATCCTCTGGCGCTGGCGCCTTGCCCAGCGTGTCACCACCGTGGTCGGGACCGGGCTCATGCTGCTGTCCGCCCTGTGGTTGCTGTCCGCCACCTGGCAGGACGGCATCCTGGTGATGCACATGGGCAACTGGCAGGCCCCCTTCGGCATCGTGCTGGTGTCGGACCTGCTCGGCGCCATCATGGTGGTGCTGGCGGGCATCAGCGGGTTTGCCACGGCGGTCTATTCCCTGACCTCCATGAGCAAGCGCCATGAGGCCTTCGGCTACTATCCGCTGCTGCACCTGCTGCTGGCGGGGGTGAACGGGGCCTTCCTCACCGGTGACATCTTCAACCTCTATGTCTGGTTCGAGGTGATGCTGGTGGCTTCCTTTGCCCTGCTGATCCTCGGTGGCGAACGGGCGCAGATGGAAGGGGCCATCAAGTATGTGACCCTGAACCTGGTGTCTTCGGCCATGTTCCTGTCCGCCATCGGTCTGCTCTACGGCCTGACGGGCACCCTGAACATGGCGGACATTGCCGACAAGCTCAGTTACGCCGAAGACCCGGGCATCATCACCGTGATCGCCATGCTGTTCCTGGTGTCCTTCGGCATCAAGGCCGGTGCCTTTCCCTTCTTCTTCTGGTTGCCGGCTTCGTACCACACGCCCCAGGTGGCGGTTTCGGCCCTGTTCGCGGCCCTGCTGACCAAGGTGGGGGTCTACGCCCTGTTCCGGGTGTTCACCCTCATCTTCACCCAGGACGTGGACTACACCCATGAGATCCTGCTGTGGGTGGCCGCCGCCACCATGCTCACCGGGGTGCTGGGCGCGGCGGCCCAGTTCGAGTTCCGCCGCATCCTGTCGTTCCACATCATCAGCCAGATCGGTTACATGATCATGGGACTGGCGCTGTTCACGCCCCTGGCCATCGTCGGCGGGGTGTTCTACATCATGCACCACATCATCGTGAAGGCGAATCTGTTCCTGGTCAGTGGTCTGGTGTACCGGCTCAAGGGCACCTATGAGCTCAAGGAACTGGGGGGCATGTACCGGTCCCATCCCATGCTGGCCATCCTGTTCCTGATCCCGGCCCTGTCCCTGGCCGGGATACCGCCCCTGTCCGGGTTCTTCGCCAAGTTCATTCTCATTCGGGCCGGCGTGGAGGCCGAGGCCTGGTGGATCGTGGCCGTGGCCCTGGTGGTGGGTCTGCTGACGCTGTACTCCATGATCAAGATCTGGGCCGAGGTGTTCTGGAAGGCCCAGCCGGAAGAATATGCCAACCGCCCGGTCCACGGCAGCGCCGGCTCCGGCGTGCTCTATCTGACCATCGGCGGGATGGCGGCCCTGACGGTCTTCATCGGTCTGGGGGCGGAGCCCATCTATCAGATCGCGGACGCGGCAGCCCATCAGCTGCTCAATCCGAGCCTGTACATTGATGCAGTTCTGGGGGAACGGTAATGATCGGTCCACTGGCATCGAATATCCTGCTGGCCCTGGTCTGGATGGGCCTGACCGGCAGTTTCACGGGTACCAACCTGTTCATCGGCCTGGTGCTGGGTTATCTGATCCTGGCCTCCGCCCTGCGGGATCAGCCGGGTTTTGCCGCCTATACCGGCAAGATTCCCAAGGCGATCCTCTTCATCGGCTTTTTCATCAAGGAGCTGATCCTTTCCAATCTCAAGGTGGCCTATGATGTGCTCACGCCGACGTATTACATGAAGCCGGGCGTGATCGCGTTTCCGCTGGAGGCCAGGACGGATGCGGAAATCACCGTGGTCGCCAATCTCATTTCCCTGACTCCGGGCACCCTGAGCCTGGATGTCTCCAGCGACCGCAAGGTGCTGTATATCCATGTGATGTACCTGGAAAATGAGGAAGAGGTCATCGAGAGCATCCGCTACATGGAGTATCGTGCCCTGGAGGTGCTGCGGTGAAGCGTGCGGTGCATGATCGGCGTTCAAGAATTTGCAGTGGGGGCAACCATGCTTGAGTTCTCCATATTCATTGCTTACCTGGTGCTGGGGATTTCCCTGGTGCTGATCTTCTTCCGCCTGATCCTGGGGCCCAGCCTGCCGGATCGGGTGGTGGCCCTGGAGATGCTGGCGACCCTGACGGTGGGCTTCATCGCGGTGTACACCTTGTCCAGCGGCGTGACGGCCTTCCTGGACGTGGCCATGGTGCTGGCGCTGACGGCGTTTCTGGCCGCAGTGGGCTTTGCCCGTCTGATTGCCAAGGGAGGCAGCCGGGATGATGATTGATCTGTTGATGGAAATCCTGATCAGCCTGTTCCTGCTCACCGGGGTCGGCTTCATGTTCGTGGCGGCCCTGGGCCTGTTGCGAATGCCGGACCTGCCCATCCGGCTCCATGCCACCACCAAGGCCGGCGCCCTGGGCGGGGGGTTGCTGATGATCGCCGTGGGGCTGGAATTTTTCGGTGATGTGGCAGTGGCGGCCAAGGCCGCCGCCATCATCGTGTTCCTGGTGCTGACCGGCCCTGTGGCGGCCCATCTGATCGGTCGTGCCGGATATTTCGTGGGTGTTCCCATGTGGTCGGGTACCATCAAGGATGAACTCAAGGGGCGTTATGACCACAAGACCCAGACCCTGATGTCCCCGCCGGGGCTGAACAAGACCCGGGACGAACAGCCCAAGGGCTGATAGCAAAAAGGGCCGATATCAGCGTGAAGCGTTACAATGGCGTCCTGACTTTTTAAACACTCACTGGAACACCTCTATGCGCGCAAAACTGCTGGCAGCGGCCTGTCTGATGGGAATGGCTCCCATGGCCTCGGCTCACACCCTTGACATCTATCTGAGCAAGGAAACGGCTCAGTTCAATTTCATCACCGATTCCAGCGCCGTCGGGTTCGGTGGTGCCGATCTGTTCTTCGGTCTGTTCTTCAATGAGGACAGTGACTACATGCTGACCACCGGCATGCACGTGCGGGGTGTCCCCGCCGGCGAGCAGCCGCTGACCTTCGGTGTGGGTGGCAAGCTCTATTTCGGCTTCATCGATGAACCGGATGACAAGTTCCAGTCCCTGGGTCTGGGGGGCGAGGTCAGGTATACGATCCCGGCCAACACGCCCATGTACTTCGCCCTGGAAGCTTACTATGCCCCTCCCATCACCACCTTCGGCGATGCCGATGATCTGTGGGACATTTCTTTGCGCTACGAACTGGAAGTGACGCCAGGGGCGGCCGGATTCATCGGTTATCGCCGGATCGAGACGGATCTGGACTACAAGAAGAACTACAAGCTGGATGACAACATCCACTTCGGCATCCGTTTCAGTTTCTAGTCATGAAACCCTCATCATCTCCCGCGCTGGATGAGGTTCTTGGCATCATGGCCCGGCTCCGGGATCCGGAGCGGGGCTGTGCCTGGGATCTGAAGCAGACCTACGACAGCATTGTGCCCCATACCCTGGAAGAGGCCTATGAAGTGGCCGATGCCATTGCCCGGCGCGATTTTGATGAACTGCGCTCGGAGTTGGGGGATCTGCTGTTGCAGGTGGTGTTCCATGCCCGGATGGCGGAAGAGGAGGGGCGTTTCGACTTCAATGATGTGGCCCGCACCCTGGCGGACAAGCTCATCCGTCGTCATCCCCATGTCTTTGCCGGCGTGCGGTTTGAATCGGAAGACGCCCAGCATGCGGCCTGGGAGACGGAAAAGGCCCGGGAACGGGCCAACCGTCAGGGCGCGGGTAGCGGCGGGGATGAACAACCTGCATCCGGTGTTCTGGACGGTATTGCCCTGACGCTCCCGGCCCTGGCTCGCGCGGCCAAGATTCAGAAGCGTGCTGCCCGGGTGGGGTTTGACTGGGCCGATGCCGCCCCCATCCTGGACAAGATCCATGAGGAGCTGGACGAGGTGCGGGCGGAGATGGGTGCCGGTGCCCCCCATGCCCGCCTGGAGGATGAGTTGGGGGATGTCCTGTTTGCCGTGGCGAACCTGGCCCGCCACCTGAAAGTGGACCCCGAGGCGGCCTTGCGGCGCACCAACGCCAAGTTCGAGCGCCGTTTCCGCTTCATGGAAGAGACGCTGGCCCGGGAGGGTAGCCGCATGGAAGACGAATCCCTGGAGGCCCTGGAAGCCCTCTGGCAACTGGCCAAGACCCGGGTGGGCTAGAAGAAGATAAGGATCAGGCCTCCAGGCGCAGGGACAGATCCACCGCCTGGATGTGCTTGGTCAGGGCGCCCACGGAGATGAAGTTCACGCCGGTCTTGGCGATTTCCCGGATCTTGGAAAGATCCACCCCACCGGAGGCCTCCAGTTTGCAGTGACCATCCACCATGGCTACGGCCGCCCGCATCCCTTCCAGATCGAAGTCGTCCAGCATGATCACGTCGGCACCCGCTTCCAGTGCCTGACGGACCTCGTCCAGGGTTTCCGTTTCCACCTCGACCTGAACCTGGCCGGAAAGGGTGCGGGCCTGGGCCACGGCTGCGGCAATGGAACCGGCGGCCATGATGTGATTCTCCTTGATCAGCACGGCATCGTAGAGCCCCAGGCGGTGGTTCATGCCGCCGCCGCAACTGACCGCGTACTTCTGCGCCAACCGAAGCCCGGGCAGGGTCTTGCGGGTGTCCAGGATATTGGCGGGGGTGCCGGCCACGGCATCCACGTAGCGGCGGGTTCGGGTGGCCGTGGCCGAAAGGGTCTGCAGGAAGTTCAGTGCGGTGCGTTCCCCGGTGAGGATGGGCCGGGCCGGTCCGCTCAGGCCGCAGAGCCGGGTGTCGGGTTCCACTGCGTCGCCTTCCTGGCAATGCCAGGTGATCTCCACGGTCGGGTCCAGTTGCCTGAAGGTCTCGTTGAACCAGGCCTGTCCGCAGACGATGGCCTGCTCCTTGCACACCACATGGGCCCGGCACCGGGTCTGGGCAGGGATCAGCCCAGCGGTGAGGTCGCCGGTGCCGACATCTTCGACGAGGGCCAGCTTGACGGATTCGCGAATGAGTTCGTGGGGCAGATGAAGGGACATGATCGCCGTTTGATCCTGGATGCTCCGGTCAGGGGGCAAGCATACCGCAAATGCCGGGCGGCATAAGGAGATAACGGGGGGATTGTGGTCGTGTTCCAATATCATCAATGATCGTCCGGATTGCAGTATGCTTAGGGGTATTCTGAATCGGTCATGACTACGCCTTGACAGTTATTGCTGTGTTCTTAGCATGTCATTTTCGCGTCTTTGGCATGCTGTTTACGTGTCCTTGGCACGTCACTCCCGCGAAAGCGGGAGTGACGAGTTTGTGGTTGACTGCCTACCGGGAATTTTGGGCTCCCGCTTTCGCGGAAGTGACGGGGTCGCGGGGACGGGTTTGGGGTCGACTGTCTGGCCGGGTGTCATCTTCTTTCATCACAACCACAATAAGCGCTCTTGAACCAGCTCAAGGAATTCTACCGACTACTTGCCCATTCCTTCCGGAATCTGCTGCCGATCATCCTGGTCGTAGGCTTCTTCCAGTTCGCCGTCATGCAGCAGGTCCCCGAGGGGCTTGTCCCCATGATCGTGGGGTTGCTGATCGTGGTGGTGGGCGTGGCCCTGTTCCTGCAAGGACTGGAAATGGGCATCTTTCCCATCGGCAAGAACCTCTCCAACGAGTTCGCCAAGAAGGGATCGCTGCTGTGGTTGATGGTGTTCGGGTTCTGTCTGGGCTTTGCCGCCGTGATCGCCGAACCGGCCCTGATCGCCGTGGCCTCCCAGGCTGAAATCATCAGTGAGGGGCGCGTTCACGCCTTCACGCTGCGGGTCCTGGTGGCCACATCGGTGGGCTTCGTGGTGGCCCTTGGGGTGGTGCGGATCGTGCTGGGCCACAGCCTGCACTGGTACATGATCATCGGCTATCTGCTGGTGGTGGCGGTGACCTTCTTCGCGCCGGAGGAGATCGTCGGCCTGGCCTACGATTCCGGCGGGGTGACCACCAATATCGTCACCGTGCCCCTGATCGCGGCCCTGGGGATCGGTCTTGCCGTGTCCCTGCGGGGCCGCAATGCCCTGACCCATGGCTTCGGTCTGGTGGCCTTGGCGGTGATGGTCCCCATGATCGTGGTCCAGATCTATGGGATCCTGGTGTTCACCCTTGCCGCCCCCGAGATGGTCAATGGGGTCGTGGTGCCCATGGCGGATACCGCAACGGTGGACGAGGCGGTGGCGCCGGTGGCCGGCAGCGTGCTGCTGGGCATGCTCAAGGACCTCCTGATCATGTTCCGTGACGTGCTGCCCATCATTGCCGTGGTACTGATTTTCCAGTACCTGGTGATTCGCAAGCACATCGCCCACATTCACAAGGTCTTCGGCGGTTTCGTGCTGGTGATCTTCGGTCTGTACGCCTTTGTGGTGGGACTCAAACTGGGGCTTTTCCCCATCGGCCAGAGCATGGCCGAACAACTCATCGCCCTGGACCGGATCTTCTTCATCTATCTGTTCGCCTTCACCATCGGCTTTGCCACCACCATGGCGGAGCCGGCCCTGATCGCCATCGGGCAGAAGGCGGAGGAGGCGGGCAAGGGGCGTCTCAACGGCAATACCATCCGCATTCTGGTGGCCATCGGCGTGGCGGTGGGGATCACCGTGGGGGTGCACCGGATCATCGCGGGAGATTCCATCCACTATTACATTATGGGTGGCTATGCTCTGGTCATCCTGCTGACCTGGCTGGCGCCAAAATACATCGTGGCGCTGGCCTATGATCTGGGAGGCGTGACCACCTCGGAAGTGACGGTGCCACTGGTGACCGCACTGGGGATCGGTCTGGCCACCCATATCGAAGGACGTAACGTCCTGATCGACGGGTTCGGCCTGATCGCGTTCGCTTCCATATTTCCGATCATCAGTGTGATGCTCTATGCTATCGCCGTTGAACTCACCACTCGGTGGAGGGAAGCAAAATCATGAAGTTTGCCGTTCTGGTGGCCATTCTGGCCGACAATCTTGAAGAGAAGGCCATTGATGTCGCCAAGCAGGCGGGGGCCGGCGGAGTCACCATCGTTGATGCCCGGGGCATCGGCGCCAAGGAGAAGAAGACCTTCTTCGGCCTGACCTACGAGGGTAGCCAGTCAGTCTTGCTGATGGTTCTGGAGAAGAAGCTGTCCCTGGCGGTGATGAAGGCGCTGCGGGATGAACTGGATTTGAAGTCCCATAGCCACGGCGTGGTATTCACCGTTCCCCTGGAACATATTGCCGGCATCGACATGCGCCAGATCGAACAGTTCGAAGATCGTCTCAAGGACGAGCTGTGAGCCCGAGGTAACCCATGCTGGTCAAAGATATCATGGTGAAGGACGTGGCGATGATTTCCCCTCTCGCCACCATTCGAGAGGCCATGCGCGAGATGCGCAGGTACAAGGTCAAGTCCCTGGTGGTGGACAAGCGCTATGAGCACGATGCCTACGGCATCATCACCTATACCACCATTTTGCGCACCATCGTGGCTGAAGAAGGGGATATCGACCTGATCAATGTCTACGATGTCTGCTCCAAGCCGGTGATCAGCGTGCCGGAGGTGCTGGAGGTCAAGCACGTAGCCAAGCTGATGGTCAATCAGGGGATTCGTCGTATCGTGGTACTCAGGGACAACACGCTGGTGGGGCTGGTGACGATGAATGACATCGTGTCCTCCATCCTGGAGATGTCCGAAGAAGAAGCCGTGTAATTCATGATGGTTCCCCACTCGGGTGGTGGGGGGCTGATTGTCACGCGGGGCGGGCTTGTTGCCCGCCCCGCGCCTGTTTTCACACCTTGAACCTGCCCACCAGATCCTGCAGTTCGTCCGCCAGCCGGGCCAGTTGCTCGGAGGCGAGGGTGGTTTCCTCGGCACCCTGGGCATTCTGCTCGGCCGCATCGGAGATGCTGGTGACATTGCGGTTCATCTCTTCGGCCACGGCACTTTGCTCCTCGGCGGCACTGGCCACCTGGGTATTCACGTCGCTGATGGTGCTGATTGCCTGGGTGATGGAGTCCAGGGAGGCATCCGCCTGCGAGGCACTGTCACGGCTGGCCTGGGCCGACTGCCGGCTCTCGTCCATGGCCGTCACCGCCCGGCGACTGGACTGCTGCAGCCGTTCGATCATGGCCTGAATCTCCTGGGTCGAACTCTGGGTGCGATTGGCCAGGGAGCGGACCTCGTCGGCCACCACGGCAAAGCCGCGACCGGCCTCACCGGCACGGGCCGCCTCAATGGCGGCGTTGAGTGCCAGCAGGTTGGTCTGCTCGGCAATGCCCCGGATCACGTCCAGCACCTTGCCGATCTCTTCACTGCCATTGTCCAGTTCACGGATGATATCGGCAGCCTTCTGTACTTCATTGGCCAGCTGCTCGATGCGCTTCATGGTGCCGGAGACAACATGCTTGCCTTCCTGGGCAGCGTCTTCCGCCTCCCGGGTGGAAACCGAACTCTGCTGGGCGTTGCGCGCCACCTCATGGGCGGTGCTGTTCATCTCGTTCATGGCGGTGGCCAGCTGGTCGATTTCGCTGCGCTGGCGGGAGACGCCGTCGTTGGTGCGCTCGGTGACCGAGGCCAGATCGCCCGCGGCCTTGGCCAGCTGGCTGGTGGATTGCAGCACCCGGCTGATCAGGTCGCGGAAATTGTCCATCATGGCGTTGAAGGCCCGGGAGGCCTGGCCAATTTCGTCCTTGCCGTGGATGGGCAGGCGGTGGGACAGGTCACCATCGCCCTGGGCAATACCCTGCAGTCCGTGAGTCATTTCTTGCAAGGGGTTGGTGACGAAACGGCGGGTGAACAGGAACAGGAACAACAGTACCGGTACGCTGATCAGGGTGGCCACGGCCAGGAAGTTGAAGCCGAACCGGCGTGAGGCGGTATTCACGTCCTCAAGACTGATCTGCAGGCTGACCCCGCCCAGTACCGCGCCTTCCGGTGCCACCGCATGACACAGGGTGCAGTTCTTGCCCAGATACTGGCGTGAATTCTTCACCGGCATGACCGCCCGCAGACTGGAACGGTCCTCGGAAAGGGCAATGTAGGCTTCTCCGGTTTCCAGCACGGTGCGCTCAATGGCATCCCGGGGTCTTTCATGTTCACCGCCGGGACCGTACTGGCGGGAGACGTTATCACCCCGCAGGACCCTGAGGTCATGGACATTCTGGAGTTCGATGATCTGGTCCAGGAACTCGGCACGCCGGTTGATGGTGCCGGTGATCATCATCGTGGTCAGACCGGCCATGGTGATCTCATGGAGGGTCTCGGAAAAAGTCTCCGCCTGACGGATGGCCGTTCGCCGCTGTTCCTGAACCGTCCAGAAGGTCATGCCGCCCCAGGCCAGCACCAGGATGAGCCACATGGCTCCCACCAGGCGGACCCAGATCGGCAAATTATTGATACGCTGCATGTCGGTTCCCCAGGATACCCATTTTGATCATTGCGGCACTGTCCTGACCAGCCCCTGCATGGGGTAGATATCGGCCGCGTTGGCAAGAAGTTGATGGCCTGATGCTAGCAGAGCCGCACGAGAAGGCATTTTCCGGATCGACAGTACTCGCCCCGTGGTCATGAACCGGGCCGATCCTTGGAAACATCCTGTTGGGAAGGCAATGTGGACTGTACGACAGCCCATTGTGCGCCGGATCGAACGTCCAGGCTTTGAGTTTTGTCATTGAGCCTCATTATCGGCAGTGAACGTCCGACAACCGGCATGGATTCATCCTGTATATTCCCAGGCAATGTTGCCCAAAAAGGAGAGTTCATGTCATGCCCATGGGTTCCTTGCCTGCCCTGCTGATCAAGCACCTGCTGTTTTCTCCCGTTCATTACGATCCGGCACAAGAGATCGTCTACAAGGGGGATCGTCGTGTCAGTTACGCCGAATTCCGGCAGCGGGTCGCAAGGCTGGCGGCAATGCTCAAGGCCCAGGGCATCGGGCCGGGGGATACCGTGGCGGTGATGGACTACGATAGCCACCGCTATCTGGAATGCTACTTTGCCGTGCCCATGATCGGGGCCGTGTTGCACACCATCAATGTGCGTCTGTCCAGTGAACAGCTGGTCTATACCATCAGTCACGCCGAAGATGACCTGATCCTGGTCCACGATGAGTTCATCCCCTTGCTGGCCCCGATTCGAGGCCGGATCGAGTCGGTGCAGAAGTTCATCCGGTTGACGGATGAAGCGTCTGATGAGGTGGTCGGCTGTATCGACCCCGCGGGGCTGAATTTCGTGGGCGAGTACGAGCAGTTGCTGCAGGCGGCAGAGCCCCTGGAAACCTTTCCGGATCTGGACGAGAACACCCGGGCCACCTGCTTCTATACCACCGGCACTACCGGTCTGCCCAAGGGCGTGTATTTCAGCCATCGCCAGCTGGTATTGCATACCCTGGCCACCTTGATGACCCTGGCCTCCAACAGTACCCAGGGTCGCTTCCACCGGGCCGATGTCTACATGCCCATCACTCCGATGTTTCATGTCCATGCCTGGGGCATTCCCTACATGGCTACGTTGCTGGGGGTGAAGCAGGTCTATCCGGGCAAGTACATCCCTCATCAGTTGGCCCGGCTCATTGAAACGGAAGGTGTCACCTTCAGCCACTGCGTGCCCACCATCCTGCACATGCTGCTCAATGATCCTAAAAACCGGGACTGTGACCTCTCCCGCTGGAAGGTACTGATCGGTGGTTCCAGCCTGCCCAAAGCCCTGTGCCGTCAGGCCCTGAGCCGCGGCGTGGATATCTATACCGGTTACGGCATGTCCGAGACCTGTCCCATCCTCACCCTGTCCCAACTGAGCGACGATGAACTGGCGCTGCCGATGGACGAACAGATCGACCGCCGCGTCCGTACCGGTCGCCCCCTGCCGCTGGTGGCCTTGCGGGTGGTGGATGCCGAGGGCGGGGAGGTGGCCAACGATGATCATGCGCCGGGCGAGGTGCAGGTCCGCGCACCCTGGCTGACCCAAGGGTATCTGAAGGACGAGAAACAGTCCGAACGGCTCTGGGCCGGGGGATGGCTGCATACCCACGACGTGGCCTGCCGGGAGCCGGGGGGAAGTATCCGCATCACGGATCGCACCAAGGATGTGATCAAGGTGGGCGGGGAATGGCTCAGCTCCCTGGAACTGGAGGATGTCCTCATGCAGCACCCGGACGTTTCCGAGGTTGCCGTCATTGGGCAACCGGCGGCTCGCTGGGGCGAGATCCCCCTGGCCCTGGTGGTGCCCCGCACAGGCAGTGAGCCGGACGAGCGTGAGCTGACCCGGCATGTGCGGGAATTCGTCGACAAGGGCATGCTGCCCAAGGAGTCCATCCTGCTGAAGGTGCGCCTCGTGGATCAGGTGGACAAGACTTCGGTGGGCAAGACCAACAAGGTGGCCCTGCGGGAGAAATACCTTACCTGATCTATTCGCCGTGCCCCTGCATCAGGCGCTTCTTCACCCGTTTGAGGAAGAACCAGGCGCTGAGTACCACGATGGGCATGGCAATACCCATGCCCAGGGTGGCGTTGATGGGCAACCCCTGGGACTCCAGGCCCTTGAGCAGATACCCCACCAGGCCCACGCCGTAATAACCGATGGCGATGACCGACAGGCCTTCCACCGTCTCTTGCAGGCGCAGTTGCAGCTTGGCGCGGCGGTCCATGGATTCGAGCAGGTTGCGGTTCTGGGCCTGCAGGCCGACTTCCACCCGGGCCCGGAGCAGGGCCGTGAGGCGGGCCGCCCGCTCCGCCAGATCTCTCTGGCGGCTACTCACGGATTCGCAGGTGGTCACCGCCGGCGCCAGGCGGACATCCAGAAACTCGGTGAAGGTCTGCAAGCCGATGATGCGGCGCTGGCGCAATTGTTCCAGACGCTGTTTGACCACCCTGTAATAGGCTCGGGTGGCCTCGAAGCGGTAGGTGGTTTGGGCGGCCACGGATTCGATCTCGGCAGCCAGGCTGGTGAGTTCGGACAGCAACCGGCTTTCCACGGGCTGCCCGTGTTCCTGCTGGGGTTGTATCGTCATGCTGAAGGCCAGTTCCGCCAGCCGTCGGTCCGCCGCGTCCAGGGTACGGCTGACCTTGCGGGCCATGGGTAGTCCCAGCAGGGTCATGGCCCGGTAGGCATTGAGTTCCAGTACCCGCTTCACCAGGCGCCCCGCCTGGGCATCGGTGAGGCCTTCGTTACGCAGCAGGATGCGGGCGTAACCATCGGCGTGAATGCGCAGATCCGACCAGGCCCGTCCCAGCCCACCTACTACCTCGGAGCCGATGACGATGTTGTGATCGAACAGCTTGGACAGTTCAGCCGGGCTGCGCTCCGGCATCTCCTTCGATTCCAGTACCAGGGAAACGGCGGTCACCAGTTCCCCCGGCGAGGCCGCCAACCATTCCGTCGGCAGGCGTTCGATCACCTGATTCTCGAAGGGGTGACGGTAGGGGCCGAGTTCGGTGAAGGTATAGGTGACGAACTCGGTGTGCCGTTCCCAGTGCAGCCGGATGCCACCCAGGTTTGCCACGTGGTACTGGCCCACGGATTCCGGCACCGGGGCATCGAAGAATTCCAGCAGCTTGACCAAATGTGCCGTGTTGCGGCCGCTGCCCCGTTCCCCGCAGATGAAGGCCAGGTGCGAGACCCTGGCCGGTGCCTTGATAGGTTCAAAGGTGCGGGCATGCAGTTCTGTGGTCAGTGCATGGCGTAGCGGGTGTTCCTTGAAGGGCAGCGGCATGGCCGTGAGTGTCCTGTTTATTCCACTGCGGCGAAGAGTTCTTCCGCCTCGATTACATGGCAACCGGCGGCGGAGAGGACGTCGATGGCCCGGTCCGGTTCCTCGAAGCGGAAGATCAGGGCGGCCCGGTTGTTGCGCCGCAGGGAGAAGGCGTACATGTATTCGATCTTGAGTTCTGCCCGTCCGGCCGCCCGCAGCACCTCGGCCAGGCCGCCCGGACGGTCCTCCACGTCCACCGCCACCACTTCGGTGAGCTTGACCACCCAGTCGTCGGCCTTGAGCACCTGCGCGGCCCGCTCCCAGTCACGCACGATCATGCGCAGGATACCGAAGTCCGAGGTGTCCGCCAGGGACAGGCTCAGGATATTGATGCCTTCCCGGGACAGCAGGGCCAGAGGCTCCGCCAGATGCCCGGGACGGTTCTCCAGAAACACGGAAAGCTGTTGCAGCTTCATGTAACGATACTCCTTGATGCGGACCGGCTAGATGGCACGCTTGTCGATCACCCGCTTGGCCTTGCCTTCACTGCGGGCGATGGTACGGGGTTCCACCAGGCGCAGGGCCACGCGGATGCCGATGATCTGCTCGATGGCCTTGGCCAGTTCGGCGCGGACATCCTCCAGGGCGCGGACCTTGTCGCTGAAGACTTCGGGCGTCACTTCCACTTCCACCGCCATCTGGTCCAGACCGTGGTCGCGGGTGAGGATGATCTGGTAGTGGGGCAGGGTGCCTTCCACCGCCAGCAGCGCCGCTTCCACCTGGGACGGGAACACGTTTACACCGCGGATGATGAACATGTCATCCGAGCGGCGTCCCACGCGACGGATGCGGCGCAGACTGCGGCCGCAGCCGCAGGTCTCGGTGATGATGCGGGTGATGTCACGGGTGCGGTAGCGGATGACGGGCATGGCCTGCTTGCTCAGGGTGGTGAGCACCAGCTCCCCTTCCTCGCCGTCGGGCAGTACCGCGCCGGTCTCCGGATCGATGATCTCCGGATAGAAGTGATCCTCGAAGATGTGCAGGCCGTCCTGATGCTCGCACTCGCTGCCCACCCCGGGGCCGATGATCTCCGACAGGCCGTAGATGTCGTAGGCCCTGATGCCGGCCCCTTCCTGGATGCGCTGACGCATTTCCTCGCTCCAGGGCTCGGCACCGAAGATGCCGGTATGCAGGGGCAGTTCCCGCAGGTCCAGACCCAGGTCCAGGGCCCGTTCGATCACATGGATGAAGTAGCTGGGGGTGGCGCAGACGGCGCTGACGTTGAAGTCCTTCATCACCATCAATTGGCGCTCGGTGTTGCCGCCGGAGACGGGGATCACCGTTGCCCCCAGGGCCTCGGCCCCGTAGTGGGCGCCCAGACCGCCGGTGAACAGGCCGTAGCCGAAGGCATTCTGCACAATGTCACCCCGGTGCAGGCCGCAGGAGGCGAAGGTGCGGGTCATCACTTCGGCCCAGACGTTCAGGTCCTCGCGGGTGTAGGCCACCACGATGGGCTTGCCGGTGGTTCCGGAGGAGGCGTGCAGGCGCACGATCTCGCTCATGGGGCTGGCGAACAGGCCGAAGGGATAGGTGTCGCGCAGGTCCACCTTGACGGTGAAGGGCAGTTGAGCGATGTCCTCCAGGGTCCTGATGTCCGCCGGGGTCAGTCCCCGTTCCTGCATGCGGGAGCGGAACAGTTCCACGTTGTCATAGGCGCGTGTCACCACGGCGCGCAGGCGCCGTAGCTGCACTTCCCGCAGACGTTCCACGGGCAGATAGTCGGGTGCACTGGCGGGGTGGAATCCACCCTCCACGTCATTCCAGCGTTCGGTCAGCATTCAAACCCCCTCAATCACTTCCGGGCGGGACAGTTCCGCCCCCAGTTTGCGCCCCAGGGCAAAGGCGTGCTCATTGACGGCATGGAGCTTGGGCGGGAAACAGTGATGGATGGCCGCCACCCATTCCTGTTCGGAGAAGTCCATCACCATGGATGCGGCACCCAGCAGGGCCACATTCAGGCTCTTGCGGTTCTTCAGTTCACCTTCCGGGATCAGGTCCGGGGTGATCAGGACGCCGCCGGGACGCAGCCAGCCCAGGTTGATGTCCACCTGACTGGATTCGAACACCATCAGGAAATCCGCCTCGCCCATGGGCACCATGGGGCTGAGAACCTGTTTGCCGAAGCGCACGTCTGTGGTGACGGAGCCGCCACGCTGGCTCATACCGTGGACTTCACTCTTCTTGACCTGCAACCCGCTGGAGAAAGCGGTGGTGGAGAGCAGGTCGGATGCCTTGACCACGCCCTGTCCGCCCAGGCCGGCCAGCACTACGTTGGTAACTGCCATTGATGATCCCCTAAAGATTCGTTGGATGGGTCATTCCACCGGCGCGGCCGCGCAGCTTCCGGCGCAACGCTTCTCTTCCTCGGCCTTTTCCAGCTTGCGGATCAGCGGCGCCGCCAGGATGCAGGGCCGCTCGGCGATCAGCACGGACAACTCGTCCCGGGCCATCATGTCCTTGAGGACCTCCTCGAACTTCGCTTCATCCTTCTGCGGGTCCACCACCTCGACGTTTTTCACGCCCATGGCCTTGCACACGGCCACGAAGTCCATCCTGTTGGTCGGCTCATGGTTCAGGCTGCGGCCGGTCCCCGGATGTTCCTGGCGACCGGTCATGGCGGTGGTGCTGTTGTCCACGATCAGGACCACATGGCCGGTGGGCGGCGGGTTGTACACCATCTCGGCGATGCCGGTCAGACCGGAGTGCACGAAGGTGGAATCCCCGATGACGCTGACCACCCGCCGGGCCTCGGCCTCGGGCAGTACATGCCGCAGGCCCAGGCCCACACCGATGGCGGCGCCCATGCACACGCAGGTGTCCATGGCCTCGAACGGGGGCAGCACGCCCAGGGTGTAGCAGCCGATGTCGCCTGAGACGATGCAGTCCAGGCGGCTCAGTGCCTCGAACACCTCTCGGTGGGAACAGCCCTGGCACAGTTCCGGGGGCTTGCCGCGGGGACGGGGGGCCTCGGGGCTCACATCGCCGGCAATGATGCGGCGCACCCGGGACACGTTCAGTTCACTGAAGCGGTACATCTCCGGCTTGCCTTCCACCCTCAGTCCGGCCACAGTGAGGGCTTCGTACAGCAGGTGATCCCCTTCCTCGATGACGATGCAGCGGTCCACGCTGTTGACGAAGTCGGTGATCATCTGCATGGGCAGCGGCCAGGTCAGCCCCAGGGCCAGCACGGTGGCGTCGGGGGCAGCCTCGCGGGCATGCATCACCGAGATGCCCGAGGCAATGATGCCCAGGGACTTGTCGCCGGGATAGATGCGGTTCAGACCGCTCTCTTCGTTCCAGCGGGCGATTTCTTCCATCTTGGCGCGGACCTTGTGGTGCGCCGGACGGGCATAGGCGGGGATCATCACGCGGCCGGGGATGTCACGCTCGAAATGGGGTTCCATGTCGGACGGCCGGGGTTCACCCGGAATCACTTCGGTCTTGGCGTGACAGATGCGGGTGGTCATGCGCAGGATCACCGGGACGCGCCAGCGCTCGGAGAGCTCGAAGGCGGCCAGGGTGAAGTCGTAGGCCTCCTGGGAATCGGAGGGCTCCAGCATGGGCACGATGGCGGCGCGGGCATAGTGGCGGTTGTCCTGCTCGTTCTGGCTGGACGCCATGCCCGGATCATCGGCGGAGATCAGCACCAGGCCGCCGGTCAGGTCGATGTAGGCGGCGGTGAACAGGGGGTCGGCGGCCACGTTCACGCCCACGTGCTTCATCGTGACCAGGGTGCGGCCGCCGGCAAAGGAGACGCCCAGGGCCACTTCCAGGGCCACCTTCTCGTTGGGGGACCATTGGGCGGGTCCGCCGATCAGGGAGAAGGCTTCCAGGATCTCGGTGGAGGGGGTGCCCGGGTATCCGGTTCCGAGGCGTACACCGGCGTGCAGGGAGGCCAGCGCGACAGCCTCGTTGCCGCTCAACAAAAGACGTTCGGTCGATGCCATGGTTAGCTGCTCTATGTAGACATTGGGGCCACACCCACTGTCCGGCAGGCCGGATAGGCGGGCAGACAGCCCGGAAGTCTACATGATTCAGCGTGTGGAACCACCCTTGGGATTGGTCAATTTTGGTTTCCCCTGAAACCCGTTGCGGCTCGCTTCCTCACCCCGACCCCTCTTCCACGGGGGGAGACGGGTCGGGGGTGAGGGGAGAGCGGCCTTACGACCGCGCCACCCAGGCCGTGCACCAGCCCTTGGCGGCCACCTGCTGTCCGGGGAACACGGCACAGGGACCCCAGTCACCACCGGTATCGGTGTAAAGCAGACAGTTGGCGCACTTGTTGCCCTCCACATAGGCGGGATGGTCCACGGTGGAGGCATCATGGCGATAGCCCAGGGCCTGAGCGGTGTCCGAGCTTTCATCCACCTTGTCGGCGGCCTGCGCGGCGGTGGCCCAGCCCAGGGCACCTATCACGGGAACGGCCACCAGGCCATAGGCCCCGAATTGCAGGAAACGGCGACGGCTCACATTGTTGTTCAGGGTTTTCATGGTCATTCTCCTTCTCGCTGAAGTTTCATAACACTGGCCGGGGAGATTGATGATCTTTCCTCCAGCCTCGGGTACAGTTTCCTCCAGCATGGCTGAACACAACATGAACGAGACATGGGCCACATATCTGGTTTAATGCCCTTGCCGGACTCTGTTCCTTGACAGCCCGGTGCCCCCGAACTAGCGTCCCTATATAGATCGGCGCCCGGACCTTTCACATGTACATCAACAACGCCCTCAGCGCTGCCACGGTCCCCCTCGGGGCCAGTGCCCGACCGGATGATGTCCAGCGTCCCCCGGAGGCGTTCGATTCAGTGGAGGAACGGGCAGGCCCCGATGGTCCGGTAGAAGAAACCCGGGACACCGCGGAAGCCGAGACCGGGCGCGAGCGCCCCCGAGGCGTGACGGAACTCACCCCGGAAGAGGAACGGATGCTGCGGGAGCTGCAGCAGCGGGATCGCGACGTCCGCGCCCATGAACAGGCCCATGTGGCTGTCGGCGGTCGCTACGTCACCAGTGGTGCCAGCTATGACTACCAGACCGGCCCGGACGGGCGTCGCTACGCGGTGGGCGGCGAGGTCTCCATTGATACATCCCGCCCCGCCGACCCGGAAGAGGCGATCCAGAAGGCACGGGTGATCCAGGCCGCCGCCATGGCTCCGGCCGACCCGTCACCGCAGGATTATCGGGTGGCGGCCCAGGCCAGGATGATGGAATCCCAGGCCCGCGGCGACGCCCGGACCCAGCGTCAGGAAGAGGCGCGTGCCGCCGCCGAGGAGGGTGCGGAGCAGCGTCGGGCGGCGGGCGATGATGCCGATGAGGATCCCATGGCGTCTCGGGATCGCCTGGCACGGCGCATGGCCGAAGTGGATCAGCCGTCCCGCACCCCGGTACTGCAAGAGGTCGCCTGAGTCCGATGACGGCATCCCCTGACAATCCGGCCCCGGAAACGGTGGTCAACCACTACCTGCGGGCCATTGAACGGCATGACTATGACCGCGCGCATGCCTTGCTGGACGAGCACTCATTTAGTTACATCAGCCCCATCCATCGGTTCGACGATGCCGGGCGCTTCATCGAACACCTGTCCCTGACCGGCGGCATCCTGCAGCGCATCGAGATCCGCAGGCAGTTTGTCGATGGCCCCGATGTGTGCCATTACATGGTGTTCCATGTCCAGATCTCCGAAAAGATGAAGGTCGACGTGGTGCAGTGGGCGCAGGTCAGGGAAGGGCGCATTGCAAGGATCGAAGCCCTGTTCGACGCCCATCCCTACCGCATCCTGTTCGAAAGCGAGGCAAACTGATGAACCCTTGGCTTTTCCGCAACACCCTGTCCGTGGGGGCGCGTCTGTGCCTGTTCGTGACGGCCCTGTTCCTGCTGGCCGGGTGCACCGGCCTCCCCAAGGGGGTGGAGCCGGTCCGGGGGCTGGAGGCCGAGCGTTACCTGGGTACCTGGTACTCCATCGCCCGGCTGGATCATTCCTTCGAACGGCGCCTGACCGATGTCACGGCCCATTACGAACTGCGTGAAGACGGCGCCATCAGCGTGCTCAACCGGGGCTATCACCCGGACCGGGAGGTTTGGCGGGAGGCGAGAGGGGTGGCCCGGTTCATCGAGTCTCCCACCGTGGGCCGCCTCAAGGTATCCTTCTTCGGACCGTTTCATGGCGCCTACAACATCATTGCCCTGGACAAGGACGACTATCAATACGCCATGGTGACCGGTCCCACCCGTTCCTATCTCTGGATCCTGGCGCGCAGCCCCGAGCTGGACCCCGACGTGGTCCGGCGGCTGGTCGCGCAGGCCCGGGAACTGGATTACGACGTGGACGGACTGATCTACGTGACCCATGAACAAGGAGACCGCTCTTGAACGCACATCCCCTGCTGATCGGTGCCGCGGACGGCCACCCGGTGGCCATCACCCCGCGCATGGCCAATCGCCACGGCCTCATCGCCGGCGCCACCGGTACCGGCAAGACCATCACCCTGCAGACACTGGCCCAGTCCTTTTCGGACCTGGGTGTGCCGGTGTTCGTGCCGGACATCAAGGGTGACTTTTCCGGCATCGCCGCCCCCGGCCAGATGAATGACCGGGTACGGGAACGGGCAGGGCAGGTGGGCCTGGACGATCTGGAAATGCACGGCGCCCCCACTGTGTTCTGGGATGTATTCGGCGAACAGGGTCATCCCCTGCGCCTGACCATTGCCGACCTGGGACCCACCCTGCTCAGCCGGCTGATGAACCTCAACGAGACCCAGAGCGGGCTGATGCAGCTTGTCTTCCGGGTGGCCGACGACAACGGCTGGCTGCTGCTGGACCTGAAAGACCTGCGCGCCATGGTCAACTGGGTGGGAGAACAGCGTCAGACCCTGAGCCGTACCTACGGCAACATCGCCCCCGCCAGCTTGGGGGCCATTCAGCGCAGCCTGCTCACCCTGGAGTCCCAGGGCGCGGAGCAGTTCTTCGGTGAGCCGGCGGTGACCCTGGAGGATTTCCTGCAGACCGACGAGCAGGGGCGGGGCGTGGTCAACATCCTGTATGCGGAGCGTCTGTACCGGGCCAGTCCCCTGGTGTACTCCACCCTGCTGCTGTGGCTGTTGTCGGAGCTGTTCGAGCAGTTGCCGGAGGTGGGCGACGCGGACAAGCCCCGTTTCGTCCTGTTCTTCGACGAGGCCCACCTGCTATTCAAGGATGCTCCCAAGTCCCTGACCGACCGCATCGAGCAGGTGGTGCGGCTGATCCGTTCCAAGGGGGTGGGGGTGTATTTCGTCACCCAGAATCCCCTGGATCTGCCCGAGCCGGTGCTGGGGCAGCTGGGCAACCGTATCCAGCATGCCCTGCGGGCCTTTACCCCCCGGGATCAGAAGGCGGTGAAGGCGGCGGCCCAGACCTTCCGGGCCAAGCCGGGCCTGAATACGGAGGCGGTGATCATGGAGCTGAGCACCGGTTCGGCTTTGGTATCGGTGCTGGACGAGCGGGGCCAGCCCACGCCGGTGGAGCTTACCCTGATTCGTCCTCCCGCCAGCCGCATGGGGCCGCTGAGCGACGCGGAGCGTCGTGAGCGGATCCAGGCCTCGCCCCTGGCGGGTGTCTACGACACCCCGGTGGATCGGGAATCGGCCTATGAAATCCTGCAGCGACAGGCGGAAGCGGCCCTGAGCGAACCCACCACAACGGTCACCACCCAGCAGGCGGCGCGCAGTCGTCGCGGCAGTGGTGGCGGCGCATCCCGGCGGGGCGACAGCGTGCTCGCGGCCACTGCCAAGAGCACCGCCCGGGCGGTGGGCACCCAGATCGGGCGCCAGATCGTGCGGGGCCTGCTGGGTTCGCTGACGGGGAAGCGGCGCTAATCCTCCAACCGCCGGATGATCCAGCATCGGTGCGGTCGGCCGCGACCGAAATCCTCGGGCACTGTGTGACGGGTGATCTCCTCCACTTGGCAGGGGGACAACTCGTCCTCATAGAGCTTGAAACCCCGCCGGTTGTTGGAAAAGAACAGCTCCCCCCGGGCCGAAAGCAGACCCAGGCAGCGGTTGATCATCCAGGCATGATCCCGCTGCACATCCAGGGTCGCCGTCATCTTCTTGGAATTGGAAAAAGAGGGCGGGTCCATCACGATCAGGTCATAACGCCGGCCCAGGCGCGGCGCATCCTCCAGCCACTGCATCACGTCCACCCGCTCCAGCCGGTGACGCTGAAGATCCAGCCCGTTGAGCTGGAAATTCCGCAACGACCACTCCTGATAGGTCCGCGACAGATCCAGGGTCAGGCTCTCCAGGGCGCCACCCGCCGCCGCATGTACTGAAAAGCTCCCGGTATAGGCAAACAGATTCAAAAACCGCTTGCCCTCGCTGCGTTCCCGCACCATCGCCCGGGTTTGGCGATGATCCAGGAACAGCCCCGTATCCAGATAGGCATGCAGGTTCACTGAGAACCTCAGTCCATCCTCCGACACGATCAGCTCATCACCTTCCTGCCCGGTCTTCTCGTACTGCTCGGTCCCTTTCTGGCGCCGTCTGACCTTCATCGCCAGCGCCTGCGGCGACAGCCCGAAAACGGCACCCACCGTCTCGCGGACCCCGTCCACCCAGGTGCCATAGGCTGCATCATCCGCTTCCCAGCGGGTTTCGTAGACCTGCACATGAGGCATTCCCGCGTACACGTCCACCGCCACGGGAAACTCCGGGATATCCCGGTCATAGACCCGGAAGCATTCGATGCCCCGCCGTCGGGCCCATTTTGACCAGTGGCGAAGGTTCTTTGATAAACGGTTGTGAAAAGATGAATTCATGATTCCGGTATGCTGCGATTATGTATCCTATGAATCAAGCGGTTTCATCACCACTTGGGGGAGGCATGGACAGGCTTTGGCTACGCATCGCCGCCACCGTGGCAATACCCATGACGGCATTCCTGATCATGGCGGCCATTGCCCTTGGGGAGCATCATCAGCGCCACGAGGAGCGCACCCGGATGATCCAGGTGGCCCAACTGGCCCTGGACGGCAAGGCGCTGATCCATGCACTGCAGGCGGAACGGGGCAGCACGGCGGGCTATCTCAGTGCCCTGGACAATGACTTTCGCGTGATCCTGGACGCCCACCGGGATGCCACGGATCAAGCCTGGCAGCGTTACCAGCAGGATGAGTCCATTTATCGTTTGGTGACCGGCACCGATCTGGCGGATTTCCGACGGCAACTGGAAGAGGGCGCCGCCCGTCTGCAGGCCCACCGCGAACGGGTGGACCGCCATGTGCTCCAGCCCCTGGAAAGCGCCGAGCCCTATGGCCATCTGATCGACCCCCTGATCCTGATTGCTTCTTCCACGCCCGAGGCAGGGGCAACCCCGGGTATGTTGAGTCTTCTGGCCGCCTATCGTTCCTTGCTGATGCTCAAGGAGCAGGCCGCCCGGGAACGCTCCCTGGGCAGTGCCTGGCTGGTCTCTACTACCCCGGATCCGGTCATCTTTCGCAATTATCTCCAGCGGGTTGCCATCCAGGAACTGCAGCGCAGCCAGTTTCTCAAGCTTGCGCCTGACATCCATCGGGACAGGCTCATGATGCTGGAGCAGCAGCCGGCTCACCGGGAGGTGCTGGATATCCGGGCCGCCATCACCCTCAAGGGGGAGACGCAAAAGCCCGTCGGCCTGAGCGGGTTGCATTGGTTCCAGGTTACTTCAGACCGGATTGACGGGTTGCATCAACTGGAGCGCACACTGGTGCGGGATATCCTCGATACCGGTACCGACATCAAGGCCGCCAGCCAGCGCCAGTGGCTGAGCCTGCTCGGGATCAGCATGGCGCTGCTTGTTGTCACCCTGTTGCTGTCCCTGACCGTCGCCAGGACACTGTTGCAACGCCATCGCCGGCATGCGGGTGCCATGGAGCGTATCCAGTTCCTGGCCTCTCACGATGCCCTCACGGGCCTGCCCAACCGGGATCATTTCAAGGAACGGCTGGATCAGTTGATGTTCCAGGCTAGATCGGAACGCCAGTCCCTGGGGGTTTTTCTCCTGGATCTGGAAGGATTTACCGACATCAACCGTATCTGGGGCGAGTCGGTGGCGGATGAATTGCTGCGCCGGATATCAGAGCGGTTATGCAGGCTGGTGGGGCAGGAGATTCTCATGGCCCGCATCTACGGTGATCAGTTCGGCATGGTGCTTCACAACTCCCCACGCCTGGACAATCCTGAACGCCTGGCGGCGGAATTTCTGTCGGTCCTCACCCCTCCGGTGGAGATCGGGCCCCGGCGCATCGAGGTCAAGGGCAACATCGGCATCGTCCTTTGCCCGCCTTACCCTCATGACGCTTCTGAGCTGCTGGCCTACCTGGCGTTTTCCGTGCAGAACGCCAAGGACGACCGGGTGCATCGCTACAGTATTTTCGAACCCACGATCATGTCGCGCCACAGCGAGATGCTGCAGATGGATCGCGACCTGGCGTGGGCGCTGGAGCATGACGAATTCGAGCTCCACTACCAGCCCAAGGTGGACTTGGCCACCGGGGCCATTGTCAGTGTCGAGGCCCTGCTGCGCTGGCGCCACCCCGATGACGGGATGATCCCCCCGGATGTCTTCATCCCGCGAGCTGAAGCCAACGGCAGTATCATCCCCCTGGGTGAACAGGTGTTGCGCAAGGCCTGCCTGCAATGTCAGGCATGGCGGGAGCAGGGGTTTGAAGATCTCACCATGGCGGTGAACCTCTCCGCAGTGCAGCTCTACCAGGCCAATTTCATCGAGCAGGTGGAACGGGCGCTGGCCGATTCCGGACTGCCCGCCGGCGCCCTGGAACTGGAGCTGACGGAAAGCTGCCTGATGGAGGACATGGAAGTGGCGGAGCGGATACTCACTGCCCTGTGCGGCCTGGGGGTGAGTCTTTCGGTGGATGATTTCGGTACTGGTTACTCCTCACTGGCCTACCTGCGCCGTTTCCCGGTCAGCAGCCTCAAGCTGGACCAGCGTTTCGTCAAGGAACTGGAAATGGGCGGGGAAGCCGAGCTGATCGCCGGCGCCGTGCTGGCCCTGGCCCAAAGCCTGTCCTTGACCACGGTGGCGGAAGGGGTGGAGAACCGCTATCAGGCCCGGTGGTTGCGTGAACGGGGGTGTCACCAGGCCCAGGGGTATTTCTATGCCCGCCCCGTACCGGCTTCCGAGTGCCTGTCCCTGCTGCGGGAAGGGGGATCGTTCGATGTATCCTGAAGCGTCCGGAGAGACTGCATGCTGAAACAGCCATTGGGCCTCAGGGCCAAGTCCATCCTGGCCCTGGCCCTGGCCTGTCTGGTGGCCCTGTTCCCCGCCGGTATTCTTGGCTGGCAACTGCTGGAAGGGGTCCGACAGTATTTCGGCGAGGCCTTCGCCGAGAACTACACGCGCCTGAACCGGGAACGGATTCTGGCGCCCGTCTCCCGGGATCTGGCCCTGTCCATGCGCCTGGCGGACTCGGAACTGTCCCGTCGCTGGTTGCTGGATGAAGATGACGCCGACAAGCAGGCACTGTTTTTCCTTGAGGCGGAAGGTTATCGCCGCGACTTCCGTGATGCTTCCTATTTCCTCGCCAGTGCCCTGAGCGGTCATTACTATTTCAATGGTACCGACCAGCCTTTCAGTGACCGGCCCCGCTACACCCTGGACCCGGACAGACCCAGCGATGCCTGGTTCTTCAATACCCTGGAACAGGCGGCCGCCTACAACATCAACGTCAACCCGGATCTGGAACTGGGCACCACCCGGGTCTGGCTCAATGTCCTGGTGATGGATGGCGATCGTCGCATCGGCCTGGCCGGAACGGGGCTTGACCTGAGCGGCTTCCTGCAGGACTTCATCCAGACCCGTCCGGTGGGTGTGACGCCGATGATCCTGGATCGCGGTGGTGCCATCCAGGCCCATCCGGACCCGACGCTGATCAGCTTTGCCTCCACCACCACGGACGCCGTGAATGGATACACCCTGGCCCAGCGCCTGCCGGATGGGCTTCAGCGTGCCGAGCTGGCCCAGGCCATGCAGCAGGCCCGGGAACAGACCGATACCGTGCCCCTGCTGTCCGTGACCCTGGAGGGGCGTGAACAGTTGCTGGCCCTTGCCTATATCCCGGAGCTGCAGTGGTATGTGGTCACCGCCGTGGATCTGGCCGCCGCCGCGGTGATTCAGGAAACCTGGCTGCGGGCCGGTCTGCTGGTGGTGGCCCTGGTGCTGCTGATTTTGCTGCTCGGTTTCGGTCTGGCCGTGGATCGGATCGTGCTGCGTCCCCTGCGCGAGTTGCAGCAGTCCGCCACCGCCGTGTCCCAGGGACGCTACGATCTCCAGCTGCCCCGTGCCGGCAAGGACGAGCTCGGAGACCTGAGCCGGGCCTTCGCCTGCATGGCCGAGCAGGTGAAAAGTCATACCGACGAACTGGAAGATCGGGTGGAAGAACGTACCGCGAAACTGCGCCAGGCCAACCAGGAAATGGCCACCGCCCAACGCCAGATACAGGCCTCCATCGACTATGCCAGTCTCATCCAGCGGGCCATCCTGCCGGATAACCGCATGGCCGATCTGCTGGGCCCCCATCACTTCGTACTCTGGCGTCCGCGGGATGTGGTGGGCGGCGACTTCTATCTGTTCCACAATGACGGCGAACGCTACCTGATCGGCGTGGTGGACTGCGCCGGACACGGTGTTCCCGGGGCCCTGATGACCATGCTGGCCCGGGCCGCCCTGGATCAGGCCATCAACACCCTGGGCATGGAAGCCCCGGCGGCCGTCCTGCGCCATGCAGACGGCATCGTGAGGGAGATGCTCAAGGATGCCGAAACCACCCAGGCCCTCGCCACCCACATGGACGTGGGCCTGGTGTTTGTGGACCGGCAACGGGGTATCCTTCGCTATGCGGGGGCCCGCATCAGCCTTTACCATAGTGATGGCAGTGACGTGAAGACCATCAACGGCGGGCGTCGTGCCCTGGGGGACCGTCGCGTGGGAGAGTACGAAGACACCGAACTCCGGCTTGATCCGGCCACCACCTATTATCTGGTGACCGATGGATATCTGGATCAATCCGGCGGGGATCTTGGTTTTGGCCTGGGGCAGAGCCGCTTCAAGGCGCTGATCACGGAACACGCCCGCCGTCCCATGCCGGAGCAGGCCGCCGCCCTGGATCAGGCCCTGGATGATTACCGGGGAGAGCACGATCAGCGGGATGACATCACGATACTGGCCTTTCGCGTCGATCAGTCCTGATGCCGGGAGCCCCGCCAGTCAACACGCAATGAGGCAAGATACCTTATGACCGAGATCGACCTGTTCAGCCTGCGACGCCAGTTCAACGAGAACCAGATCCTCCTCTGCTTCAACGGCCCCATTTCCCGCAGTCTGATCGAGGAGATCGGCAACGCCCTGAGAAACTATCTGGAGGCGGACAACGCGCTCCCCGGCGCGGCGATGGATGTCTTCGGCATCTATATTGAACTCACCCAGAACATCCGCCACTACGTCACCCGCATGGGTTATGACGAGCGTGACGGTTCCGCCACCGTCATCGTTGCCCGCAACGAGGCGGGACGTTACGTCATCATGGCCGGGAATCTGGTGGAACGGGAGGATGGCGAGCTTTTGCGGAATCGGGTCGAGGAACTGGCGGCCATGGACAAGGTGGAACTCAAGGCGGCCTACAAGGCGCAGTTGCGCAAGCCCCGTGAAGCGGGTGTGCTCAGTGGCGCGGGCCTGGGCCTGGTGGATGTGGCGCGCAAATCCCTGGAGCCCCTTTGCGCCAGGGTATCGCCGGTCAACGATGGAGACGACCGGGTGTTTTTCAGTCTGCGCGCCGTCATCTGAACTATCATCATCACAAAAGATTCGTACTCATGTCGTCAGTGACCAATGAACTGGAAATCCCCGGTACCCAGTCCACCCCTGCCATCAGCACCGATCGGGCACGGGGACGGCTGCACATGACGGGAAATTCCTATCCCGAGAACTCCTTTGAATTCTTTACCCAGGTCTTCGCCTGGATCCAGCAGTATCTGGATGAGACCGAGGCCCCTCTGCACCTGGAGCTGGAACTCATCTACATGAACACCAGCAGTGTGAAGGCCATGATGGATGTCTTCGACATGCTTGAAGAGGTCCATGCCCAGTCCCGGGAAGTCCGGGTGAACTGGTACTACGATCCCCGCAATGAACGGGTCATGGAAATGGCGGAAGAATTCCGCGAGGACTATTCCTTCCCGTTCCATATCCTCCCCACCAAAGATGACTAGGCAATCCGGGACGATCAAGGACGGCCAGAGCCTGGTGGAACGTATCCAGGCCCTGCTGGACGACCCTGCCCATGGGAACAACCCCCTCAGATCCCTGCTGGAGGAAGTGAACGATCACATCCTTGGCCAGAATCAACGCATGGAGCGACTGCTGAGGATATCGGACGGTTACCAGCTGCTTGAGCACAACCAGACCCTGACCCTGGCCGAGCGATGCGAAAAGCAGCTCAGGCGCATGGAAAAGCTTGCCCGCATCTCGGACCAGTACCAGCGCAACCTGTGGGAAGTGACCGAGACCCTGCGTCAGGCGGCCAACCAGGACTCCCTGACCGGGCTGGCCAATCGCCGGTTTCTGATGGAGCGCATCAAGGAAGAGACCCAGCGGGCCACCCGCAAGGACAGTCTGCTGGCCATTGCCCTGATGGATGTGGATCATTTCAAGCAGATCAATGACCGATTCGGCCACGAAGTGGGGGATGTGGCACTGTGCGAGATTGCCGGTGCGGTTCGTCAGGGCGTGCGACGTTACGATGTGTATGGCCGCTGGGGCGGGGAAGAGTTTCTGCTCATGCTGCCTGATACAGGGCGGGATGAAGCGGTCATGGTGCTTGAGCGTATCCGGCAGACCATTGCTGACCTTGCCGTGGGCGATGAATCCCCCATACGGCTTTCAGCCAGTATCGGTGTCACCCTGCTGCGCCATGGCGAGGACATTGATGATGCCCTCAAGCGAGCGGACGATGCCCTTTTCCAGGCCAAAAGGGAGGGACGAAATCGTTTGGTCGTGGCAGCCTGACGCCCAGTTGCATGCGAGCCGACCTGGATCAAGCTAAGCTTGTTTAATCTCAATCTTGACCGGGCAGTCAGTATGGATATAAAGCATCTACGCGAGCGGGCCCAGGCCATACTGCGAGACAATGCGGTGACCGGCATCGAGATGGAGATTGAGCAGGGCGCGTTGAACCTGGATAGCCTGCTGGAAGAATTACACATCCACCACGCGGAACTCGCCATGCAGAACGAGGCACTGGTGGAAGGAGAAAAGGTCACCCAGGGTGCCCTGGCCCGCTTTAATCGCCTTTATGAAGGCCTGCCCTACCCAACCTTCGTGGTCAATCACCAAGGCTACGTGCGTGATGCCAATGGCGCCGCCCACGCGCTGCTCGCCCTGCAACAGAAACTGTTCCGGCACCTGGCGATCACCGCCCACCAGCCGGCTCTGCGGGAGGCCATGGATACAGCCATCCGAAAGGGGGCGGCTGAATGCCGCGGCATCATCATGCAAGGTATCGGCGGACGGCAGGTGATCGCCGACCTCAAGCTCATCCGCATTTCCGATCCGGATGACCCGGCACCTGAATATATATGCAGCCTGGTAGATCAGACTGCCGTCGTGGAGCAGCACCAACTCCTGATGGATCTCAACCTTCGGCTGAGCGAAGCACAGGAGCGCTACCGGATTCTGGCCCAGTTCTCAACGGACTGGGATTACTGGTCGGGAGAGGATGGCCGGTTCCGTTATGTGTCGCCCGCCTGCGAACAGATCACCGGTTATCCCGCCCAGGCATTTCTGGATGATCCGGGTCTCATGCAGCGCATCATCCATCCCGATGATCGGCTCCGCTACGAACGGCATCTTCATGAGGACACTGATCCCACCCGTTCACTCCTGTTTTTTCGCGTCATCACCCGGTCCGGCGGCATGCGCTGGATTGAGCATGACTGCCGTGCTGTCCGGGACGAAGCCGGTCGATATCGAGGACACCGGGGAACCAACCGGGATATCACGGCGCGCCGAGAGGCAGAGGAGGCATTGAGACGCAACGAGTCGGCCCTGACACAGCTGCTGGACAACATACCGGACGTCGCCATCCAGGGGTACCGACTGGACGGCACGGCGTTTTACTGGAACGAGGCCAGTGAGCGTCTCTATGGTTACCCTGCCCGCGAGGCATTGGGTGCCAGGCTGGAGGATCTCATCATTCCCGAACAGGACCGTGAGGTCTTTTTTCAGCGAATGCAGCAGGTAAGGAATGGGGGAGCGCTGCCACCCTCGGAGATTCTCAATTTACGCCACCGGCAGGGTCATCCGGTCACCGTTCATTCCTCCCATGTCATGGTGCAACATGCGGAAGGCGACCTTCGCCTGTATTGCATGGATGTGGACATCACGGCGCGCAGCCGGGACCGGGAACGACTGTGGGAAGTGGTGCAGGGGGGCAACGTGGGTTTGTTCGAGTGGCGCCCCGGTGGAGAAGTCTACCTTTCTCCCGAACTCAAGGCCCAACTCGGTTACCAGGATCATGAACTGAAAAATGATCTGGAAATCTGGCGATCCATGATCCATCCCGATGAAATGGAAGCCGGCATTCAGGCGTTTGAGCAGTATACGCGTCAGCCACGGGGACGGTTTCGCATGGAGGTGCGCATGCGCCACAAGACGGGGGAATGGCGCTGGATCCTGTATCAGGCCTCGCCCGTATATGGGGGGGAGGGGCACCTCAGCAAGATCCTGGGCTCCAGTCTGGACATCAGCGACCGCAAGCAGGCAGAGGAAAAGAGCGAACGACTGGCCTACGCAGTGGAACAAAGTGCCAGCGTGGTGGTGATCACCGACACCGATGGGGTGATCGAGTATGTGAACCAGTATTTCTGCGACATCACTGGATATTCCCGGGATGAAGTGCTGGGGCAGCGACCTAGCATGTTGCGTTATGACGAAAAAAATATCGCTGCATATGACCATCTCTGGAACACGATACGCGACGGCAAGACCTGGGAAGGTGAGTTCAAGAACCGCAAGCGTTCGGGAGCGCCTTACTGGGAGCTGGCGAGGATCTCGCCCATCCGCAACACCCGGGGGGAAGTGACGCACTTCATCAAGCTGGCCGAGGACATCTCCGACAAGCGGGCCCTGACCGAGCGTCTGGAATATCTGGCCTATCATGACCCCTTGACCGGATTGCCCAATCGCACCCTCATGCTGGACCGCATCGGTCAGGCCCTTGCCCAGGCGCGCAGGGATCGTCATGCCCTGGCCGTGGTATTCATCGACCTGGATGACTTCAAGGTGGTCAACGACTCCCTCGGACATGCCCAGGGCGACCAGTTGCTGATACAGGTGGGCGCTCGGCTGCGTGCCCTGCTGCGCGAGGGAGACACGGTGGCCCGATTCGGGGGCGATGAGTTCATCCTGCTGCTGTCCAAGCTGACCCATGTGGAGGGGGCGATCCCGGTCATCGAAAAGCTCCAGGAGGCATTGAGCCGGCCGGTGACTCTGGGCTCCCAGCAGGTATGCGTCACCGTCAGCATCGGCATTGCCCTTTATCCCGCCGACAGTGATCGCCCCGAGGAACTGGTGCGCCATGCCGATGCGGCCATGTATCGCGCCAAGGCCGAGGGGCGCCGCTGTTATCAGTTCTATACCCGGGAGATGGATGAAGCCCTGCAGGAGCGCATGGAACTGGACCAGGCCATGCGGCAGGCGCTGGAAAGGGGCGAATTCCACCTTGTCTACCAACCCCGCGTGGATCTGGTCAGTGGTCGTATGCTCAGCCTTGAGGCGCTGGTGCGCTGGCGGCATCCCCAGTGGGGCATGGTATCGCCGGGCCGTTTCATTCCTTTGGCGGAGCAGACCGGATTCATTCTTGAACTGGGGCCAGAGATCCTGCGGCAGGCCTGCGAACAGGTACGCGCCTGGAAGGCCCGTGACATCCCCACCGTACCCGTGGCGGTGAACCTGTCGGCACGGGAGTTCCGGCAACCGGATATTTTCGAGCGCATCATGGGTGCACTGGCCGCGGCCGGACTTGAAACCGGCGACCTGGAGATCGAGATCACCGAGAGCGCGGCCATGAGTTCCGTCGATCAGACCGTCCGCACGCTCACCCAGCTCAATGATCAGGGTGTGCGTGTCTCCATTGATGATTTTGGCACTGCCTATTCCTCCCTGAACTATCTCAAGCGCCTGCCGGTGCAGGCCATCAAGATCGATCAATCCTTCGTTTCCGAGATGCACGAGGACCCTTCGGCCCATCCGGAAGATGCCGCCATCATCCGGGCCATCATCGGGCTGGGCCAGACACTGGGCATGACGGTGATCGCGGAAGGCATAGAAAATCACGTGCAGCGGGATTTTCTGATCGGGCATGGTTGTCCGCAGGGGCAGGGGTATCTGTTCAGCCGCCCCGTACCGGCCCAGGAGATGGAGCGGTTGTTGAGGTTGGGGGTTGTCGGTGGGGTAGGGGTGTGAGGGATGGCGTTTTCACGTCGATAGCCGAATGTTGCAGGTGCTGTTTTTTGGCACATGCTTCGCGGGGCAACGGGTTCCGGTCAGAGGGATGGGTGTGTCTTGCATGGTAATGCGGGTGTATTGTCGTGAGCTTGGATTTTCAGGGAACGCAAAAGAGCGATGGAAGCCATTTACAAATATTGGGGCAAGGCCCGTCCGGAAGCAGACGCACAGGATTTCTGCCATCTTCTTCCCTATCATTGCCTGGACGTTACCGCAGTTGCTGATGCATGGTGGCAGTCAAGTCCTGTCATTCAGCGGCTCATGCTGGTGCATGGCGATGCAGATCCGGTAGAGATTCACGCTTGGGTGCTGTTTTTTGTTGCCCTGCACGATCTGGGCAAGTTCGATATCCGGTTCCAGCTCAAATCCATTCCCGCATTGCTGCATCTGCGCCCGGAATTTGATCTCGACAGCGTGGAGCCGGAGCCTTACGCCCATGGTCCCTCAGGTTGTGGCTGGCTTGAGCATGCCGTGCCCCTGCACAGTGATGATCGTTACGATTGCTGGCAGCCCTGGATGCAGGCCGTGGCCGGGCATCACGGCGATCTTTCCAGTCCGAAGATACCTGCTGACCCGGATGCCGACGAAGAGGTTTGCCGCTTTGACAAGGAGGCCAGGAGAGCCTGGCTGCAATCTCTGGCCCGGCTGTTTCTGGAACCTGCCGGGCTTTCCCTCTTGGATGACCCGCCAGTCTGTCCCCAGATTTTGGCCGGATTTTGTTCAGTTGCTGACTGGGTCGGTTCCAATGCCGACTGGTTTGAGTATCGGGATACAGTTCACCCTCTCCAGGTATATTGGGAAACCGAGGCAAAAAAACGAGCTCTGTTCGCACTTGAAAGCACGGGCATTCTGGGAAAAGGGCCATCCCAAGGGGGGATGTCAAAAATTTTTCCAGATTACCCACCCCGCCAGATCCAGTGTTTGGTCGATGATCTGCCCCGGGAGGCGGGGCTGTTGCTGGTGGAGGGACCGACAGGCTGCGGCAAGACGGAGTTTGGCCTAGCCTATGCCGCCCATCTTCTGGCTACCGGGGTGGCGGAGGCGATCATCTTCGCCTTGCCGACTCAGGCCACGGCCAATGCCATGCTAAACCGGATGGAAAAGGTGGCGCCAAACCTCTTTCCCGGCCAGAAAAACGTGGTACTGGCTCATGGGCGTGCTTCACGCCATGAAGGATATATGGCTCTCAAGGAAGCCGGTCGGCGCCCGACTGCTCAGGGCGAGGAAGATGCTGCCGTACAGTGTGCCGATTGGCTTGCCCAGAGCCGCAAGCGGGTCTTTCTCGGGCAGATTGGCGTTTGCACCATCGACCAGGTATTGATTTCCGTGCTGGCGGTCCGTCATCACTTCGTCCGTGCCTTCGGTGTGCGTCGTGCCGTACTGATTGTGGATGAGGTGCATGCCTATGATGCCTATATGTATGGCTTGCTGACCCGTGTCCTTCATGCTCAGGCCACTGCCGGGGGTAGCGCCATACTCATGTCTGCCACTTTGCCGGCCTACCAGCGGGATCTGCTGTTGGACGCATGGGGGGGCGATGTACCGGAACAACAATCCAGTGCCTATCCATTGATTTCCTGGGCAGGGCGCGGCACGCCCGTCAGGTACTGGGATCTGAAAGGGGAACCTGCACATTTGCCGGAATCCAGGACCGTTTTCCTGGAATGTCGGGAACGGGTTGACCTTCGCCTTTCGGATCAGGATATCGATCAGGTCATTCAGGCTGCCAATGAAGGAGCATGCGTGGCGGTGATCTGCAATCTGGTGAGTGAAGCGCAGGGTCTTTGGCGACGTTTGCGTGAAAGGTCACTCAATGTGCCGGTGGATCTTTTCCATGCCCGGTATCTGTTTGCAGATCGGCAGGTCATCGAGCAGCGGGTAATGGAATATTATGGTCGTGACAGGATGGCCGCCGGCCGCATTCTGGTTGCAACCCAAGTGGTGGAGCAGAGCCTGGACCTGGACTTTGACTGGTTGATCACTCAGCTCTGCCCCGTGGATTTGCTGTTCCAGCGTATGGGGCGGTTGCATCGTCACCCACGCACTGATCGGCCGGCCGGATTTGAAGACCCCCGCTGCACGGTGCTGTTGCCGCCGGATGAGCAATATGGTCTGCACGAAGTCATCTACCGGTATCGTCGGGTGTTGTGGCGAACTCACCGCCGGTTACAGGAAACGGACAGGATTACGTTCCCTGATGTTTACCGCCCTTGGATCGAGTCCGTGTACTCGGAAGAAGCTTGGCTGGATGAGCCGGAAGCTGTTGTCCAGAACTGGGAGACTTTCCAGAATTCAGCATTGGGCAAATTTTTCGGTGCTCGCCAGCTTGCCGAAGCCGACATGATGCCCTTGCAAGATACCGATGCCAACGCGGCGGCCATGACGCGTGATGGGGACAATGGCCTTAAGGTGCTGCTGCTGCAAAGCATGCCTCAGGGGGTTGCCTACCTGGATGGTCGTCAGGAATCTGCCCTTGATGATTTTGATCGCCGCGAAGCCGAGGATCTCAACGCTGTCAATGCGCCCAAAGGCTGGAAGGCGGCGTTGGATGATCAGGATGAGCAGGGGCGTTACCGATTAATCTTGAAACCACAGGCTGATGGCAGTTGGTCTGTCGGTGCGATGAGGTATTCCAGGGAGATCGGGCTGGAATGGCGGGAGGGCGATTCCTCCCTCCCGTCACAGCCCCAGTGATCTGGGGAACAGGGAAAATACTCCAAACCGGATACAAGAGAATACCGGTGCATCCCCAAGAAGGGGCGGGCCTGAATCAGGCCGTCACCATTGTCTCAAAGGTGGGGATTTTTTCTTCAAGATAATACCTTGTGTTTTTATTTTTAAGTGCTAGAGTCAAGGTGTGCCCTTCCTGCGAAGGGCTTCACCATCGACTTCAAAGGAGGTTTGCCATGGAGTGCCTGCTGGAGTCCGACTGGATTCCTGTCCGTAGTCGGGATGGGGTGACCGTCCAGCGTATTGGGTTACGCCAGTTGTTGACCGAGGATCACCCATGGTCGGTGAGCCTGTCTCGGGATGACATGGAAGTGGCAGCCATACAGTTGCTGATCTGCCTGGTGCAGACCATTCTTCTCCCCGAGAATCGAAAAGTCTTACGTGAGCGCGTCGCCTCACCCATCACCTCGGAGTGTTTTGATTCAGCCGCCGCTTCTTACCTGGATTGGTTCCGCCTGGACCATCCTGCGACCCCCTTTATGCAGAGCCGCGGGGTGTCAGCCAAGGATCCGACTCCTATCCAGAAACTGTTTGTGGGATTGCCCGAGGGCAACAATCACGCCTTTTTTAATGATGCCGGGGAGATTCATGCCGTCTGTCCTGGTTGTGCTGCGATTGCCTTGTTCAATCAAGCTTCCAACTGCCCGAGTTTTGGTGGGGGATTCAAGGGTGGATTGCGGGGCGGGGCACCGGTTACCACGCTGGTGGCTGGCGCTGATCTGCGGGAAACCGTCTGGCTGAACGTCCTCTCCGCCGAGGAGCGTGATCGAATTTACCGGGATGCAACGCAGTTCATACCCAACTGGGTGGAGCCGCTGGTGGCCGGTAAAATGATACCTGCCGCCGACATCGGTCTGGAAAGGGGGCTGCTGTGGCAACCCGCCCGTCTGGAACTTGCGGAATCAGAAGAGGGACAGTCTTGTGATGCCTGTGGCCTGCCGACCAGCCGGGTTTACACCGCCTTTAATAAAGAAAAATTCAATTACACCGTGGAGGGGCTTTGGCATCACCCGCATAGTCCCAGGCTATGGGATCTGAAAAAGGGTGAACGCGCCCGTGACCGCTATCTGTCGTTCACCACCATGGCGCCGGCCTGGACCTGGATGAATCATTATCTGCTTCAACGAGAGCAGCATGCAGGCGGGGGGCGTCAGCCTGCGCAGGTGGTTACCCAGTTCCTCGACGTGTTTGAACGTGCTCTGAGCGCACGTGAAAGGCGTTTTGCCATGATTGTTGCCGGTTACCGGGTCAATCAGGCGGCGGTGCTTGAGCGTCGACACGAACTCTACAGCCTCCCCATGGACTGGCGTATCAGCGAAAGGCAGGTTCAACGCGCCATTGATGAAGCCCTGCGGGTGAAGGATGAGCTTCGCCGTAAAACCTATGGATTTGCCAAGGAATGCGGCGCTGCTGTCTACCCGCTGGCTGAACAACACTTTTATCAGGCGACGGGACACAGACTTCATGAACTGTTGCGCCAGATGGATCGACGTGAAGCCAGAGTGGCTGTGGATGAATTCATTCACGCTCTACACCAGATCGCTCGGCGGCTGTTCGATGAATTGACAGCGCCCTATCGGCACTCGGTCGAGGGCATGACCGCCTATGCAAAGTTCAGGCGCGCACTGGATGTGGCACTACGAGAGTCTGAATCGAAGGAGAAAGTGGCATGACAGCACAGAACAATCAAGCGGAGAAAACGGATTTTTTCATACCACTAGTTGATGCCTACCAGCGGCTCGGCACTGGTGGCCAGGCTGACCTGCGCCGGGTGAAAAACCTGGATGCCGTGGCCGACCTACCCGCCTATTACCGCTGGCTGGGCAATCGAAAACCCAGCCTCGCACTCCAACGCTTTGCCTTTTTGCTCCCATATTTGGGACGCCATATCCCGGGCCTTGCCCCTGGGCGGGCATTGCGTAAGGGGCGCGTCAACGAAGTACGCATGTTTCAGGTTTTGCGCAGCCATTCTCCCCGCGATTTGGAGCAATTGCGCAGACTCTTCCAGCAAGCCGACTCACCGGGGATGGATGCCAATAAACTGGGCCGTAGCCTTCATTTCTGGGGACGGTCCGCCAAGCAGGATCTTCTGCGGGACTTTCTGGTAACCGAAATCGACCTGTCCTCCAATACTTCCCAAACCGCTGATCTGTCCGATGACCAAGGATGATGCCATGACTGAAAAAAACTTCCTCAATATCCATGTCCTGATTTCTCACAGCCCGTCCTGTCTCAACCGGGATGACATGAATATGCAGAAGTCCGCGGTGTTTGGGGGGGTACGCCGGGTGCGTATCTCCAGCCAGAGCCTCAAGCGGGCCATGCGGACCAGTGAGTATTACCGTGAACATTTGGGGCAACCTTCCACGCGTACTCGCCACTTGGACCGTCTTCGCAAGCGCATGCATGCTGCCTTGGAAGAGCGTTATCCACCGGACCTGATCGACACAGCCATTGAATGGTTGGGTTTTGATGAAGGCAAGGTGGCGGCCGATGATGATTTCAAGCACCGGGCAGTCGCACCGTGGGTGGCGGAAGAAATTGCCAGTTATTGCGAACAGATCAAGGCAGCACGAGACGCCGACGAAGATGAGCAAAAACTGCGAAAAGAAATGAAAAAACAGGGCAAACGCTTTGATGAGGCTCTACGCCACGGCCTGGATGTGGCCTTATCCGGGCGCATGGCAACTTCCGGTGTCATGACCTCCGTGGACGGCGCCATGTCGGTGGCCCATGCACTGACCACCCATGCCGTGGACGCCGACATTGACTGGTTTACCGCAGTAGATGATCTGGTGGATGCAGATGAGGAAACCGGAGCGGGCCACCTGAATACCCAGGAATTCAGTGCCGGAGTATTTTATCGCTATGCCAGTCTGAATCTGGGACAGTTGCAACGGAATCTGGGTGGCGCGGATCGCCAGGAAGTACTTGAAATTGCCTCGCACCTGATTCATTTAATGGCAACCGTGGTGCCGTCTGCAAAGCAGCAGGCATTTGCAGCTCATAACTTGGCCGATGTGGTCATGGTCAGTTTCAGCGACTTGCCCATTTCCCTCGCCAATGCGTTTGAAACGCCGGTTCGCTCCAATGGCAGCAAGGGTTTCCTTGAGCCTTCCACAGAAAAGTTGATGGAATATTCTCAGCGTCTCCGGGAAGGCTACGGCCTGGAAGACGAGACCGGCGTCTTTAGCACCACGATGAAGCTGTCCGATAAATCGGTATGTCACCAACATCCGACCTTGAAAGCACTCAAGGATTGGGTGGCACATGTCGGAGTCTGAACATGGACTATCTGATTCTCAAGCTGGAAGGTCCCATGCAGGCATGGGGCACCCATACCTTTGAAGACTATCGCCCAACACAGCCGTTTCCCACCTTGAGTGCGATTATCGGTCTATTGGGTGCATGTCTGGGCATACATCGCCATGAGCGGAACAGGTTGATTGATCTTGGTGACAGTCTGGAAGTGACTATCCGGGCAGATCAAAGACTTCGCAGAGATCCGGTGACCATTACCGACTTTCACACCGTGCTGGACGCCAGAAAGGTAGGTGGTGGTGTTAATCCTCATCCCGTGGTGTCACGCCGGGAGTATCTTTGTGATGCTGGGTTCACCTTGGTATTGGCGCAACGGGATGCGGCGGTCTTCGGTCTGGAAACCATAGCGGAGGCAGTAAAAAAACCGTTTTACACCCCTTTTCTCGGTCGGCGCTCCTGCCCGTTGGCCCGCCCATTATTTGAGCGATGGTGTCAGGCGGACTGTGTGCTGTCCGCCTTGGCGGAGATATCACCAGGTTACGGCCTTGTGTATAGCTGCAATACAGACCTAGGGGATAGTCGACGCATGGTTAGGGATGTCCCCTTGCCGGGGCATCGGCAGTTTGGTGCCAGGCAACTTGCGGTTATCGTCAGCAAGGAGCGACATGATGATGTATCTAAGTAAAGTCCTTCTTCAGGATACAACGCAGCCCTATCAATGGCATCGCAGCTTGTGGGGACTTTTTCCTGATCAGCCGGATGCCTCTCGCCCATTTCTTTTCCGTCTTGAACGCCAAGTGCGTGGTGAAGCCGAAGTGTTGATGCAGTCCTCACTGGAACCTGTTGCCTCGGGAGGACGTTCCACCGTCATTGCAACTCGACCGTTTCAGCCGCAGGCGGCCGAAGGACAGCCCCTGCGGTTTCGTCTGGTGGCCAATCCGGTCAAGACGATTCAGGATGAGGCCGGCCGCATGAATGGAAAAGGGCGGGTTAAAAGCTGCCGTGTCCCTCTGATTGACGAGCAGCAACAATCCCTCTGGTTGCAAAAGAAGCTGGAAGGTGTGGCTTCGCTTCAGGAAGCGATGGTCGTGGGTCGCAAGGTGCTTCACTTCCGTAAAGGGGGCAAGGCCGGGAAGATTGTGCAGACTACCTTTGAGGGTGTATTGCGAGTTGAATCACCCGAACTGTTCTGGAACCTGCAGTCACATGGTATTGGCCCGGCCAAGGCATTCGGCTGTGGGTTATTGACCCTGGCGAGGTTGTAGACCGTGCTACCACCGCTGAGGCCGATCCCGATGAAGGACCGTATTTCCATGTTGTTCATTGAAAAGGGCCGGATTGATGTGCTCGACGGCGCTTTTGTTGTGGTGGACAAGACTGGTACCCGTATGCATATCCCTGTGGGAAGCGTTGCGTGCATCATGTTGGAGCCGGGTACCCGGGTCTCTCATGCTGCGGCGGCGCTGGCTGCACGTGTGGGAACTTTACTGGTATGGGTAGGGGAGGCGGGTGTTCGCCTTTATGCCTCCGGGCAACCCGGGGGCGCCCGGTCGGATCGTCTGCTGTATCAGGCCAAGCTTGCACTGGATCCCGATGCCCGTTTGAAAGTCGTGCGCAAGATGTACGAGCTTCGATTCGGGGAGAAGGCGCCTGCTAAACGTAGCGTGGAGCAGCTTCGTGGTATCGAAGGTGCGCGCGTCCGGGAAATTTACAAAATGCTTGCGCGCAAGCATGGCGTCAAATGGGAGCGTCGCCATTATGATCCGGGAGAATGGGATGCCGCAGATCCTATCAATAGAGCTGTCAGTGCGGCAACAGCCTGTTTATATGGCGTGACCGAAGCCGCTGTGCTTGCTGCTGGTTATGCTCCAGCCGTGGGCTTCATTCATACCGGAAAACCACTGTCGTTCGTCTACGATATCGCTGACCTGTTCAAGTTTGATACTGTGGTTCCGATCGCTTTCAAAATCGCTTCGAAGCCTCAGCGTCAGATTGAAAGGCAGGTCAGGCAGGGCTGCCGGGATATGTTTCGTGAGAAGCGCGTGCTTGCGCGCATCATCCCTACCATCGAACAGGTGCTTGCCGCCGGCGAGCTTGCAGTGCCGGAACCGGCGCCTGAATCTGTGGCGCCAGCCATTCCTCTTGCGGAGCCTTTGGGTGATGCTGGTCATCGTGGTTGAAAATGTGCCGCCGCGCTTGCGTGGGCGTCTGGCTATCTGGCTATTGGAAACGCGAGCCGGGGTTTACGTTGGGAAGGTCAGTCGTCGGGTTCGTGAGATGATCTGGGAACAGGTGGTAACCGGTATAGAGGATGGCAATGCCGTGATGGCTTGGTCCACCAATACAGAGGCTGGCTTTGATTTTCAGACCTGCGGTAAAAACAGACGCCTTCCATTGGACCATGACGGGATGAAACTCGTGTCTTTTTTTCCCGATCCAGTGGGGGATGAAGGAGGAAACTGATGCGCATGTGTTGGTACAAATCCTGACTGCCTCTGTTTGTTATGTATAACTACTTGATTTTTAATGCTCTTTAAAAACTTGGAAAGTGTAATGAAAGGAATAACTGTTGGTAGAGTTTTTTGTGATTTAAAAATTTAATTTTTTCATGGGGTTAGAGGAAGTGCGTTCCCCGCAGGTGCGGGGATGAACCGCTCCTGACCCCTACAAAAATTTCTTGATTCCCGCGTTCCCCGCAGGTGCGGGGATGAACCGCCGGCGCACGTCGCCAGGCTGCACGGTCTGCCGCGTTCCCCGCAGGTGCGGGGATGAACCGTCCCCGGACCTGTTCCGGGAGTTCCAGCAGCCGCGTTCCCCGCAGGTGCGGGGATGAACCGACGAACGCCTGGAGGACGTGGTGGCGGAGCTGGCGTTCCCCGCAGGTGCGGGGATGAACCGCTGGTGGTCGGCAGTTCAATGGCGGACGTTCCGCGTTCCCCGCAGGTGCGGGGATGAACCGTCCGTGATTTACGGCCGGCTGCGCCTGGAGACGCGTTCCCCGCAGGTGCGGGGATGAACCGCCCTGACCGAGAGCCTGGCCCAGGACCTGGTCGCGTTCCCCGCAGGTGCGGGGATGAACCGTCATCCCAGGCGCGGCGGATCAGCACCAGGGAGCGTTCCCCGCAGGTGCGGGGATGAACCGGAAACGACCATGAGCTACGAAAAGGTAACCGAGCGTTCCCCGCAGGTGCGGGGATGAACCGCCCCATGGCCGAAAAAAACGGCGGCCAGTAAGGCGTTCCCCGCAGGTGCGGGGATGAACCGCTGGCCGGCGCGCATGGGCTGGAACATGTGGAGCGTTCCCCGCAGGTGCGGGGATGAACCGGCCGAACCCGAACTCGGCACGGACCAGTAGCTGCGTTCCCCGCAGGTGCGGGGATGAACCGGCGGCGGTGAAGAACAGCCGAGGGGAGCCCAGGCGTTCCCCGCAGGTGCGGGGATGAACCGCGTCCGTGCTGTAGTTATAAATAGCCCACAGAGCGTTCCCCGCAGGTGCGGGGATGAACCGGCGTCCTGTGCGTTGCGCGCGGCCTGCCTGGCGCGTTCCCCGCAGGTGCGGGGATGAACCGACAGCAACATGCAAAGCGAAGCACTGAACGAAGCGTTCCCCGCAGGTGCGGGGATGAACCGCTCCTGGATTCGGCGGGGAACGTAGGGTACGTGCGTTCCCCGCAGGTGCGGGGATGAACCGGCCAACGACTGACCGCTGAGGGGCGGCACGCCGCGTTCCCCGCAGGTGCGGGGATGAACCGTCCGCGGAGTCTGGGCGGACGGTCCACAACAGGCGTTCCCCGCAGGTGCGGGGATGAACCGGCGCCATCCGGGAGAAGCTGGAGGAAATGGGGGCGTTCCCCGCAGGTGCGGGGATGAACCGCCAGACCACGCCGCGCCGGCAATGACCCGAAGGCGTTCCCCGCAGGTGCGGGGATGAACCGCAGCCTCAGCAGCATCCCGGGCTTCAGCCGTTGCGTTCCCCGCAGGTGCGGGGATGAACCGCCTGGCTTTGACCTCCCGCCGACACTCACAGCGCGTTCCCCGCAGGTGCGGGGATGAACCGTGGACCTATGATCTCGTCCAGGGGTCGAAAAAGCGTTCCCCGCAGGTGCGGGGATGAACCGATCACGATCTACAACGCCTCCCACGCCACCACGCGTTCCCCGCAGGTGCGGGGATGAACCGCGCACCGTGGACGGCAGGATCATGACGGGATCGCGTTCCCCGCAGGTGCGGGGATGAACCGGGCAACAGCACTGCCTACGCCAGCAGCCAGAGGCGTTCCCCGCAGGTGCGGGGATGAACCGACCAGATCCGCGCGCTGCTGACGGAGCACATAGCGTTCCCCGCAGGTGCGGGGATGAACCGGGCACGCTGCGTTCCGGCAAGCTGGACGAAAAGCGTTCCCCGCAGGTGCGGGGATGAACCGATTTCGCGGGCGGCCAGCTGTTCATCGAACATGCGTTCCCCGCAGGTGCGGGGATGAACCGACGTTTACCGGGTGACCGACTGGGAGCCCCTCGCGTTCCCCGCAGGTGCGGGGATGAACCAGACGCGACTGACCCCGCAAATGCTTGAGGACCGGCGTTCCCCGCAGGTGCGGGGATGAACCGCTAACTTCCGGCACCCATTTAACAAGTGCGTCGCGTTCCCCGCAGGTGCGGGGATGAACCGCGCGTACAGGTGCGAGCGGCAAAGCGTGTTAATGCGTTCCCCGCAGGTGCGGGGATGAACCGCCTGGAACACCGGCCACCCTGGCGGGGTGGCCGCGTTCCCCGCAGGTGCGGGGATGAACCGGCAAACTGTGCTGTTCTGCTGGCTACTCAAAGGCGTTCCCCGCAGGTGCGGGGATGAACCGGTGATTGAGAAGTCACGCCGGATCGGGCTGAGGCGTTCCCCGCAGGTGCGGGGATGAACCGGCTTAATATTCCCGCTTGAGACACAATAAGAGGCGTTCCCCGCAGGTGCGGGGATGAACCGCCCGGGGGACTGCCTGGCGGTGATCATGCAGGGCGTTCCCCGCAGGTGCGGGGATGAACCGTCAGTGAAACGATCCTCGCGGGTGTGCCAGGCGCGTTCCCCGCAGGTGCGGGGATGAACCGGCCACGGGCCAGGAGGGAACCGCCCCATGGAAGCGTTCCCCGCAGGTGCGGGGATGAACCGCCTGTCGCGCCTGGTACAGTCGAACCGGGGAAGCGTTCCCCGCAGGTGCGGGGATGAACCGTAACGGTGTAACGCCGGGGAGATACACCCCCAGCGTTCCCCGCAGGTGCGGGGATGAACCGTGGGTCAAGGGCATGATTTTCTCCTGATCCCCGCGTTCCCCGCAGGTGCGGGGATGAACCGGTCTACGTCCTGCGCTACCGGACCCAGGCGGGGCGTTCCCCGCAGGTGCGGGGATGAACCGTCGGCCAACGATTACACGGCGGAGCATCGTCAGCGTTCCCCGCAGGTGCGGGGATGAACCGCTCGTCAATCAGCGGCTCTGCATTATCCGGAAGCGTTCCCCGCAGGTGCGGGGATGAACCGAGCCAAGAGATAGCGTCCGCCAACTTGTCGCACGCGTTCCCCGCAGGTGCGGGGATGAACCGCTTCTGCGGAAGTATGAGAAGGTGTCGTTTGCGCGTTCCCCGCAGGTGCGGGGATGAACCGCACTTTCTTGCCGACTATTGGTTTGTGGGCCGGCGTTCCCCGCAGGTGCGGGGATGAACCGTAAGGGTCTGCCTCATGCACACACCATGCGATGCGTTCCCCGCAGGTGCGGGGATGAACCGCAGGGTTTTTCAGTCAGGAGCCGGACAAGAGCGCGTTCCCCGCAGGTGCGGGGATGAACCGCAGCGGTTCATGCTTGACCGGGCTCAGAATATGCGTTCCCCGCAGGTGCGGGGATGAACCGATCGTGGAATGCTTTGAGTCTGGGCAGCGCCTGCGTTCCCCGCAGGTGCGGGGATGAACCGATCGCGCATCGTTTCTTCATTCATACCAGCTTGCGTTCCCCGCAGGTGCGGGGATGAACCGAATTAGCTGAGGAGATTTGTTACCGCATTGCCGCGTTCCCCGCAGGTGCGGGGATGAACCGCTGCAACACGCAATGACAACAGCGACGATACGGCGTTCCCCGCAGGTGCGGGGATGAACCGCGGCGCCTTGTGGGTCGGTACTCCGGCGTCATGCGTTCCCCGCAGGTGCGGGGATGAACCGCCAGCCAGGGCGGCGGCCTTGGCGAACGTCGCGCGTTCCCCGCAGGTGCGGGGATGAACCGGCAGGAACCCAAGCACCACGGGCGCAATCCGGGCGTTCCCCGCAGGTGCGGGGATGAACCGTTGAAACCTTCACCGTTGACCGGGTGATATACGCGTTCCCCGCAGGTGCGGGGATGAACCGATGCAGGGGGTTGGGGTATGACCCAATACACCGCGTTCCCCGCAGGTGCGGGGATGAACCGTGGTACCACTGCCGGGAGGTCAGCATCAGCAGGCGTTCCCCGCAGGTGCGGGGATGAACCGGCTTTTCGGGCAAAGGCACGAAAATAGCGGTCGCGTTCCCCGCAGGTGCGGGGATGAACCGCCCTCAACCAACTGCCGGAGTGAAATCATGAAGCGTTCCCCGCAGGTGCGGGGATGAACCGAGATTGCTCAAACTGCCATTCCCGCGCAACCAGCGTTCCCCGCAGGTGCGGGGATGAACCGTAGCGCCAGGTGTTGGGCATGTCCCCGTCCACGCGTTCCCCGCAGGTGCGGGGATGAACCGGAGGCGTTCTTGCCTTCGGCCCCCGGCCTAGAGCGTTCCCCGCAGGTGCGGGGATGAACCGTTCGTGGCATGGACTGAGGACCCGGTGATGCAGCGTTCCCCGCAGGTGCGGGGATGAACCGGCTTCCGTGGACATGGAGTCCGCAGCACCCGCGCGTTCCCCGCAGGTGCGGGGATGAACCGTAGGCGAAAAACGTCGAGACGTTGTCCTGACCGCGTTCCCCGCAGGTGCGGGGATGAACCGCTGTTCAACCCTGAGTCCGGCGAATCCAAGGCGCGTTCCCCGCAGGTGCGGGGATGAACCCGCGTTGAAGGCCGCCTGGCGCTGCACGTCTTCGCGTTCCCCGCAGGTGCGGGGATGAACCGGTTGCCGTCGTGCTTGCCGCCGATGATGGGGTGCGTTCCCCGCAGGTGCGGGGATGAACCGCCTCCTGCAGGATCGAGACGGCCTTGTCGATCGCGTTCCCCGCAGGTGCGGGGATGAACCGTCTCCGCTCTCGATCACCACTGTGTACCGCACGCGTTCCCCGCAGGTGCGGGGATGAACCGCCTACCGTCCAGGCAGGGCGGCCACCTGGTAGGCGTTCCCCGCAGGTGCGGGGATGAACCGGCATTTCTTCCGAAAACAGCGGCAGAGGATCAGCGTTCCCCGCAGGTGCGGGGATGAACCGTAGCAGGAACAGGGATCACGGGAGACATAAACGCGTTCCCCGCAGGTGCGGGGATGAACCGCGGTGTGCTGGCCAGGGTCGTGGCCTATGCCCGCGTTCCCCGCAGGTGCGGGGATGAACCGCTATAGGAAGCCGCCGCAGCACGGCGGGGCAGGCGTTCCCCGCAGGTGCGGGGATGAACCGTACGGGCATCAGGATGGCGGCCGCCTGCACCCAGCGTTCCCCGCAGGTGCGGGGATGAACCGTTGGACGAAATGGCAGCGAAAACCGCACAGGTGCGTTCCCCGCAGGTGCGGGGATGAACCGACCTGCTTCCCTTTGTGGACAAACTTGGGCGCGCGTTCCCCGCAGGTGCGGGGATGAACCGTTTTCCGCCTCGGTATTCAGAAGACGCCCGAAGCGTTCCCCGCAGGTGCGGGGATGAACCGGCGCAGACAGTTGAACTGGCATTGACCCTTCCGCGTTCCCCGCAGGTGCGGGGATGAACCGTAAGGAGAACAGGACATGGCTTTTTATTTTGAGCGTTCCCCGCAGGTGCGGGGATGAACCGGAGGTATACGCTGAAATGAGCCGGCGTATCGGGCGTTCCCCGCAGGTGCGGGGATGAACCCATACGGACTCAGCTTAGGGGGTCGGGTCGATCGCGTTCCCCGCAGGTGCGGGGATGAACCGTCAGCTTCATGCTCGGGAGAACGACAAATCCAGCGTTCCCCGCAGGTGCGGGGATGAACCGCGATATATGTCTGCTGGCCCGACTCAGTTGTCGCGTTCCCCGCAGGTGCGGGGATGAACCGGCCGTGCTCCATCAACCGATCAACCAGCCTGCGCGTTCCCCGCAGGTGCGGGGATGAACCGGCGGTGCGTCATGGCTGAGGCATGGTGGATCAGCGTTCCCCGCAGGTGCGGGGATGAACCGCGCGCCATACAGCCACTCCCCAATGCGATCCCGCGTTCCCCGCAGGTGCGGGGATGAACCGGCGGTGTCGATCCTGCAGGAGGCCTATCAGTTGCGTTCCCCGCAGGTGCGGGGATGAACCGCCATTGGAGGATCTGGTACGGGAGCTGGACCAGCGTTCCCCGCAGGTGCGGGGATGAACCGACCTGATCCATGCCGCCGACCGCATCCATCGCGCGTTCCCCGCAGGTGCGGGGATGAACCGGCATCCCGCTCGGCCTGCAGCTCCTTGGTGTGGCGTTCCCCGCAGGTGCGGGGATGAACCGATGTTTGAGGAGAAGGCCTGATGGAAGCTCAAGCGTTCCCCGCAGGTGCGGGGATGAACCGGTTTAGGCGGCCCGGCCTTCGGGCGCGGAGAAGCGTTCCCCGCAGGTGCGGGGATGAACCGATCGTAGGGGTGACCGCCCCGTCGGTTGAGGCGCGTTCCCCGCAGGTGCGGGGATGAACCGCCCAAGCCCGCCTGAAACTTGAGCATGACAGAGCGTTCCCCGCAGGTGCGGGGATGAACCGCCCAGAAAATCAGGGTAGGCGCAAGGCGCTACGCGTTCCCCGCAGGTGCGGGGATGAACCGGGCCTGCCGACAGGGATGGTCACTATGAATACGCGTTCCCCGCAGGTGCGGGGATGAACCGACCCGTACCGGGATCATGTGATCACGGATATGGCGTTCCCCGCAGGTGCGGGGATGAACCGTCTTGACGGCCAGCGGGTGGCCGACCGGGATAGCGTTCCCCGCAGGTGCGGGGATGAACCGATGACCGAGGTTGTCATGATGGCGATTTTCCCGCGTTCCCCGCAGGTGCGGGGATGAACCGGGAGTCCAGCGCGGCCCTTCCAGGGGGTCGAGGCGTTCCCCGCAGGTGCGGGGATGAACCTATTGCGATCACGCCACCGTGTGTCACAGCAATGCGTTCCCCGCAGGTGCGGGGATGAACCGGCCTTTGTGGAATGCACAACGGACCCCTTCCCGCGTTCCCCGCAGGTGCGGGGATGAACCGTCACTTACTTTTGTGGGTTGCGGCTGTTTCATGCGTTCCCCGCAGGTGCGGGGATGAACCGACGCCGAGCGAAAATATCAGCAAGTCGTGACAGCGTTCCCCGCAGGTGCGGGGATGAACCGGCGTGACGTTGCTTTCCATGTAAAGCTGCGTTGCGTTCCCCGCAGGTGCGGGGATGAACCAGCAGCGGTTGTGTCAGTGGTTGGAAGACAACTGCGTTCCCCGCAGGTGCGGGGATGAACCGGCACGTCAAACGCTGGAGCCCTCTGCTATCGTGCGTTCCCCGCAGGTGCGGGGATGAACCGCCCCCTCCGCAACTGAGGCAACCAAGTGAACAGCGTTCCCCGCAGGTGCGGGGATGAACCGCATTGATGAGATATGGTCAAGTGCGTCGGGCACGCGTTCCCCGCAGGTGCGGGGATGAACCGGTCTACCCCCTGCTCGTTCAACAGGGCCTATAGCGTTCCCCGCAGGTGCGGGGATGAACCGGCCGCCGATCTTGTTCAACTCCTGGCGGAGCCGCGTTCCCCGCAGGTGCGGGGATGAACCCCCACCAGGCTGCCACCGGGTAGCACGTCCAGCGCGTTCCCCGCAGGTGCGGGGATGAACCGCTCTCTTGCGCTGGGGTCAGACTCACGTCAACGCGTTCCCCGCAGGTGCGGGGATGAACCGTTTTTTCGGCCCCTCGCCTACCGCCAGCCACCGCGTTCCCCGCAGGTGCGGGGATGAACCGCCGTGGCAGACGGGCACATTGACCGCAACGTGGCGTTCCCCGCAGGTGCGGGGATGAACCGCGCAGAGATGCGCTGCGTGTGCTCGTCCACTCGCGTTCCCCGCAGGTGCGGGGATGAACCGGCTGGCTGATGCCCCATTCCGTAAACCAGTCCGCGTTCCCCGCAGGTGCGGGGATGAACCGGTCGCGCAGGCCTTCATCGAGGTGGCGAAGTAGCGTTCCCCGCAGGTGCGGGGATGAACCGCATGGCGTTCGCGAGGAGTTCAGGCGGGCCGCGCGTTCCCCGCAGGTGCGGGGATGAACCGCCGGAGGCGTCCGGGTGCATGCTGCGGTAGGCGCGTTCCCCGCAGGTGCGGGGATGAACCGGCGAACATGGCAACGCTCACCGCGGCCACCGTGCGTTCCCCGCAGGTGCGGGGATGAACCGGCCGCTCGCCCTATCGGGTCAGTTGCGATGGCGCGTTCCCCGCAGGTGCGGGGATGAACCGACGGCCGTCAGAAACGGCTCGTCGATCACTACGCGTTCCCCGCAGGTGCGGGGATGAACCGGCCCGCGCCGCGTCTCTCAGTTTTTTGCCGGAGCGTTCCCCGCAGGTGCGGGGATGAACCGTTCGGGCGGCCGGCGGCGTACTCCGGCCCTGCGCGTTCCCCGCAGGTGCGGGGATGAACCGGCATCCTGAAGGGAAGCGGCTGCTGGACGCCAGCGTTCCCCGCAGGTGCGGGGATGAACCGAAATGACAAACCTGATGCGCGGCGGTGGTGACGCGTTCCCCGCAGGTGCGGGGATGAACCGGATTTTGTCGGGTTGGACGTTGATGAACGTGTGCGTTCCCCGCAGGTGCGGGGATGAACCGAATTGTTGGATTACCAGAGACGCGGTGGTAATGCGTTCCCCGCAGGTGCGGGGATGAACCGGCTTTGTTGACAACACAGGAGCCCCCAGGAGAGCGTTCCCCGCAGGTGCGGGGATGAACCGTTGTCCCAGGGCTGGTACCGGGAGCACATGCCGCGTTCCCCGCAGGTGCGGGGATGAACCGTCCGGCTCGCCACCGGCCGCGCCATCGAGCCCCGCGTTCCCCGCAGGTGCGGGGATGAACCGCTCCAGGTCAAGGACAGCATCCCCGTGTGCCAGCGTTCCCCGCAGGTGCGGGGATGAACCGTCCAGAAGCTCAACCCCCTGCTACTGGAAACCGCGTTCCCCGCAGGTGCGGGGATGAACCGGGGGTGCAGGGTTGCCCCCGGGTTGCATCGCCGCGTTCCCCGCAGGTGCGGGGATGAACCGCCAATGCCTTTGTGGCTTGGCTGCAGGGTCAGGCGTTCCCCGCAGGTGCGGGGATGAACCGACCCCTGGCGCGCTCTCAAAGGCGTAGATCTGGCGTTCCCCGCAGGTGCGGGGATGAACCGCCGTAGAGCGGGCTTTTGCTTGATTCATCCCCGCGTTCCCCGCAGGTGCGGGGATGAACCGCCCGTGCCGCCGGTGGTGGCCTGTCCGGCGCCGCGTTCCCCGCAGGTGCGGGGATGAACCGATTGGCGGGGAAAAGCACGTAGAAATGGAGTTGCGTTCCCCGCAGGTGCGGGGATGAACCGCGATAGGGGTTGCAGCAACACATCCCGCCTCCGCGTTCCCCGCAGGTGCGGGGATGAACCGCCTCGTATGAAACCACAAACCACGTCGGCCCAGCGTTCCCCGCAGGTGCGGGGATGAACCACCTTCAACGTATGCCGCCATCATGCAGAACATGCGTTCCCCGCAGGTGCGGGGATGAACCGGCTGCACACAGCTAGATCGTTCCCATGCTCCAGCGTTCCCCGCAGGTGCGGGGATGAACCGAAGGAGTTGTGCTGACTCTCCTGATAGTTCAAGCGTTCCCCGCAGGTGCGGGGATGAACCGTTCGAGACAGTCATCATCGTTCCCAGTGATGAGCGTTCCCCGCAGGTGCGGGGATGAACCAGCCCCTGATCCGATTCACCTACCGGAGGGGCGGCGTTCCCCGCAGGTGCGGGGATGAACCGCATAGTGAGACGGTGTTCTTCTTACCATGTATCGCGTTCCCCGCAGGTGCGGGGATGAACCGTTTACGCCGGTCGGCAGGGTCAAAAACTTCGGGCGTTCCCCGCAGGTGCGGGGATGAACCAGCGTGAGGGCGTGTTGAACTATCAGGAGAGTCGCGTTCCCCGCAGGTGCGGGGATGAACCGGCCTGAGCGACCTTCGGGCTGAGGTTTCCGCGGCGTTCCCCGCAGGTGCGGGGATGAACCGATCGTCGAGGGATCGACGAGTGCTCGCCGAATGCGTTCCCCGCAGGTGCGGGGATGAACCGGCAAATGGACGGATTTTCAGAGGCCGTACGTGGCGTTCCCCGCAGGTGCGGGGATGAACCGCTGGAGAAGGAATACTGGCCCAAGGGGATGGAGCGTTCCCCGCAGGTGCGGGGATGAACCGCCTTCCCTGTCTCCCCTGATGCCGTAGCAGTTGCGTTCCCCGCAGGTGCGGGGATGAACCGGTCAAATTCATTGCTTCGGCTCCATTACGGTAGCGTTCCCCGCAGGTGCGGGGATGAACCGGCAGGTTGTGTAGGTCCTCCCTGTGCGGGTAAGCGTTCCCCGCAGGTGCGGGGATGAACCGGTCTGATCCGACATTATTGCCCAAACCTCCGGGCGTTCCCCGCAGGTGCGGGGATGAACCGCGCGCATGGGCAGGTGTATCGGTGCGAGGGTCGCGTTCCCCGCAGGTGCGGGGATGAACCGGGCACTGGCCGAGCTGTCCGTGGCCGAGCTGCGCGTTCCCCGCAGGTGCGGGGATGAACCGGCCCTGTCGGAACAGTTCGACGCCGCCGCCAAGCGTTCCCCGCAGGTGCGGGGATGAACCGACACACCAGAACGTCCTGGTATTTGTTAAGGGGCGTTCCCCGCAGGTGCGGGGATGAACCGCCGTCGAGTCCCAGCCCAGCGCCTTGCTTTTCGCGTTCCCCGCAGGTGCGGGGATGAACCGAAATGACTTGGCGGCGCCTCTGCCGCAACGTCCGCAGCGTTTCGTGGTATGAGCACGACAGTCCGATGCGCTCGCCAAGTCTTACAGGAGCATGGCTGTGATCGAAGTACAGATCGACGCCAGCGAGGTGATTGCCGCGCTGGAGCGCCTGGGTAAGGCGACCGGCAATCCACAGCCCGTGACGAGAAGATATTCAAGATCTCTCGGGAGATGGTCCATGAAGTTGGTCTTTCAAGGTTTTCTGCTCATGCTGGCCGCCATAGGGTTGGCTGCAGCCTCGGTGGATCTGGCGGTGATGGTTTTGTTCGCCGCCCTGGGCGTGATCGTTACGGGCTTGGTCCGGGCGTTTTTGGCATGACTGGGTGTCGGTGGTGCACGGGTTCGAACCGGACATCTCGCGCAGGGCGCTTTGCCTCCCCCAGGGAGGATCACCACCGCACCCGTTATCGAGCATAGCTTGCGGCCATTACATGCCTCAACCCTAATATTCCACGCCCACCCGGCCACTTCACAGGCAGGCAGCGCACGGGGATCATCTGTCTACAGGATCGGCCCCGACGCCTTTCCCGGAACGACCCGCCGAGCACTCGATCTGCTTACGGATAACGACCTATACTTGCAGAATGTGGCTGCAAGAGATCCAACAATTTGCCGCCGGGGCCGCCACGGCACCAGGCGTGGCGGCGACCATCCAACCCCTGCTGGATATTCTCCAGCGGGTCACCGGTCTTGAGTCGGTGTTCCTCACCCGGGTTTACAAGGGCACTCAGACGGTCCTGTTCACCCATAACACCGATCAGCTGCAGATCCTCCCCGGTATGTCGGCTCCCTGGGAGGACACCCTCTGCAGCCGTGTCCTGGCTGGTGAGCGCCTGTTGATCAATGATGTGGATGAACGCTGGCCGGATTCACTGGCCAGCACCGTCCTGGGCGTGAAGACTTACCTCACTTTCCCCATCCGTGGTGCCGACGGCACGGTTCAGGGCACCCTCTGTGGCGCCAGTTGTCAGCCGGTGGAGGTGACTCCCGAGGCCATGGCCATCGTCGGCATGTTTGCCGAAGTCATCTCCGCCCAACTGTTGCGAGAGATCAATCTTGATACCGCCAACTATCGGGCGGAGCGGGCCGAAGCGCTGGTGCAAAAGATGTCCATTGCCTCGGAGATCGGCAATCTGTGTGTTGAGGCCCGCAATCTTCATCAGACCCTGAAGCAGGTGGCCAGGCGCCTGGAGGCTCTCCCTGTCTGGCGGCATGTTGTTTGTTTTCGCATGCAGGCCGGTCGCCCCGTGGTGGAGGAGGGGCAGGAGCCGGGCGGTTATGAGCAACTCATCAGGGAGGTGCTGGCGCAATTGGGTGACTCAGTGAATTGCATGCACTCCAGGGACAATCCATCCTTGCTGAAGGGTTGGCCAATGGAGGCCATTGCCGGGTTGCGAACCCGGTTGGGTCTTGGGAATGGAGGGGCGGTGGGTTTGCTCACCGCGGCCACGCACAAGGATCTGGAAGGCGGCATCCTGGTCCTGGCTGATGAGCCGGTGGACCCGACCGGCGGTGATGGTCTGTTGCTGATCGCCTTGTCCAACTACCTTTCCCTGCTGGCGATCCGGCTCCGGGACTACGAGCAGCTCCAGGCCGCCAACCGTGAGTTGAGCCGTTTTGCGCTGAATGATCCCCTGACGGGGTTGCCTAATCGCCGCTATCTGTTCGAGACGGCCCAGCGCATGGTGTCGCAGGCCATCCGGCTGGGGGAGTCGGTGGTGATGGTGTTGTTCATTGATCTGGACGGTTTCAAGCAGATCAACGATCGTTTCGGGCATCGTAGCGGCGATTATTTTCTGGTGCAGTTTGGCCGGCGTCTGAGCGCGGCCCTTCGGGAGGGGGATTTTGCCGCCCGCTATGGAGGCGATGAGTTCGTCGTTCTGGCGGTGGCCCCTGGCTCATGTGATGAAACGGAATCTCAGCTTCAGGCGAGGCAATTTGCGGACCGTATCGGTCTTGCTCTCATGGGAACATTTGATCTGGATGGGGTGGTCATCGACTACAGGGGGCCAAGCATCGGCGCGGTGATCTGGGACTCCGACGAGGATATCGAGGCCTTGCTGCACCGCGCGGACAAGGCCATGTATGCAGAGAAGATCCAGCGCCGCGGACCGCCGCCATTCACTGAAATCTCATGAGGGGGAGGGTGTCAAGGCGTGTCGATCAAGCCCGGGCCTGAAGACTGTTGATCGCCCTCAAGGGGCAGCAACACCATCATCATGACCTGATCGGTTATCATCAATCTATTACTGCCGTAATGGCGCATCACGTGGTATATCCGCCATGTCCCTGCCGTTGTCAGTTTCCGTTCGATTGGGTCTGATGGCCCCCCTGACCGGGATAGCCGGTCTTTACGGCGAGGAAATCTGCCGGGCTGCCCGAATGGCCGTGGATGAGATCAATGAGGCCGGGGGTATTCTGGGGCGTCCTCTGGAGCTGGTGATCGAGGATGACGGCAGTCTTCCGGAAACGGCCTTGCCTGCGGCCATGCGTCTGGTGGATGAGCATGGCTGCGTGGCCATGGTCGGTAATCTGTTGTCCAATTCCCGGATTACAGTGGCCACCCAGGTGGCGGCGCCCCGGCGCGTGCCCCTGCTGAATTTTTCCTTCCATGAGGGCAGCATCCGCGAGCCCTTTTTTTTCAGTTTTGCCGCGCTGCCCAATCAGCAGATCGAGCCCATGATCCCGTTCATGGCCGAGCGCCATGGGCTCAAGATGTTCTTTGCCGGCAATAACTACGAATGGCCCCGTGGTTCCATTGATGCCGCCAAGCAGGCCCTGCTTGCATTGGGCGGGGATGTGGTGGGGGATGAGTACCTGCCTTTCGATGTCGGCGAACAGGGCCTGGCGGTTCTGCTGGAGCAGGTGAGCCGTTCCGGGGCCGATGTGTTCGTGCCCTTTTTTTCCGGCCAGGATCAGGTCAGGCTGTTTCGTCGCTGCGCCGCCATCGGGTTGAACCGGCGCATGGCCCTGGTGACCGGCCATTTCGATGAGGTCATGGCGGGACAGCTTTCCCGGGAGGCGCGCCAGGGGATCCATGTCGTCAACAGTTATTTCATGTCGGTGGATACCCCGGCCAACCGTGATCTTCTCCGGCGTCTGTCCGGGCTGCCGGATGTAACCGGTGTCTGGCCCAAGGGGAATGGTGTTCTGACCCATTTCGGCGAAGGGGCTTACGTCTGTGTGCATGCGTTCGCTCAGGCTGTCCTGCAGGCTGGTTCCACGGCGCCTGATGAGTTGTGTTCGGCCTTGAAGCAGGTGCGGGTCATGGCGCCCCAGGGCGAGGTGGACATGGTGCCGGAGCTTGGTCATGCCCGGATCAACACTTACCTGGCGCGCTGCAATGCCAATGGCGGTTTCAGCATCATTGAAAGCTTCGGTCGTATTCCGCCGCTGATTCCTGAACGCTATCGGTCGTCTTCCACGACGCTGGGTTTGCCGATGCGCGCGCCCCTTGGAGAGTTCGTGTCCACCACGCATGCCGAGGGTCGGGAAAGATCCAGACTGGCTCAGAATATCCTGGCCTGCGCGGATATCGCCATCCTCACGGCAGATGCGCAGGGGATGCTGATCCATGTCAACCGGCGGGCCTATGAGCTGTTCGGTTATGAGGATGGTGAACTGGCCGGCCAGTCCGTGCATCTGTTGGTGCCGCCGCACATGCGGGAACGGCATGCGCAGTTTTATCGTCAGTTCCTCGAAGGCCCGGAAGATGAGCGGCGCATGTCGGAGCGGGCCGAAATCACCGGGTATCACAAGGACGGCAGTTTCCTGTCCCTGGAGGCCTCCATCGCCAAGTTTCAGGAGCATGGTGTGTGGAATCTGGTGGTGACCGTGCTGGATATTTCCGCGCGCAAGCAGGCGGAGAAGGAACTGCTCTGGCGTGCCACCCATGATGCGCTCACCGGTTTACCCAACCGATCCCTGATGCACGAGCGTCTGAGCAACGCACTGGCACGCTCCCGTCGGCATGGACTGAATGTTGCCCTGCTGCATCTGGGATTGGATGGGTTCAGATTGATCAATGACAGCCATGATCGCCAGACTGGAGATGCGTTGCTGCTGGAGGTGACTGGGCGCCTGCTGGAGCAGGTCCGGCCGGGCGATACGGTGGCCCGTCTGGCCGGGGATGAGTTTGCGGTACTGGCGGAGCAGGTGGGGCAGCCGGCGGCCATTGCCGGTCTCGCCGAGCGTCTCAACGAGGCCATGCGCCAGCCTTTCGAGATCAACGGGGTGCCGGTGATTGTGACCGCCAGCATCGGGGTGGCCACGGGGCAGGGCGGTACCCACAGTGCCGATGACATGTTGCGTTGCGCGGAGACGGCCTTGCATGCCCTCAAGCAGAAGGGGCGCGATGGCTGGCAGTTTTTCAATGATTACCAGCATCATCAGGCCTTGCAGCGGCTTAATGTGACCCAGGGGCTGCGGGTGGCCATCGAGAACCAGGAACTGCAGGTACGGTTTCAGCCCATCCTGTCCTCGGATCGTGGGCGAATTGTCGGTGCCGAATTGCTGCTGCGCTGGTTTCCCCATCAAAGAGAGGTGTCTCCTGCCGTCTTCATTCCCATTGCGGAGATGAGCGGCGTCATCCTGCCCATCGGTCTGTGGGTGTTCCGTGCCGGGTGTCTGGCAGAGGTGGACTGGCGCCGTCGCTGGGGAACGCAGGCTCCGTATGTTTCCATCAATCTGTCTGCCCGTCAGCTGACCGATGAGTCGTTGGTGGATGATATGCGCACGGTGCTCCAGGAAACGGCCGCCGATCCTTCCCGCATCGTGCTGGAGGTGACCGAGACGGCGTTGATGGCGGATATTGATGCCAATCTTCGGGTGCTTCGCCGTTTGTCGGACCTGGGAATGCAGCTGGCTGTGGATGATTTCGGTACGGGTTATTCTTCTCTGGCTCAGCTTACCCGTTTGCCGGTGAGCATCCTGAAGATCGATCGGGCTTTCGTGGATGGCATTGAGACCCGTCATGAGAGTCGCACGGTGGTCAGGGCCGTCATTGGTCTTGGGCGGGCATTGGGGCTGACCCTGGTGGCTGAAGGGGTGGAGACGCAGGGGCAGCACCTGGAGTTGCTGAACGGGGGATGTGAGTTGTTTCAGGGCTATCTGTTTTACCCTCCCGTGACCCGGGAAGTGTTCATGGGGCTGATCGATGCCCAGGCACAGTCCGAGCGGTTGACGGAACACCGTTCGGATTACTTCATCCTGTATGTCAGCCGTGCCGTTAAACCGATGGATGGTGAGTCACTGCGGCAGATCCTCGGTCCTTCGCGTATTGCCAATGCCCGGCTGGGCGTGACCGGTTTTTTGATCTACAAGGATGGTCAGTTCATGCAGATGCTGGAGGGGCCCTTCGAGCATGTGCAGGCCACCATGTCACGTATTCGCCTTGATCCCCGCCATGAGGATATCCGCGTCGTGGCGGAGGGGGATATCACCCAGCGGATCTTTTCGGACTGGACCATGGGCTTCAAGGACATGTCACGATCCTCCGAGGCATTGGAGTTTGGGCAGTGGCAACGGCGTACTCTCAGCCTGCTGGAGCTGGCGGAGGATGCCCAGACCTGCCATGCCTATATTTCAGCTTTCTCGGGCAAGGCCGATACGGGTTTGTAAGTGAGGTTTTCGATGGATGCAGAAAAAACATGGCCAGACGGTGTCGCTGGCCCAGGGGATTGGATGCAAAAACTTTAGACTAAGTATAAAGTATCGCCGCGATTGGTCGTTGCGCGCGCATGCTGTCGTCAGTGGGCAATGCCCGCTTGGGATGTTCTGAGTGAGCCATTCCCGTGCAATCGGGAATCCAGTCAGGCTGCATGCTCCGGATTCCCCCACTCATTAAGAGTGACGGCGGGAGTGTTGCTCGGTTTTTCCCTTGTGGGGAGTGTAGCGCGCAGATCCCTGACACTTGCTGAGAAGAGCCGATACCATGTGGAATAACCTGACCATCCGGACGCGTCTGATTGGCGTCACTGTGATTCTTCTGGTTCTGATCGGTATTGCCGCCTTGCTTATTTCCAGCCAGGGTGCCGGTCGCATGGGGCATGTCCTGGTGGATCATACCCTGAGGATGAAGATCGAGGGGGATATCTGGTCAGCCAGGAACTATGTGGCCGCCGAGTGGGGTGCATTGCGTCTGGTGGACGGGAAACTGGTGGATGCCCAGGGCCAGCCGCTCAATGACCGGTTCGAGGCGGTGGACAGACTGGGACAGGAACTGGGTGTGCTGGCAACGGTGTTTGCCCGGGATGGCAGTGACTTTACCCGGGTGACCACCAGTGTCCGTCTGCCCGATGGGCGTCGTGCCGTGGGTACGCAGCTCGGACAGTCCAGTTCAGCCTTTGTGCCGGTTTCGTCGGGGCAGCGCTACATCGGGGAGGCGCAGATCCTGAGCGTATCCCACCTTACAGTCTATGAGCCGATCAAGGATGGCTCCAATCAGGTCATCGGCATCCTGTTTCTGGGCATACCGCGGCAGCAGATCGACGCCATCGTCAGCCAGGGTGTGAACCAGATGGTGATGCACATGCTGCTGGGCATGCTGATGTTAGTGGCGGTCGGGGTGGCCGTCGCCGTCTTCCTGGCCCGGATCATCGTGGGTCCCATCATCCGGTTATCCGATGCCCTGCACGAAATTTCACGGGGGGATGGTGATCTGACCCGTCAACTGGATGCCCAGGGTCGGGATGAACTGTCCGAGCTGGCCAGGGCCTTCAACGAGTTTGTCGGCAAGATTCGTGAACTGGTCCGGCAGGCAAGCGCGGCTTCCAGCCAGTTGGCGGCAGCGGCCGAGGAGTTGTCCAGTACCACGGAGGAGACCCGTGAGCAGGTGCGGCGGCAGCATTCTGAAACCGATCAGGTAGCCACGGCCATGAACCAGATGACGGCCACGGTGCAGGAGGTGTCACGTAATGCTTCCGAGGCGGCCCAAGCCGCCGCCACCACCCGTGAGGAGGCCGCTTCGGGGGATAAGGTCGTCAGGGAGACCATTCGCGCCATTGAGCTGCTGGCGGATGAGGTGGAGAACGCCTCCCGGGTGATTACCCGCCTGTCCGAGGACAGTGACGATATCGGCAAGGTGCTGGAGGTGATCCGGGGTATCGCTGAACAGACCAACCTGCTGGCCTTGAATGCCGCCATCGAGGCGGCCCGGGCCGGTGAGCAGGGGCGAGGTTTTGCGGTGGTGGCCGATGAAGTAAGGACGCTGGCCAGCCGCACTCAATCCTCCACCACGGAGATCCAGGCCATGATCGAACGGCTGCAGTCGGGAGCGGTGGGTGCCGTGAAGGTGATGGAGGAGGGCCGGGGCAAGGCGCGCCAGAGCGTGACCCAGGCCGCCCGGGCCGGCGAGTCCCTTAAGGCCATCAGCGGTGCCGTCAACAACATCAACGACATGAATGCCCAGATCGCCAGTGCCGCCGAGGAGCAGTCGGCGGTGACCGAGGAGATCAACCGCAATATCACCAATATTGCCCAGGCTGTGGAACAGACGTCGAGCGGTTCCGATCAGATTGCCCTGGCCAGCGACGAGCTGGCCAGGCTGGCGGCGGAGTTGCAGAATCTGGTGGGGCGTTTCAAGGTTTGATGGCGGAGATGCCGTCCCGCTGAGGGCGGCAACGCCATCGGTCGGAAGAATGGCATGGTTACATCCTGATCCTGCATGCGCGCCCATGGCAGCTTGAGGTAGAGTTGAAGGGACACAATCTGCCAGGGTCGGCCGTGACTTCGTCAGGATGATCCGCCCTCGTCATGTTTCGGGATAGATCCGTGATGCCTGTGTCAGGACAACCTTGTTGAACCATGCCCCACTGCCAGGGGGAGCCCCCTACCTGAGTGTCGCCTTCAAGGCCTGGATGCTCTATCTGGGTTTGTGCCTGACGCTGGCACTGGTGATGGCTTGGGATCTGCTCACTTCCAGGGAGCAGGATATGGAGGCAGCCCGCCAGCGTACCCATGCCACCAGCGTGCTGGTGAGTGAGTGGCTGTATGCCGCCTTTGAAACCAGCGGCGCCCTGCTCAGCAGCATGGCTGGCGAGATCCACCTCTTGAATTTCCCTCCACCCGAAGGTGATCCGGAAGCCCACGCCCGAATCAATCAGTGGCTGGAGCGGCATCGGAGTTTCCTGCCCCATGCCCGGACCATTGCCTTGTTTGATCGCGAAGGCGTGATGATCCATACCTCCGGGGATCCCCAGGAAATCGGTTACGACATCAGCACGCAGCGCCATTTTCTGAGCCTGCATGCCGCCCCCAGCCTGGAGCGGCAGGTTTCCCGTACCTTGTGGTCCCATGAGTGCGAACGGTTTCTCGTCACCCATGCCCAGGCTCTTCGTGATGCAGAGGGGCGATTTGCCGGGTTGCTGGGTGTGCGGCTGGATCTGGGCTTCTTCGACCACTGGCTGGAACGTATCGAACTAACGCCCGGGAGCACTCTGACCATCCTGGATAAGGAAGGCCGTTTGCTGGCGAGGCGCCCCCGGGATGACATCCCGGATTTTGAGGCCCGGTTGGGCCAGCCGGTGGGGGATGGCGAGGTGGATCCTCTCATCCAGGATGTGTCGGATACCACGCATTTTGCCATTGTCTCGCCGCTGGACGGGATACACCGTTTCTACACGGCCCAGGCTGTACGGGATTTGCCCTTCCTGGTAGTGGCCGGCGAGGCGAACTACATGATCATGGCCTCCTGGTGGCGGAAATTCTTGATATTTAGCCTCTCCTGGCTGGTCATCGCTGGTCTGGGCCTGCTGGTACTGCGTGGCTATCTGCGCACCCTGCAGTACGATCAGGCGTTGCAGCGCAGCCACCGTTCCCTGGAGGATGCCAACCGGATTCTGAGTCGGGAGGTGAATGAGCGCCAGGAGGCGGAGCGGGCCATCAAGTGCAGCGAAGCCCGTTTTCGGGCCTTGTTCGACAATTCCCTCAGCGGTGTGGCCGTACACGACATCATCCTGGATGGGCGGGGTGAGCCATGCGATTACGTGTTCACCATGGCCAACCCGGCGTTTGAGCACCACACCGGGCTGAAGGTGGCCGATGTGCTGGGCCGACGGGCCACCGAGGTCTACCCGGTGCCGGAACTGCCCGGGTTGATCCGTCGCTTCGGGCAGGTGGCGCTCACGGGACAGGCCACTTTATTTGAGCAGCACCTGGAGTCCGTGGGCGAAGTATTCAGTGTTGGCGCCTTCCAGACCGGCCCGGGCGGTTTTGCCGTCGTGATTGACAACATCACGGCGCGCAAGCGCACGGAGATGGATCTGCGGCGCTCCGAGGAGAAATACCGTTTTTTGGTGGAAAATGGCCACGACATCATCCATCTGATTTCATCCGAGGGATACTTCGAGTTTATTTCCCCAAGCTCGAAGGCCCTCATGGGGCATGACCCGGAAAGCATCCTGGGTCATCATTTCTCTGAGTTCGTTCACCCGGAGGATCTGCACATCTGTGAGCAGGTGTTTGCCAGCGTCATGCAACACGGTCACCATGTGCAGGATATCGAATACCGGGTGCGGCACCAGGATGGTCATTGGCGCTGGCATAATTCCAGTGCGCTCCCTTCGCGGGATGAGAGCGGCAAGATTACCGGATACCATGGGATTGCCCGGGATATCACCGCCCGTAAACAGGCCGAGGAAGAGATCAGGGCGCTGGCCTTCTTCGATCCTCTGACCCAGTTGCCCAATCGGCGTCTGCTGACGGAACGGCTGGAGGCGACCGTCAGTCTCTGTCACCACGAGCATCGCCATGGGGCCCTGTTGTTCATCGACCTGGATAACTTCAAGATCCTCAACGACACCCTGGGCCACCATCTGGGTGATCAATTGCTCATGCAGGCGGCCGGTCGCATCCGCGGGTGTGTGCATGAGTCTGATACCGTGGCCCGCTTGGGCGGGGATGAATTCGTGGTCATGCTGTGCCTGCTCAGCCACCATCTCCAGGAGGCCACGCAGCAGGTGGAGATTGTCGCCGATAAGATCCTGACCGCTCTGAACCACCCGTATCTCCTCAACGGCCAGGAACATCACACTACCGCCAGCATAGGCATCACCTTGTTTGATAGTGAACCGGTCAGCGTGGACGAACTCATGAAGCGGGCTGATCTGGCCATGTACCAGGCCAAGGCCGCGGGACGCAATACCATGCGCCTGTTCGACCCCGGCATGCAGGCTTGGGTGGCTGCCCGGGCCGCCCTGGAAGGTGATCTGCGCCGGGCGCTCGTGGATGAGCAGTTCCTGCTGTATTACCAGGTCATGGTGGACGATGATGGTCAATTGGCGGGTGCCGAGGCCCTGTTGCGCTGGCAGAGTCCGGATCGTGGGCTGGTGCCCCCCGGTGAGTTCATCGCCCTGGCCGAGGATACGGGGTTGATTCTTCCCATCGGGCAGTGGGTGTTGGAGTCCGTCTGTGCCCAACTGGCCCAATGGGCGCGGGATCCTTCCCTGATGCACCTGCAGATTTCGGCCAATGTGAGTGCCCGCCAGTTCCGGCACCCGGATTTCGTGCCCGGGGTGCTGCGGGCCCTGAATGCCACCGGTGCCGATCCTTGCCGTCTCAAGCTGGAGATCACCGAGAGCCTGCTCTTGGAAGACGTGGAAGAGGTGATCCACAAGATGCAGCAGTTAAGGGCCCTGGGTATCACGTTTGCCCTGGATGATTTCGGCACGGGGTATTCTTCCCTGAGCTATCTCAAGCGCCTTCCTCTGGACGATGTGAAAATCGATCAGTCGTTCGTCCGGGATGTGCTCATTGATCCCAACGATGCGGCCATCGCCCGGACCATCGTGGCCCTGGCGGGTACGCTGGGTATCAGGGTGATTGCCGAGGGCGTGGAAACCCGGGAGCACTGGGAGTGGCTGAGCCGGATCGGTTGCCATAGCCACCAGGGCTATTTTTTCGGTCGTCCGGGACCGGTGACGGTCATTCAGGAGATCATTCCGAACTGGACACCCTCCAATTATCGGACAAATTCCTTTGGCTCCGGCAGTTAACCGGCCGGAGCCAGGCCGGGATTGCCGTCCACGCCCTTGAGCACCGGTTCGTTGAGGTCGGTGATGCGTACGGTTTGGTGATCCCGCAGATAATCGGCCACCACGTCCCAGATCTTGCGGCCGGTGTCTCCCATGGGTTGTTCCTGCACGCTGGCCCAGCCTGCCACTACATAGGTGCCGTTCGGGTCGATGGGCTTGCCGTCCAGTTCCATGGCCGTGATGCGTTCGCCGATGTCCCGGGTGGGGTCGATGGCATAGCGCAGCCCGCCCACGCGCACCATGTCGCCGCCCTGCTGGTAGAAGGGGTCCTTGTTGAACAGGTTGTCGGCCACGTCTTCAAGGATGGTCTTGATCATCTCGCCGCTCATTTCATTGCGGGTCACCGCCGGGTAGGTGAGGCCGGTCTGGTCCATCACGTGCTCGAAGGTGATGGGCATGCCCGGCAGGACGGTGGTGCCCCAGCGGAAGCCGGGAGAAAACGAGATCTGGGCATCCACCTGTTCCATCAGGGCATCGCAGATGAGCTGGTCGAAGGTGCCGTTGAAGTTGCCGCGGCGGTAGAGCAGGTCGTCGCTGACCGCCAGTGCCTCGCCCAGCTTGTCCGCCATGCGGAAGGTCTCGCCGTCGAAGGTGACGGTGCGATGGCGCAGGTCTTCGATATATCGGCTCATCTCCGGGTCGGGGTCGATCAGGTTGGCGAACACCGGCAGCAGATGGTAACGGTATCCCTCGATCCGGCCTTTGGCGAAGTTCAGGTCCAGGACGGCGAGGAATTTGCCGTTGGAGCCGCCGTTGGTGACCAGACAGGTGCCGCCGTCGGGGGTTCTGACTTCCAGGGGGGCCGGGACCGCATCATGGGTGTGACCGCCCATGATGGCATCGATGCCGTTGACCAGTCCGGCCATCTTGATGTCCACGTCCATGCCGTTGTGGGACAGCACCACCACCACCTCGGCGCCTTCGGCACGGGCCTGATCGACGCTCTCCTGCATCTCCCGGTGCCGGATGCCGAAGGACCACTCCGGCATCAGGTGCCTGGGATTGGCGATGGGGGTGTAGGGGAAGGCCTGGCCGATCACCGCCACGTTGACGCCGTTGATCTCGCGGATCACGTAGGGTTTGAAGACCCGCTCTTCCCAGTCCACATCCACCACGTTCTGGGCCACGAAGTCGATGTGGCCGGCAAAGTCGTTCTGCAGGATCTCCTGTACCCGTTTGGCGCCGAAGGTGTATTCCCAGTGACCGGTCATGATGTCCACGCCCAGCAGTAGCTGGGCGTCCACCATGTCCTGGGCATGGGTCCAGACGCCGGTGCCCGAACCGCCGCCCCAGGTATCGCCGCCGTCCAGCAGCAGGGCGCCGGGGCGCTGGGCCCGGACATGCCTGACCAGGGTGGCCAGGTGGGCAAACCCGCCCACGCGACCGTACTGCTCCGCCAGATGGGCAAAATCCAGGTGGGTATAGGCATGGGACCAGAGGTTGGGGTGTTCCAGGCCGTAGTGGTTCAGCAGATGCCGGCCCACCAGGTGAGGGGGGCGGCCCTGCATTTCACCGATGCCCAGGTTGACGTGGGGTTCGCGAAAGTACACGGGCAGCAATTGGCCGTGGCAGTCGGTGTAGTGCAGCAGGGAGACATTGCCGTAGGGGCGCAGCTCATAGGGACTGCCGGTGGCATCCGGGCGGGTCAGGGTGCCGCCGTTGCCGTTGCCGCGACCGCAGGCGGACAGGGCGAATCCGGCCATGCCGGCGGCACTCAGTACCTGGAGAAATTCTCTGCGGGTCAGGTTCATGCCTTCTCCTCACACGATGATTGAACGCGGGCCGGCGGGTCCCGGCCAAAAGAAAGCCCGGCTTAACCGGGCTTGCTGAATCTGGCAGGTGTCGTTTTAAGTGTTCCTGCCTGGACCTGTGCCGGTCACCCGGGTCTGGTCTCTGTATTCCTCTTTGGTGGTGGTCACGGTCTAACCGGGACCCTTGGCGCGACAAACCTCCTGCGTACTTCCGTTCTACTTGTGACTGATCTTCTTTGGATCAGCTGATGCGAACTTCGGTGGTATCCGATTCGCCGTTGTTGTCCACCCAGGAAAGCTTCAGGGTGTCGCCGGCGGCGGCCCCTTCAAACTGGAAGGATAGATAAGGATTGCGGGAAATGGCCGGGCCCCAGTTGGCGGTCAGTACATGCCTGCCGTTGCACTCGGCCTTGACCTCGGTGATGAAATGGGCGGGGATGGTGTTACCGCCCTGGTCCCGGCGCTGGCCGGTTTCCATGGGGTGACTGATCAGGGCGCGCACATTGGTGACGCCGCCTTCGATCTGGGCTCGGACTCGGATGCTGGACATGGTACTTTCTCCTGCGAATTCGCCTTGATGCCGCGGGTTGCCGGGCGTTGCCTGGTTAGCCGCCGCAGCCGCCGATGGTGACCTTGACCTCCTTGGTGCCGCTGTAGAGCTGGCCGTTGGCCTTGAGTACGGCGACGATATCGGAGGTTTCACCCATCTTGATCCGGGTGGCGACGAAGGCCTTGGTGCCTTCTCCCAGCTTGTAGCTGGAGGTCAGGGGGGCGTTGTTGGCAACCGCCAGGATGGCGATGTCGGTAACGCCGGACAGCGTGGATTCCACGGTGATCGGGACCACGGCGCCGTTTTCGGCAATATCCGGAGCACGAATGGTGATGTCGCCGCTGCTGTGGCTGTCGGAACCCAGGGCGGACTTGAGGGCATCACTCAGGGAATTCGCCTGGAAAGCGGCCTTGGGCCAGTCGGCGAGGACGGTACTTGGGGTCAGCAGGCCGGCACCTACGGCGACACCCACGGTACCCGTCGCGAGGGTGCCCTTGAGAAACACTCGACGCTTGCTGTTCATGCGGTCTCCTCCACTTCTTTAACATCTCATGGTTGGAGATGCCCCGTTTCGGCATGAGGTTTTGCCGTGGGCTCTCTAGGGGTTACAGCCTACCTAACTAAATCTTTTTTACAAGTAATTTTTAGTTATATGGCTGGTTGATATGGGTCAAAACCTGGATCCGGCTCAGCGATCCTCCAGAAAACGCAATGCAATGGTGCGTTTGCTCCTGATCCGTTCTTCCACATGGGGGGTCAGATCCTGGGCGGTCAGCGCCATGTCCAGTTGCCTGACGGTCTCACGATACTGGCCGTGATGGAAATAATATTCCGCCATGTTTTCATGACTGATCGCCTGCCTGCCCAGGCGCGAGGCGGCATCGGCCTTGAGGCGCAGCAGTTCAGGTGCCTTGACCTCGACCGACAGCAGGGTGTCGGCCACTTGTATCGCCCGGCCATAGTCTCCGGCTCCGATCAGGGCCTGCACGTAGGTTTGGGTGACCGGAAGGTGTCTGGGGTAGATGTCATCCAGTCTTCGGAGGATCTCAAGGGCTGCCTGATGATCCGTGGGTCTGGCCGCCATGTGGGCCTCCGCCCGGGCAAGCTCCAGGTAGAGGTCTGCGCCGTCCTGTCCCGATATGCCCTGTAGTGCCTTGAGTGCCTGTTCGGTCTGGCCCCGTTGAATGAGCGCGATGGCGTAGCCGTAGCGTCTGGCGACATCTTCGCTGTTGCCGGTCCGGTCGCGGGTGTGGAGGTCGATGACGCGGGCCGGATCCTGCAGGGCCTGTACCCGGGCAAGGATCATGCGAAAGGCCTGTGAATCGCTGCGAAAGTCTCCGCTGTATTGATCGGCCCGTAGGCGGCTGTCGGTAATGCGGTTGGTGGTGACGGGGTGGGTGCGCAGGTATTCGGGTACTGTTTCGCCGGCACCGCCGCTGAGCTGGAGCATGCGCTCGAAGAAGTTGGGCATGGCCTGGGGATCGTAGTCGGCCGCGGCAAGAATGCTGATTCCGATCCGGTCCGCCTCCTGCTCGTTGGCCCGGGTGAAGTTGATCCGGGCCTGGGCACCTCCGGCCATGCCGCCGATGATGGCTGCCTGCCCCACCTCCGGGGAATAGGCGCTGGCGATGATGCCGGCCAGAATGGCCAGCCCCGTGGCCAGGTCGATACGGGTGCTCCCCGCATAGGCGCGGGCGATGTGGCGTTGGGTGACATGGGCAATTTCGTGGGCGACGACCGCGGCCAGTTCTCCTTCATTGCGGGCGGCGTCGATCAGCCCCGTGTTGATGCCGATAATGCCCCCAGGCATGGCGAAGGCATTGATGCCGGGATCTTCCACCACCAGAAAGGTGAAGTTGGGATGGGCATCGGCGGCGCTGGACACCAGTCGTTGCCCCAGGGCCTCCACATATCCCAGAAGGACCGGGTCCTTGCTCAGCGGCAGGGTGCGGCGCACCTCCCGCAGCAGGGTGCGGCCCAGTTGTTGTTCCTGGGAGGGGGAAAGCAGGGCGGAGGAGGGGTCCCCGATCTCCGGCAGGTTGATGCCCGCCTGGGGCGGGGTGGCGATGATGAGGAGCAGGCAGAGCCCAAGGGCCATGAGCATGCGCCGACCGATGGTTCGCGGCTTACGGCCGGGGGCCGGTCGGTCGGGCATGGGGATGGGTCCTGCTACTTGCCCAGGCCGGGGGCCGAGGCGTAGGCGTTCATGGTGGTACGGTTTTCCCATAGTTTCGGCATTAGCATGGCCTCCGGCAGCATGAAGCGCCTGGACCGGTCCACCGGGATGGTCCGTGCGATCCGGACCACGTCCTCATAGCGGATCTTGAACAACAGCCCTGAGTGGAGGCCGTCGGTCCGGCGGGCGATCATGCTGTCATCGAAAAGCCGATGCACGTAGAGGTTGGCGGGGCGCAGACGCCGATGATCGTCATACAGGGTGACAGCATACTGGGTATCGGCGGCAAAATGCTTTTTGTCCACGATGAAGGTTCCTCCAGTTTGGGGCAGTCGGGCCGGTTCCGGGAACGGTATCACGCGTGTTCCCGGTGAGACAGCAGTCCTGATTCTTTGTTCATTGGGTGTGGGAAGCGTTCTCATATTCTTCATTTCGCATAAGCTGGACGTTCAGAAGAATATGGCTATATTGTTATTGAGAATAAGCAAAGAAGTGAAGTCTGGCGTTGGGTGTCGCTTCATAGAGATGGCTCGAACCGGTCCTTGGGCTCCCGCCAGCTATAAATACTGAGATTTCCCCTGTCCGATGACGGGAAATTTCGTGAGATGATCGGGGTGGGCGTCGGCAGGCCCTTGCGGGGTGCCGACAAAGAAGACCCCAGACCACTTGATAGACGAGGAGAAAATCGAGATGTCCGATTTTGACCAGGAACTGGATGCCTCCGGGCTGAACTGCCCCCTGCCCATCCTGCGTGCCAAGAAATCCCTGGCCTCCATGGACAGCGGCCAGGTGCTGCGGATTATCGCCACCGACCCGGGTTCCGTGAAGGACTTCGAGGCCTTTGCCAAGCAGACCGGCAATGAACTGCTGGAGCACCGGGAAGAGGGTGGCAAGTTCCTCTTCCTGATGCGCAAGTCCTGATCCGGGGAGCCGTTCTGCCGCGCGCCATGGCCGCGGCAGGACGCCCCCTTCGGGAGGCGCCATCACAGGCATATTAAGGAGGGAATGCCACGTGTCCGAAAAAAGGCTGGCCATCATCGCCACCAAGGGAACCCTGGACTGGGCCTATCCGCCCTTCATCCTGGCTTCCACCGCGGCCGCCCTGGGCTACCAGGTGCAGGTGTTCTTCACGTTTTACGGTCTGCAACTGCTCAAGAAGAAACCCGATCTGAAAGTCACCTCCCTGGGGAATCCCGGCATGCCCATGCCGATGCCCATGCCGGTCCTGCTGCAGGCCCTGCCCGGCATGCAGGGCATGATGACCCACATGATGAAGCAGAAGATGAAGTCCAAGGGTGTGGCCAGCGTGGAAGAGCTGCGCGAGATGTGCCGGGAGGCGGAGGTGAAGATGATCGCCTGTCAGATGACGGTGGATCTGTTCGACATGTCGCGGGAAGACTTCATCGACGGCGTGGAATACGGCGGTGCCGCCACCTTCTTCGAGTTTGCGGGCGAGTCGGATATCTGTCTTTTCATCTAGTGACTGCCAGTCTCTCCGTACCCCTGAGAGCGGCTCACGGCCACGAACGGGAAGGGTGATGAGCCGAATGTGTGGTGTCACTGGAGCGGATTTATCCATCGGTGCGCCGGCTTGATTCGTCGCCGAAAAAATGAACTACACTTGCTGAACGCCAATAGTTGACAAATTTGCTTGGGTGTAAGGATATCTCTCCGGGCAATGAAAGATGAGGTATGCCATGGCAACTTACGCCGAAATGCAGCAGATATTCGACGATATCCGCAGTGACTTTCGCTATGACCACGAGCTTAACGGGTGTCTGAACTGCGGGATCTGCACCGCCACCTGTCCGTCCGCCCAGTTCTATGACTACAGCCCCCGGGAGATCGTCCAGCTCCTGTGGACCGAGAACGTGGAGCAGGTGTACGACGCCATGCAGGAGAAGATCTGGGCCTGCGCCCAGTGCATGACCTGCGCGGCACGCTGTCCCTTCAAGAACTCCCCCGGTGGCCTGGTGGCCATCATGCGGGAGGTGGCCATCAAGCATGAGATGCAGTCCGCCAAGGACGTGCTGCGGCCCTTCGGCCGGGTGATGCTCAAGCTCATCACCACCGGCAACCAGCTCTCTCCGGACATGATCCAGCCGGATCACTTCCCCGACTGGGGACCGAACATCCAGAAGGTGGATGGCGACCTGCGCATCCTGCGCAAGGCCATTCCCATGAAGACCCTGCAGACCACCGATACCGCCTGGGAAATCTCCCTGAAGACCTCGGTGGAGATGTACACCATCTGGGAGATGACCGGGGTACTCAAATCCCTGGAACTGATGGACGAGAACCTGTTTGACGTGATCGAGGACTTCATCGACGAAAAGCGGGAGGAATACGAGGAATGGCTCGAAGAACAAGAAGAAGACTGAGCCGGATCCTTGCCTGAGCACCAAAGCCGAGCGTAGTAGAGGAGTGGCACACATGAGTTCCAAGAAGAAAGATCATACCCCCGGCGGGCACAATGCCACCGCCGAAGGGGCAGGCCCCGGGGCCATGAAGCCCGGATTTCACAATACCGACGGCCAGGGCGTGGCCGGCCACGGCTCCTTCTTCCAGCAGACACAGCTCTCCCGTGACGAGGCCGTCAAGGCCACCGACTGGGTGCGCAAGCATGTGGATCGTCGCACCGTTGATCTGGGCGACCGCATGGATGATGTGCGCGAACACATGTACGCGCTGGAAAAGGAAGGCCACATCATCATCCACCGGGTGGAGGACCAGCATGAACCCAGTATGGTGAAGACCCTGTTCGGCTGGGACAAGAAGATCCCCACCCGGCAGCTCTGGCATCACAAGTCCTGCGGTCAGTGCGGCAACATCCCCGGCTATCCCACCTCCCTGTTGTGGTTCATGAACGAGTTCGGTTTCGTGCCCGGCAAGGATTACCTGGACGAGACCGACCAGACCTCCTGCACCGCCTGGAACTACCACGGCTCCGGCATCGGCAACGTGGAATCCCTGGCGGCGGTGTTCCTGAGGAATTTCCACCAGTCCTATGTGTCCGGCAAGCAGCACGGTCACGAGCTGGGTCACTTCTATCCCCTGGTTCACTGCGGCACCTCCTTCGGCAATTACAAGGAGATCCGCAAGTACCTGATCGAATCCCCCCAGCTCCGGGAGAAGGTCGCGAAGATCCTGGACAAGCTGGGTCGGCTGGTGGACGGCAAGCTGGTGATCCCCGAGGAGATCATCCATTACTCGGAATGGGTGCATGTGATGCGCCATCGCATCGCCTCGGAGTTGCAGAAGATCGATGTCTCCCACATCCGCACCACCGCCCATGTGGCCTGCCATTACTACAAGATGATCCACGAGGATGCCGTCTACGATGCCGATGTCCTGGGTGGCAATCGCACCGCCATCATCACCTCCATGGCCCAGGCCCTGGGCGCCCAGGTGATCGACTATTCCACCTGGTATGACTGCTGCGGCTTCGGCTTCAGGCACATCATCTCCGAGCGGGAGTTCACCCGTTCCTTCACCATGAACCGCAAGATCCGGGTGGCCCGGGAAGAGGCCAATGCCGATGTCATGCTGGCCAACGACACCGGCTGCGTCACCACCATGGACAAGAACCAGTGGATCGGCAAGGCCCATGACCAGAACTTCCAGGTCCCCATCATGGCCGAGGTGCAGTTCGCCGCCCTGGCCTGCGGGGCGGACCCCCTGAAGATCGTGCAGCTCCAGTGGCATGCCTCGCCCTGCGAGGAGCTGGTGGAGAAGATGGGGATCTCCTGGTCCGAGGCCAAGAAGAACTTCCAGGCCTATCTGAAGGAAGTCGAGCAGGGCAACATCGAATATCTCTACAAACCCGAACTCGCTTATGGGGGGAATGCGTGATGCAGGATACCGTTCTGATCGTCGGTGCGGGACCCGCCGGCCTGTCCGCGGCGGCCCAGGTGGCCGGTGTGGGCTACAAGGCCGTGCTGGTGGAAAAGGAAGACGTGCTGGGCGGTGCCCCCATCCTTTCCGGATATGCCCGTCTGGTGCCCTCCGGCGAATGGGCCAGGGATGCCATTGGACGCATGGTCAAGCGGGTGGAGGACGACGGCAATGTCACCATCCACAAGGGCGCCAGGGTGACGCAGCTCAACGGGGAGGCGGGCAGGTTCACCGCCAAGCTGAGCAACGGCAAGAGCGTCAAGGCCGGTGCCGTGGTGCTGGCCACCGGATTCACCCACTTTGATTCCGTCAACAAGCCCGAGTGGGGTTTCGGCACCTTCCCGGACGTGGTCACCACCACCCAGGTGGAGCAGATGGTGACCGCCGGCAAGATCGCCTGTCCTTCCGACGGCCGGACGCCGGAGCGGGTGGCCATCCTGTTGTGCGTCGGCTCCCGCGATCGGCAGATCGGGCGTGAGTGGTGTTCCAAGGTGTGTTGTACCGTCTCGGCCAATCTGGCCATGGAGATCAAGGAGCTGTCGCCCAAGACCCAGGTGTTCATCTATTACATGGACATCCGCACCTTCGGTCTTTACGAGGACCGCTTCTACTGGAAGTCCCAGGAGGAGTTTCGCACCAAGTTCGTCAAGGCCCGTATCGCAGAGGTCACCGCGGCCCCCGATGGCCGCCTGCTGCTGAAGGGAGAGGACACCCTGGTGAAGCGGCCCATCGTCATTCCCTTTGACCTGGTGGTGCACGCGGTGGGCATGGATCCCAACATGGACAATCCGGAGATCGCCAAGGTGTTCGGCGTGGGGCTGGAGAAGCACGGTTTCATCGAGCGGGGCGAGCATTACACCAATACCTGCGGCACCACCCGCCCCGGCATCTATTCCTGCGGGGCCGCCTATGGGCCGGAAACCATCGATGATTCCATTTCCCAGGGCATGGCCGCCGGCGCCCGCGCCATTGCGGACCTGCATGGTCTGACGCGCAAGGCGAGTTGAGGTGCCGATGACCCGGCCCATCACCCCGGCACCCCCGGCCATTCCCCTGGATGAAAAGGTGGCCGCCTTCAAGCTGGCGGCACTGCTGGAGGACATGAACGAGCGGGGCGGCGTGGAGATCTACCTCACCGCCCTGGGCAGTAAACATGCCCTGTTTGCCAAGGCCCTGCCCGAGTCGCGTCCCGCCACCCTGTCACCGGAGGTCCCCCTGCTGTTGCTGGAATGCGTCTTTCCGGCCCGGCGTCGGCTGGGGCCGGTGCTGCGGCAGATGGATCCGGAGGCCCTGGCCGGGGCAGTGCTGGATCTGGTCTATGGCCGGGACGGTCTGCTCCGGCGCATGGAGGTCTTCTGCGATCGCCTGCCGGTGCCGGAGCGCAAGCTGCGGAGGGCGGCCTGGGACCTGGCGGCGGAACTGCTGCATTTCCGGACGCCGGAGACGATTCCCCTGATGACCCGCTGGGTCTGGGATACCCAGACCATGAGCGGCGCCGTACGGGAGTTCGTGTCGGGCAGTGACAGTCTGCAGAGCCTGCCCCTGGAACTGACGCCGGAGGCCATGGAAGGGGTGCGCCAGTGGTTTGTCGGGCACCTGTCCGCCAGTGGTTTCTACCGGGATCTGCCCTTTTTCACGGATCTGATCCTGGCCCGGGGCTATGCGGACTACGTGCGTTCCGTTTCCGGGGGGCTGGGTATCCTGCAGGGAGACTTCGGCGCCCGGCAGGACCCGATGGAACTGGTGGTCAAATTGCTGGGTATCGACGAGCGGCGCGGTGTAATGGCCGCGGCGGGTCATGAGACTTGGCATCAGGCAGGCCCGGCCTGAGCCTGATGCGCGACGAGTTGCGGAGAAAAGCATGGCGATACACGAAAAATCCCTGATCGAACCGGAGCGTCTGCTTCGCCACGACAATCTGGTGGTGGACGGCGTGGATGTCTCCGGTCACTGGAATACCATGATCACGCCCCGGACCATCACCGATTACGATGATGACTTCGAGGCCGTCATCCAGCGCTATCCCGGCGCGGAGAACGTTCACCGCTGCTGGCAGTGCGGTTCCTGCACCAACTCCTGCACCATGTATGCCCAGAACGTGCAGTTCAATCCCCGCTACTGGATCTATGCAGTGCGCACGGGGCTCAAGGACGAGATCATCAAGGACAAGGACATCATCTGGCAGTGCGTATCCTGCAACAAGTGTACGAGCATCTGCCCCAAGGACGTGCGTCCGGAAGGGGTGATGAAGGCCCTGGCCCACTGGCTGGAGGACGAGGGGCACATGCCCAAGTCGCCGTCCCGGATCTTTGACGAGGAGTTCACCGAGCAGATCTATGCCCGTGGCCGCATCGAGGACAGCCTGGTGCTGCTCAATTTCCTGAAGAAGACCGGTCAGCCCCTGGTGCCCCAGTGGCTGCGGGTGTTCGGCGTGCGTTTGATGCAGTATCTGCCGGTGGGCCTGGGGATGCGCTTTGCGCGCAATTTCTTCATCCCCCCCAGAACCCGCTCCTGGGGGCGCACCGGCGAGGTACTCAGGCAGTACGTGCGTGAACAGAAGGAGGCCACCCATGGCTAAGGTTGCATACTATCCCGGTTGCGCCCTGGAAGGCTCCGGTGGTCCCTATGACAAGTCCACCCGGGTGCTGGTGAAGGCCCTGGACATGGAGATGGTCAACCTCAAGGACTACAACTGCTGCGGCGCCATGGAGGTAAAGAACATCCATCCCATGCTGCAGACCTATCTGTCCGCCCGTAACCTGGCCATTGCCGCCGAGCAGATGGGGCTGGACACGGTAATGGCCCCCTGCAACGGCTGTTACCACAACCTGAAGAAGGCCGAATACGAAACCGCCACCTCCGAAAAGGCCATGGAGACGGTGCAGGACCTGGCCCGCAAGGCAGGAGACCCGGTGTACAAGGGGGACGTGCGCACGGTGCATCTGCTGGAGTGGCTGATGGAGGAGAAGGGGCCCGAAGGCATCAAGCAGCGGATGAAGAAGGGCCTGAACGGCATCCGCATCGCCAACTACTACGGCTGCATGTACACCCGTCCACGGCAGATCTTTCCGGAGAAGGACCAGGGGCCGGGCTCCGAGTCCACCCACAAGCCCCATTTCATGGATGACCTGCTGGAGGCCGCCGGTGCGGAGAACATGGATTTCCCATTGAAGACGGCCTGTTGCGGCGGTGCCCATACCCTGTCGGATTCCGATACTTCCACCCAGCTGGTGCTGAATTTGTTGCAGGCGGCGGAGGATTCCGGTGCCCAGGTGATCGCCACTGAATGCCCCACCTGTCACTCGGGGCTGGAGATGCATCAGGTGCGCGCGGAGACGGAGTTTGGTATCAAGACCCATGTGAAGATCGTCTACTTCACCCAGTTGCTGGGTTTGTCCCTGGGGCTGTCGCCGCGCAAGCTGGGGATTCACGAAAATGTCAGTGATTCCATCGGTTTTCTGAAGGACAAGGGGGTCATTTAAGGTTCATGGATTGCAACGGCTGCGAGTTTCATCCGGATCTTTATTACGACGATGAGTATCAGGTGTGGCTGCGTCGGGAGCCGGGGGACATCCTGACCATCGGGATGACCGACCTGTCCCAGGCCATCGCCGGCAAGATCCTGCATGTGCGCGTCCGCCGGCCGGGCACTCGCCGCCCTGCCGGCAAGCCGGTGGCCACCATCGAGAGCGGCAAGTGGGCCGGACCCGTCCCCAACTTCGTGGACTGCACCATCGTGGCGGTGAACGAAGCGGTGATGGCAACCCCGGCCCTGCTGAACCAGGACCCTTTCGGTGCCTGGATCGCCCGGCTGGAGGTGCATGAACCCCTGGATCAGGCCCTGGCGCGATTCGTGACCGGGGAGGCGGCACGGACAGGTTACCGTGCCCGTGCCGAGCGGGACGACATCCACTGCGGGCGGGGGTGAGTTCATGGTGCAGGCACCGTCGGCAACACTGGAGGATGTGGAGGCGGATCAGACCGTGGTCTTCATCATGACCAGCGGCCCGTCCACCCCCGCGCGTTGCGCCACCCCTTTCTATCTGGGGGCGGTGCTGGCCTCCATGGATGCCCGGGTGCATGTCTTCTTCACCATGGAGGGGGTCAGGCTGATGCAGGCAGGGGTGGCCGAGTCGCTGTGCGCCATGGAGGGTGGGCGCCCCATCATTGAATTCATCCGCGACGCGAAACGGGCCGGTGTGGTGCTGCACGTCTGTGAACCGGCCATGCCCGGTTACGCCATGAATCCGGATGCCGACCTGATCCCGGAGGTGGATCACGTGGCCCGTGCCAGCGACCTGGCGGACCTGATACTGGGCTGCGACAAGCTGATCACTTTCTGAACGGCGCGGGCCTTGACCTGCATCACCTCGGGGTCATCGCCGCTACCGGGATACTGGATATACTGCAGCAGGTAATATTCAAATAATCGAAAAGGAGACCATCATGGGTGCAGTCAAGGGCTGTGATCTGCCGGAAGAACTTCTCTACAGCATCGACAACAATGTTTGGGTACGCAGGGAGGATGACGGCAACATAACCGTGGGCATGACCGCCTATGCCTGTTCCCTGGCGGGTCAGGTGGTGTCCTACACCCCGAAGAAGGCCGGCAAGGACGTGAAGAAGGACAAGTCCTGCGCCACCGTGGAGTCCGGCAAGTGGGTGGGCCCCGCCAAGACCCCGATCAGCGGCGAGGTGGTGGCCACCAATGACGCCGTTTCCGCCAGTCCGGGTCTGATCAACCAGGATCCCTACGGTCAGGGCTGGCTGGTGAAGATCAAGCCCGCCGACTGGGATGCCGACGCCGTCGACCTCAAGACCGGCGCCGATGCCCTGGCGGCCTTCCAGGCGAAGATGGATGCGGACGGCTTCAAGGGCTGTGCCTGATCGTCGGCGACGGCCGACCCAAGCCCCTCTCCCCCGGGGAGAGGGGCTGGACAGATCCACCGTCAAGCAAGGATTCCCATGACCGACTGGTACCCGCTGGCCGCCCGTATCGAGGCCCTGGAAGATCTGCCCCTGAATCCCGATCTGGTGCGTCGTTTCCAGGCCCGGCATCCGTCCGATGGGTTGGTCTCGGATGCCCGGATCGATTTCTACACCCCTAGCTTCAAGTCCTACCAGACCACCGAGATCAGCCGCTGCGCCGGCGATGCCTGGCCCGCGGTGTCCATCACCGGTGCCGACTGCAAGCTGCAGTGCGATCACTGCAAGGCCAAGTTGCTGGAACCCATGATTCCCGCCCGTTCTCCCGACGCCCTGTGGGCGCTGGTGAACCGGCTGGTGGAGGAGGGGGGGCAGGGCATGCTCCTGACCGGCGGCTCCAACCACCGCAACGAGGTGGAGTACGGCCCCTATTACGACACCATTCGCCGCATCAAGGATGAATTTCCCCAATTTCGCATCGCGCTGCACACGGCCCTGGTGGACGAGGATGCCGCCCGCTGCATGGCCGATTCGGGCATCGATGCCGCCATGATGGATGTGATCGGTGCCCAGGAAACCATCACCCAGGTCTACCACCTGCGACGCAGGGTGGAGGATTTCGAGGCCACCCTGGAGCACCTGGTGAAGACCCCCATGAAGGTGGTGCCCCATATCGTCATGGGGCTGCATTACGGACGCTTTCTGGGGGAGTGGCATGCCCTGGAGATGCTCCGGCGTCATACCCCCGATGCGGTGGTGCTGGTGGTGGTGATGCCGTTTCATGCCAATCCGAAACGGCCTTTCGAGACGCCGGACCCGGATGCGGTGGGCCGATTTTTCCTGGATGCCCGTCAGGCCCTGCCGGGGACACCGCTGCTGCTGGGGTGTGCCCGTCCCTCGGGCGAGGTGAAGGCCATGATCGACAGTTATGCGGTGATGGCGGGCATCAGCGGGCTGGCCCATCCGGCCGAAGGGACCGTGGAACTGGCGGCCCGCCTGGGATACCGGGTCCGCGTCATCCCCTCCTGCTGTTCCATGGCCGTGGGCGAGGAGGTGCTGGGGGATGAACGGGCCGGTCTGGAATTGGACCTGGAGGCCATCCTTGAGGATGAGCGTCGGCGCCGGATGCCCCGCGGGCTGGCCGGTATCCCCGTCGTCGCCCAGGCACCAGCCGCCATGGCGCGCTCATGATCCCAAGCCACTCTCCCCGGGCGAGGGGGAACATCCAGGTCATGCAATGGGAGTTGGAGTGATGTCGGAAAAGATCAGTCTCAGAGTCCTGGACACCGGCCTGCGCCGGGCCGCCGAGAACATGGCCCTGAACCGGACCCTGCTGGAATGTCATCAGGCGGGAGACAGTCCCCATACCCTGCGTTTTCTGCGCTTCGAGCCCTGCGCCCTGGTGGGTTTCCACCAGAACGTGGAGCAGGAGTTGCGGGTCGATCACTGCCGGACCGAGGGCATCGACATCCAGCGCCGCATCACCGGCGGTGGTGCCATCTATTTCGATCCGGGTCAGATCGGCTGGGAACTGTATCTGGATCGCCGTTTTCTGGGCACCGCCGACATGGGGGAGATAGCCCGTCGCATCTGCGAGGCCGCGGCGGACGGCATCCGTCGTCTGGGCGTGGATGCCCGCTACCGTCCCCGCAACGACATCGAGGTGGACGGCCGCAAGATCTCCGGTACTGGCGGGGCCTTTGACGGCAACTCCATCATGTATCAGGGCACCCTGCTCATCGACTTCGACGTGGAACGCATGCTCAGGGTGTTGCGCATCCCGGCGGAAAAGCTCTCCGACAAGGCCATTGCCTCGGCCCGGGAGCGGGTGACGAACCTGCGGGAGCTGCTGGGCGAGCCGCCGCCCTTGGCGCGGGTCCAGTCCGCCTTGGCCGAAGCCTTTGCCGAGGCCTTCCAGGTGGATCTGGTGCCGGAGGATGACCTGAACCCGCGGGAGCAGACCCATTTTGCCCAGGCCCTGGTGGAGATCGACAGCGAAGACTGGGTCTATCAGCGTCATCGCCCGGCGGGGGGCATGCCCCTGCTGGAGGCGGTGCATCGCTGTCCGGGCGGCCTCATGCGGGCCGGGGTGATGCTGGACGAGGCCCGGGACATCATCCGCCAGGTCTGGATCACCGGTGACTTCTTCATGAATCCCCGCCGCATGCTGGTGGATCTGGAGGCGTCCCTCAAGGAGACGCCGGTGGCGGAGCTGGAGACGAACATTCATCGTTTCTTCGACGCCTACCGGGTGGAGATGCTGATGCTCTCCCGGGAGGATTTCCTGCAGGTCCTGCGCAAGGCCCTGGACTCCCGTGACCCGGCATCGACAAGGGCGGGGACCCATGCCGCCGGTTGACGTGCTGGTGGTGGGGCTGGGGCCCGGTGGCGGCAGCGCCGCCCGGATCGCGGCCGAGGGCGGTGCCCGGGTACTGGCGGTGGACCGTCGGGCCGTGGTGGGGGAGCCGGTGCAGTGTGCCGAGTTCATCCCCCTGCCCATGGGGCGTCATGCCCGGGATGCGTCGGTGTATTGCCAGCCCATCACCGGCATGACCACCTATCTGCCCTCGGGCATGGGTCACGACAGTGACTTTCCCGGGATCATGATTCACCGCGGGGCCTTTGACCGGGCCATCGCCCGGCGGGCCGAACAGGCCGGCGCCGGACTCTGGACCGGCGCGACCCTGGTGGGGCTGGACCCGGCGGCGCGGCTGGCCCGGATCCGGCGCGGAAAGGAAACCCATTGCATCACCTACCGGGTGCTGGTGGCGGCGGATGGCCCCCATTCTCCGGTGGCGGCCCATCTGGGGCTGCCGGCCCTGGCCACGGTACAGACCCGGCAGTACACCGTGCCGCTGCTCAAGGCCCACCAGGAGACGGACATCTGGCTGTCCGGGGACTATCCCGGGGGGTATGCATGGCTCTTTCCCAAGGGGAAGGAAGCCAATCTGGGCCTGGGGATCGACAAGCGCCTGGCACCGGATCTCAAGGCGCCCCTGGATGCCCTGCATCGGACGCTGGTGCGGGAAGGGCGGGTCGGGCCGGAGATACTGCGCCGTACCGGTGGGGCCATTCCCGTGGGTGGCATGCGGGAGGCCCTGGTCCATGGGGCGGTGCTGTTCGTGGGCGATGCGGCGGGCCTGACCCATCCGATCACTGGCGGCGGCATTGCTCCGGCGGTGATCTCCGGCGAGCGGGCCGGGGCGGCGGCGCTGGCCTGCCTGCGGGGCGAGGACAGTGCCCTGGCCGACTATGACGAGGAGATCCGCGACCTCTATCAGCCCGGCCTGGTCCGGGCCGTGATCCGGCGTCGGGAGCTGATCGCCGCCTGGCAGGCATCGGCACTGGATCAGGATGCCCCCCACCGTCGTGGCTGGATCGCCTTTCCGGAATATTTGCAGGCCGCGAATCAGGAACACACACACGCACAGACTTCCGAGGAGCGGACACTCTCATGAGCACTCTCGCCGATGCCCGGGACATCCCGGTCAACTTCTATCGTCCCGATCCGTACATCCGGACGCCCAGAATGCGTTCCCCGGAATACGTGCAGATGTCCACCGCCGCCGCCATCACCCTGGGGCTGGTCAAGGGCTGGATGCACCGTACCGGCTGTACCCATTGTCTCAATCTGCTGGTGACCTATCCGGAAGGCTGCCGGGCCAATTGCAGTTATTGCGGTCTTGCCCGGCATCGGGAGGAGTCCCGTGACTATGCCGACCGCAACTTCATCCGGGTGGACTGGCCCACGGCCCGCTACGATGATGTGATCGAGCGCATCCGCAACGGGGCCGACCAGGGGCGTTTCGAACGCATGTGCATCTCCATGATCACCCACCCGGATTCGGACGAGGACACCGCGATCCTGCTGGAGAAATGGGTGAAGGCGGTGCCCCACATCCCGGCCTCCATCCTGTCCAATCCCACCACCATGGACCGTGCCGACCTGGTGCGGTTGCGGGACATCGGTGCCCAGATCTTCACCGTGGCCCTGGACGCCGTTACGCCCGAAGTCTTCGAGCGCACCCGGGGCGCCGCGGTGGACAGTCCCCATCGCTGGGACACCTACTGGCGGGCCCTGGAGTGGGCCGCCGAGATCTACGGCCCTGAGCGTTTCGGTGCCCATCTCATCTGCGGCATGGGGGAGACGGAGCAGGAGATGCTGGAGGTCTGTCAGCGCATCCGTGACATGGGTGGGCACAATCATCTGTTCGCCTTCTTCCCGGAACAGGGTTCCCTGATGGAGGACTGGTCGCCGGTGCCCCGGGACCAGTGGCGGCGGGTACAGCTGGCCCGTTTCCTGATCGACTACCGCGGGGTGCGGGTGCAGGACATGGGTTTCAACGGGCAGGGGCAAGTGACCGATTTCGGTCTGGATCGGCAGGAACTGGAGGCCCTGATCGCTTCCGGACGCCCGTTCCAGACCTCCGGTTGCCCCGGGCATTCCGACGACGAGATCTCGGCCTGCAACCGTCCCTACGGGGATTCGAGTCCCACGGACATCATGTCCTTCCCGTTTGCCCTGTCGGATCGGGATGTGGCATTCGTGCGCCGACAGATGGCGGGGGAGGACATCGGCACTTTCGATCACGACGGGGATGTGTAGGCACGGTCTGCTCAGAGGGGGTTGACCTTTTCGGGAATAAGGCTAGAGTTAAATCTTATGAAGGAAGTCAGGATTGGCCGGGTCAGTGATATCCGTAACGAGCTCAACCGCTACCGGAAGGGCAGAAAGTTCGATATCCGCCAGTTCAACCAGGTGGCACGCCTGGCCTGGTTGGGCAGGGTGGTGATGCAACCCCTGGACCCGGACGACAAGGATTGCGAGGCCTTTCTGCTCTATGTGGAAGACCCCGACCCCCTGGCTGCCCACTGCCTAGCGCCGGATGAGGATCTGGTGGGGCGAATGCACATCGTCGATGGTCAACAGGCACTGGCCCTGATCCGGATCCTGAAACTGGGAATGGAGGAGCGGGTCAGGCTATACGAGGAGCTGGCGCACAGTGATTTCTACTTCAGGCACTTTTCGTGAACAGTCAGGCGTGAACCGGGCTTCCATTCAGTCCCGCCTGGATCGCAGATTCATCGTCATGACGTCCCGTGAACCCCTGCTGTCTGATCTGGACATGGTGGCACCCATCGGCTGGACCCGGGTGGTGGCCACGGATCTGGCGGAACTGGGGGACTGGAACGACATCCTGCTCCACCGCTTTATGCTGGTGGACCTGGACGAGGAAGGTACGTTTGATCCCCTGGACGTGATACGGACCCTGCGAATGGCGTATCAGGTCAACATCCCGGTATTCTGCTTCGGTGGGGATGAGGATCTGCGGGATCAGATGCGGCTGGCCCGGGCCGATCGCTTCTTTACCCGGGACGAGATGCTGGACATGTTGCCCAGATTCTTCGAGCAATACGGCTGGGGCGGGTAGGGCGCATTCACCCCACCCAGGGGTGCTCCCGCACATCCAGACGGATATCCTGGCTGAACTGCCCGCCATCCCCCCGGATTTCCAGGGTTCCCACCCTGGTGCCGGGCGTGACAAAACCTTTTCATGCCCCCATGAACCAGACTCCATGGAGCCCGGGACATGCCATCCGGCCCGTTACGGGCGGGCATGCCCGGCTTTGCGTGCGCGGGCAGCGGGCATGGGAGAGGGGTATTTCAGGGAGATGGTGAAATTCATGCCCCGACATATTATTATCGAGCCTTTTCCCCTTCGTTCCGCGGGTGAAGCCTTCCATGGGCCGCCTCGGGATGGAGTCAGCCCAGAGCAGGCAAGCTTCTTATGCAGCAGGAGACCAAGACCGTGGAATTGACCGGTGCCGAGATTTTCGTCCGCTGTCTGCAGGAGGAAGGTGCTGATCTGATATTCGGGTACCCCGGCGGCTCCGTACTTCACATCTACGACGCCCTGTACCGGCAGGATAAGGTCAAGCATATCCTCGTGCGACATGAACAGGGGGCGGTACATGCCGCCGAAGGTTTCGCCAAGTCCACCGGCAAGCCCGGCGTGGTCCTGGTGACTTCCGGTCCCGGCGCCACCAATGCCGTCACCGGTATTGCCGATGCCTACATGGACTCCGTGCCCATGGTGATCTTCACCGGCCAGGTGCCCACCAGCCTGATCGGCAACGATGCCTTCCAGGAAGTGGATACCGTGGGCATCACCCGTCCCTGCGTGAAGCACAATTTCCTGGTCAAGGATGTCAAGGATCTGGCCACCACCATCAAGAAGGCCTTCTATGTGGCCACCACCGGCCGTCCGGGGCCCGTGGTGGTGGACATCCCCAAGGACATCACCGCCGCCCGTTTCGAGTTCAGCTATCCCAAGACCATCAAGATGCGCTCCTACAACCCCACGGTGAAGGGGCATCCCGGGCAGATCCGCAAGGCGGTGGACCTGATCCTGTCGGCAAAACAGCCCATGCTCTATACCGGCGGCGGCGTGATCCTGGGCAATGCGGCCAAGTCCCTGACGGAGCTGACCCGGCTGTTGAACTACCCCATCACCAACACCCTCATGGGTCTGGGTGGCTATCCGGCGTCCGACCGGCAGTTCCTGGGCATGTTGGGCATGCACGGCACCTACGAGGCCAACATGGCCATGCACCATGCCGACGTGCTCATCGCCATCGGTGCCCGCTTCGATGACCGGGTCACCGGCAACATCGAGAAATTCTGCCCCCATGCCCGCATCGTCCATGTGGACGTGGACCCGGCCTCCATTTCCAAGAACGTGAAGGTGGATGTACCCATCGTGGGACAGGTGGACCCGGTGCTCAAGGCCATGATCAAGGAGATCAAGGCCGGCGAGGCCCGGCCCGATCAGGAGGCCCTGGCCAAGTGGTGGAAGCAGATCGACGAATGGCGGGCCATGGACTGTCTCAAGTACGACAAGACCAGTGAGCTGATCAAGCCCCAGCATGTGCTGGAGACCCTCTGGCGCCTGACCAAGGGTGATGCCTTCGTCTGTTCCGACGTGGGTCAGCACCAGATGTGGACGGCCCAGTTCTACGGCTTTGACAAGCCCAATCGCTGGATCAACTCCGGCGGCCTTGGCACCATGGGCTTCGGTCTGCCGGCGGCCATCGGCACCCAGATCGCCCATCCGGACGAGACCGTGGTCTGCGTCACCGGCGAGGCCAGCATCCAGATGTGCATCCAGGAACTGTCCACCGCCCTGCAGTACCATCTGCCCATCAAGGTGGTGGCGCTGAACAACCGCTACATGGGCATGGTGCGCCAGTGGCAGGAATTCTTCTATCAGGGGCGCTATGCCATGTCCTACATGGATGCGTTGCCCGATTTCGTGCAGCTGGCGGAGGCCTACGGCCACGTGGGCATGCGCATCGAACAGCCGGGTGACGTGGAAGGCGCCATCCAGGAGGCCCTGAAGATGAAGGATCGCCTGGTGTTCATGGACTTCGTCACCGACCAGAGCGAGAACGTCTATCCCATGGTTCCGGCCGGTGCGGGCCAGAACGAAATGATCCTCCTGTGATGCGACCATGAGACACATAATCTCAATCCTGATGGAAAACGAGTCCGGCGCCCTGTCCCGGGTGGCCGGACTGTTCTCGGCCCGTGGCTACAATATCGAGTCTCTCACCGTGGCCCCCACCGAGGACCCGACCCTGTCCCGCCTGACCCTGGTGACCCGGGGGTCCGATGAGGTGATCGAGCAGATCACCAAGCAGCTCAACAAGCTGGTGGACGTGGTCAAGTTGCTGGACCTGACCGAGCATCGCCACATCGAACGCGAGATGATGATGGTGAAGCTCAAGGTCCAGGACGGTGAGCAGCGGGCCGAGGTCGTGCGCATGACCGAGATCTTTCGCGGCCACATCATCGATGTAAGCGCCACCGCCTATGTGGTGGAGCTGACCGGCGACAGCCCCAAGCTGGATGCCTTCATCGACGCGGTACGCGGTTTCGAGGTGGTTGAAGTGGTACGCTCCGGCGTCATGGGCATTGCCCGCGGCGACGTGGCCCTCAGGCTTTGATCCCATTTTTCTTCATCTGAACCTTTACTCCTTATCCGTATTTCGGGGATACCTACCATGCAGGTCTATTACGACAAAGACGCCGATCTCTCCATCATCCAGGGGATGAAGGTGGCCATCATCGGCTACGGCTCCCAGGGCCACGCCCACGCCAACAACCTGAAGGACTCCGGTGTCGACGTGACCGTGGGCTTGCGCCCCGGCTCGGTCTCCGCCAAGAAGGCCGAAGATGCCGGTCTGAACGTCAAGAACATCGAAGTGGCGGTCAAGAATGCCGACCTGGTGATGATCCTGGCCCCTGACGAGCATCAGGCCGCCCTCTACCGGGATCTGGTGGAACCCAACCTGAAGGAAGGCGGTGCCCTGGCCTTCGCCCATGGTTTCAACGTCCATTTCGAGCAGATCCAGCCCCGTGAGGATCTGGATGTGATCATGATCGCGCCCAAGGGCCCCGGCCATCTGGTGCGCTCCACCTACAAGCAGGGCGGCGGCGTGCCCAGCCTGATCGCTGTCTATCAGGATGCCAGCGGTCGTGCCCGTGACATCGCCCTGTCCTATGCCTCCGCCAATGGCGGTGGCCGCGCCGGTGTGATCGAGACCACCTTCAAGGACGAGACCGAAACCGACCTGTTCGGTGAGCAGGCCGTGCTCTGCGGTGGTGCCTCCGCCTTGGTCCAGGCCGGTTTCGAAACCCTGGTGGAAGCCGGCTATCCGCCGGAAATGGCCTATTTCGAGTGTCTGCATGAACTCAAGCTGATCGTCGATCTGATGTACGAGGGCGGCATCGCCGACATGCGCTACTCCATCTCCAATACGGCGGAGTACGGCGACATCACCCGCGGCCCCCGCGTGGTCAACGAACAGACCAAGGAAGAGATGCGCAAGATCCTGCGCGAGATCCAGACCGGTGACTTCGCCCGCGAATTCATCCTGGAAAGTGCTTCCGGCAATGCCAAGCTCAAGGCCAGCCGTCGCATCGCCCGCGAGCATCCCATCGAGGTGGTGGGTTCCCGCCTGCGTGACATGATGCCCTGGATCAAGGCCAACAAGATCGTGGACAAGTCCAAGAACTGATCTTTCGTGGTGTTGTGATGACAGGGGCTGCGCCAGGCGCAGCCCCTGTCATGTCTGTCATCCAGCTCGAAGGCGATCATGCCCTTCGGGCCTTTCGTGCGGGGTACATCCATGCTTCCCATTGCTCCGGAAGGACGCCCCTATCTGGCCCAGGTCGCCGTTCTGGTGGCCCTGGCGCATTTTTTTCTGGGCCTGTGGGCATTCCCGACCTGGTTTTTGCTGATCGCCGCGCTGGTGATGTTCCGTGACATGCCGCGCAAGACCCCGCCCAATCCGCTGGCGGTGGTCAGTCCCGTGGATGCGGTGGTGGCCGAGGTGTGCGAATGTCATGACCCGTTCCTGAATCGCCGGACCACCCGTGTCACCCTGCAGCAGCGCCGTTTCGGCGAATTCAATGTCCACAGTCCGATAGAAGGCAAGTTCCAGCAGTACTGGGCGGGTGGCGAGGGTCAGGAAGTGGCGGAGGCCGAGGGTCGTTTTGCCATCTGGCTGCAGACCGACGAGAAGGAGGACGTGGTCATGGCCACGGATCGTCGGCGCTGGCCCCATCGCCTGAGCATCCTGGCGCATGCCGGCGAGCGGCTGGGGCAGGGCAGGCGCTGCGGGTTTCTGGGTTTCTGGCGCCCGGTGGAACTCTATCTGCCCGATAATGCCAGAGTGGACGTGAAGCCCGGTCAGACGGTTCTGGCGGGGGTCAACGTGATTGCCACCTTGTTGCACAAAAAAGAATCGGCGGGAGGGGCGTGATGATGGAGTCGCAACCCGAACATCCCAAGGGGCGCAAGGGGATCTACCTTCTGCCCAATCTGTTCACCACGGCGGCGCTGTTCGCCGGGTTTTTTGCCATCATGGCGGCCATCAACGGGGATTTCATCGCCGCGGCCATATCGGTCTTCGTCGCCATGGTGCTGGATGGCGTGGATGGGCGGGTGGCGCGGCTGACCCACACCCAGAGTGCCTTCGGGGCCGAGTACGATTCCCTGGCAGACATGGTGTCCTTCGGGGTGGCGCCGGCGGTGGTCATGTACCTGTGGGTGCTGAACGGGCTTGGCCAACTGGGATTGGTGGCCGCCTTCTTCTATACCGCTGCCGCGGCCCTGCGCCTGGCCCGTTTCAACACCAAGCTGGGGGTGGCGGACAAGCGGTTTTTCCAGGGTTTGCCCAGCCCGGCCTCCGCCGCCGTCATGATGGGGCTGGTCTGGGTCTGGAACGACCTGGAGTTTTCCGGTGCCGGCATGATGTTGCCCGCGCTGTTGATCACCGTCCTGTGCGGGGCGGCCATGGTGAGCAGTCTCACCTATTTCAGTTTCAAGGATATGGACTTTCGTCACCGGGTCCCCTTTTTCGTGGTCATCGCGGTGCTGCTGGCGGTGATGCTCACGGCCATTGATCCGCCGAAGGTGCTTTGGCTCGGATTTGTGGTTTATGCCCTCTCGGGGCCGGCGCTGATGCTGTTTCGCTGGCGGCGCCGGCGTCTGCAGCGCGTGTCGTCCGAGGGCGGGGAGGGCTGATATCGCCCGGTGGGGCGTCCATGATGGCCGGGGGTGTTTCGGAATGCATGATGGGATTGACGATGTCCCGGGTTCTGCGTATTATACGCGCCTTCGGCATCGCCCTTGACTGCTTGCGGTGCTCGGGAAATCCGGGGTATAGCGCAGTCTGGTAGCGCGCCTGCTTTGGGAGCAGGATGTCGGGGGTTCGAATCCCTCTACCCCGACCATTTGAACCGCCGGGCGGTACAGTTCAGGCGCCTGTAGCTCAACCGGATAGAGCATCGGCCTTCTAAGCCGAGGGTTGCAGGTTCGAGTCCTGCCGGGCGCGCCAATTGTCTGGTTTGATGTGATAGCAGTGCTGTTTTATGGTGGCCGTAGCTCAGATGGTAGAGTCCCGGATTGTGATTCCGGTTGTCGCGGGTTCGAGCCCCGTCGGCCACCCCATTTGACAGGGATGATCATGCAGGCATTCTCAGGATGCCGCACCATGGAAGCGTGAAACGAAAAGTCGTGTTCCTGGGCCGTTAGCTCAATTGGTAGAGCAGTGGACTCTTAATCCATTGGTTGTAGGTTCGATTCCTACACGGCCCACCACTTGTCCGGATATGCAGGAGGCCCGACGATTGTCGGGCCTTTTTGCATTGTGGGGCAGGGTTATGAAGCTGCGGGCGTGCCTGTATAATGCCCTGCTACGTCACGGTAGTGACGGTGTTTGGCGAAAGTGGCGGAACTGGTAGACGCGCTGGATTTAGGTTCCAGTGGGGTAACCCGTGAGAGTTCGAGTCTCTCCTTTCGCACCATGTTCAAGCCATCGGCAATGCGTGTCCGGCAGACACACCCTCAGGGATTCGGCGATTGGCCGGGTGGCATGAAGGGCGCACGCACGGTGCCCTCGGGTCCCGGGTCTTGCCAAGTCCAAGAATTCTGAAATAGACGCGAACGACGCGAAGAGGTTTTCAGTCCATGCAAGTATCAGTGGAGTCCTTGAGCAGCCTGGAACGGCGCATGACGGTTCAGGTGCCTGCCGAGCGGATTCAGGAAGAAGTGGATCGTCGTCTCAAATCCCTGGTGAAGCGGGTGAAGATTGATGGCTTCCGCCCCGGCAAGGTGCCGCTCAAGGTGGTCCAGCAGCGCTATGGCGACGGGGTCTACCAGGAAGTGCTGGGTGAACTGATGCAGTCTTCCTATCAGGATGCCCTGACTCAGGAAAACCTGATTCCCGCCGGTCCTCCCGATATCGAGCCCAAGTCCGTCGAAGCCGGTCAGGCGCTGGAATATGTGGCCGTTTTCGAAGTCTTCCCCGAGGTGGTGCCCGCCGACATGGGCGGCGTGGAGATCACCCGTCCCCAGGTGGACATCACCGATGCCGACGTGGACAAGGTCGTTGAGTCCCTGCGCAAGCAGCGCCGCCAGTGGTCCGACGTGGAACGCGAGTCGGCCAAGGGTGACCGTATCGTCATCGACTTCACCGGCACCCTGGACGGGGAGGTCTTTGAGGGCGGCAGTGCCGAGGGGGCCAACCTGGAGCTGGGCGAAGGCCGCATGATCCCCGGCTTCGAAGAGCAGCTGGAAGGGCTCAAGGCCGGTGACCAGAAGACCATTTCCGTGACCTTCCCTGAAGATTATCCGGCCGAGCATCTGGCCGGTCGTCCGGCCGAGTTCGCCGTCACGGTCAAGGCCGTGCAGGAATCCGTGCTGCCCGAGGTCAATGACGAATTTGCCAAGGACTTCGGCGTCGAGGAAGGCGGCGTTGAAAAGCTGCGCGAAGAAGTGCGCAAGAACATGGGGCGCGAGATGGAACAGGCCGTCAAGGCCAAGGTCAAAGACCAGGTGATGCAGGCACTGTTCGATCGCAATGCGGTGGATCTGCCCAAGGCCGTGGTCAAGGACGAGATCGACCGCCTGCGGGAACAGGCCATCTCCCGTTTCGGTCGCAGCGCCCAGGGTGTGCCGGATCTGGCGGATGAACTGTTCGAGGAAGAGGCCCGTCGCCGGGTGGCCCTGGGACTGGTGATTCGCGAGATCATCCGTCGCGATGAGATCCGCGTGGATCAGGCCCGCGTCACGGCAGAGCTGGAAGCCATGTCCGCCGGTTATGAAGACCCGGAACAGGTGATGAAGTACTATCGTAATAACAAGCAGGCCATGAGCGGCCTGGAAGCCATGGTTCTTGAGCAGCAGGTGGTGGACCGGGTGCTGGAACAGTGCCAGGTCAAGGACGAGTCCATCAGCTTCGATAGTCTCATGAACCCATCTCAGGAGACCGAGGCCTAAATGAGCGATCGTGGGTTTGCAGCAGCGGGCGGTGCCCTGGATACCCGGGCACTGAATCTGGTCCCCATGGTGGTCGAGCAGACCGCCCGGGGGGAGCGTGCATACGACATCTATTCCCGGCTCCTCAAGGAACGGGTGATTTTCGTCGTGGGTCCGGTGGAGGACTACATGGCGAACGTGATTGTGGCGCAGCTTCTGTTCCTGGAGTCTGAAAACCCCGACAAGGACATCAGCCTCTACATCAATTCCCCCGGCGGTGTGGTCACCGCCGGGCTGGCCATCTACGATACCATGCAGTTCATCAAACCCGACGTGAGCACCCTGTGCATCGGTCAGGCCGCCAGCATGGGCGCGGTGCTGCTGGCCGGCGGTGCCGCGGGCAAGCGCTACTGCCTGCCCCATTCCCGGGTGATGATCCACCAGCCCCTGGGTGGTTTCCAGGGTCAGGCAACGGATATCGACATCCACGCCCGGGAGATCCTCAAGGTCCGCGACCAGCTCAACGGCATCCTTTCCACGCACACCGGCCAGCCGGTGGAGCGCATTGAACAGGATACCGAGCGCGACCGCTTCCTGAGTGCCGCTGACGCCCAGGAATACGGCATCATCGACAAGGTCCTTGAGAGCCGGAGTTTGCTCCAGGGGGCCTGATCCGGAAGGTTCCGGACGACGGGAAAAACCGCGTCCGGTTGCGGCTTGCATCTTGTCCCGAAAAGGGGCAAGGTGTAACCGAATGGTATTACTTGAGGTCCGCTCATGAGCGACAAGAAAGGCAAGGATTCGGATAGCGGCAAACTGCTTTACTGTTCCTTCTGCGGCAAGAGCCAGCATGAGGTGCGCAAGCTGATCGCCGGTCCGTCGGTGTTCATCTGTGATGAATGCGTGGAACTGTGCAACGACATCATCCGCGAGGAGATGCAGGAACAGGGCGCCGTGGCGGGCAGCAAGTTGCCTCGCCCTCATGAGATCAAGCAGATCCTGGATGAATACGTCATCGGGCAGGAGCGTGCCAAGAAGATCCTCTCCGTGGCGGTGTACAATCACTACAAGCGTCTGGAAGCCCGCGGGGGCAAGGACGACGTGGAACTGGCCAAGAGCAACATTCTGCTCATCGGCCCCACCGGTTCCGGCAAGACCCTGCTGGCGGAAACGCTTGCCCGCCTGCTGAACGTGCCCTTCACCATCGCCGACGCCACCACCCTCACCGAGGCGGGTTACGTGGGCGAGGATGTGGAGAACATCATTCAGAAGCTGTTGCAGAAATGCGACTATGACGTGGAAAAGGCCCAGACCGGCATCGTCTACATCGACGAGATCGACAAGATCTCCCGCAAGTCCGACAATCCGTCCATCACCCGTGATGTTTCCGGTGAGGGCGTGCAGCAGGCCCTGCTCAAGCTGATCGAGGGTACGGTCGCTTCGGTTCCGCCCCAGGGTGGCCGCAAGCATCCCCAGCAGGAATTCCTGCAGGTGGACACGCGCAATATCCTTTTCATCGTGGGTGGTGCCTTTGCCGGGCTGGAAAAGGTCATCCGCGATCGTACCGAAAAGGGTGGCATCGGCTTCTCCGCCGAGGTCAAGAGCCGTAGCGATGCCCAATCCTCCACTCAACTGCTGTTCGGGGTGGAGCCAGAGGATCTGATCAAGTTCGGTCTGATTCCTGAGTTCGTGGGGCGTCTGCCGCTGGTTGCGACCCTGGAGGAACTGGATGAGGATGCCCTGGTGCGCATCCTCACCGAGCCCAAGAATGCCCTGACCAAGCAGTATCGCAAGCTGTTCGATATGGAAGGGGTGGAGATCGAGTTCCGGGAGGATTCCCTGCGCGCCGTGGCCCGCAAGGCAATGGAGCGCAAGACCGGTGCCCGTGGTCTGCGGACCATCCTGGAGCAGGTGTTGCTGGATACCATGTACGAGATTCCTTCGGCGGAAGGTGTCTCGAAGGTGGTGATCGATGATGCGGTGATCATGGGGGATGCCAACCCTTACCTGATTTATGAGAATTCTGACTATCAGAAGGCGGCTTCTGACTGAAGCAGTCAGTGAGCGGGATCCTGGCGTATTGCCGGGATCTCCTGTTTTGCGGCGGTTGCCGTCATGTCACGACGGCAACCGCCATGACCAATCGTGATTGTTTCTCCCTCCCTTTGTCCGATTTGTACTCTTTTTCCCTCAGGGCGCCTTGATTTCCCGGGGATCATACCCATCAAATAGTTCATGGCGGATTGCCAATCCCGGGTTGGTCCCGGCTTCGGTGAAATCTATCACCAAATCCCAAATGAGAGACGAACACCATGGATAATGATCAGAAACCCCAGGCGGCCATGGATGACCCGATTCAGACCGTCCCGGTGCTGCCCCTGCGTGATGTGGTGGTTTATCCCCACATGGTCATCCCTCTGTTCGTCGGTAGGGAGAAGTCCATCCGTGCGCTTGATGCGGCGATGACCGGCAACAAGCAGATCCTTCTGGTTGCCCAGCGCAGTGCCGAAGTGGATGAGCCTTCGGCTGACGAGATTCACCGTGTCGGCACCCTTTCATCCATCCTGCAACTGCTCAAGCTGCCTGACGGCACCATCAAAGTGCTCGTGGAGGGTTCCGAGCGGGCCCGTGTGATCGAACTGGTGGATGCCGAGGAGCATTTCACTGCCCAGGTCACCCGTGTGGCACAGTCGCCGAGCGGGGATGAGCGGGAGATGGAAGTGCTGACCCGTTCGGTGTTGAATCTGTTTGACCAGTACGTGAAGCTCAACAAGAAGATTCCGCCTGAAATCCTGACCTCGCTGGCAGGCATTGATGACGCCGCCCGGCTGGCGGATACCATCGCCGCTCACATGTCACTGAAAATCGAGGAGAAGCAGAAGATCCTCGAAATTGTTGACGTGCGTGCCCGGCTGGAACACCTCATGTCCATGATCGAGGGTGAAATCGACATCCTGCAGATCGAGAAGCGTATCCGCGGCCGCGTGAAGCAACAGATGGAGAAAAGCCAGCGGGAGTATTATCTCAATGAGCAGATGAAGGCGATCCAGAAGGAGTTGGGCGACATGGAGGATGCCCCTTCGGAACAGGAAGACCTGCAGCGGCGCATTGACAATGCCGGCATGCCCAAGGAGGCCAGGCAGAAGGCGCAGAACGAGCTCAACAAGCTCAAGATGATGTCTCCCATGTCCGCCGAGGCCACTGTGGTGCGCAACTACGTGGAGTGGCTGGCCAACATGCCCTGGAAGAAGCGCAGCAAGGTGCGCAACGACCTGGCCGAGGCCCAGCGGGTGCTGGACGAAGACCATTACGGCCTGGAAAAGGTCAAGGAACGTATCCTGGAATACCTTGCCGTGCAGCAGCGGGTACGCAAGCTCAAGGGCCCGATCCTGTGCCTGGTGGGGCCTCCCGGCGTGGGCAAAACCTCGCTGGGGCGCTCCATAGCCCGCGCCACCAACCGCAAGTTCACCCGCATGTCCCTGGGGGGGGTGCGTGACGAGGCCGAGATCCGCGGCCATCGCCGCACCTATATCGGGGCACTGCCCGGCAAGATCGTGCAGAACCTTTCCAAGGTGGGGGCCCGCAATCCCCTGTTCCTGCTGGACGAGATCGACAAGATGGCCATGGATTTCCGGGGTGACCCGGCTTCGGCCCTGCTGGAGGTGCTGGACCCGGAGCAGAACAGCACCTTCGCCGATCACTACCTGGAGGTGGACTTCGATCTGTCGGACACCATGTTCGTGGCCACGGCCAACAGTCTGAATATCCCCGGCCCCCTGCTGGATCGAATGGAGGTTATCCGGTTGCCCGGATATACCGAGGACGAGAAGACCAGCATTGCCCAGAGCTACCTGCTGCCCAAGCAGATGCAGAACAACGGTCTCAAGGATGGCGAGCTGGTGGTCACCGAAGCCAGCATTCGGGACATCATCCGCTTCTATACCCGGGAGGCGGGGGTGCGTAATCTGGAGCGGGAGATCTCCAAGATCTGCCGTAAGGTGGTCAAGGAGCACCTGCTTAAGGGCACCGAGCGCAAGACCCAGGTTACGCCGAAGAATCTGGACAAGTACCTGGGTGTGCGTCGTTTCCGCTACGGTCTGGCGGAGGAGCACGATCAGGTGGGGCAGGTGACCGGACTGGCCTGGACCGAGGTGGGTGGCGAATTGCTGACCATCGAGGCCGCCGTGGTTCCCGGCAAGGGCAAGTGTCTGCATACGGGCAAGCTCGGGGATGTGATGCAGGAGTCCATTCAGGCCGCCATGACCGTGGTGCGAAGTCGCTGCAGCACGCTGGGTATTGCCGAGGATTTCTACGAGAAGAAGGATATCCATATCCATGTGCCGGAAGGTGCGACACCCAAGGATGGTCCCAGTGCCGGCATCGGCATGTGCACGGCCATTGTCTCGGCGCTGTCGGGTAGTCCGGTGCGCTCCGATGTGGCGATGACGGGTGAGATCACCCTGCGCGGTGAGGTTCTGCCCATCGGCGGACTGAAGGAAAAGTTGCTGGCGGCCCATCGGGGGGGTATCGAGACGGTCATCATCCCCAGGGAAAACGAAAAGGACCTTGTGGACATTCCAAAGAATATCAAGAGCAAGCTGGATATTCGCTCCGTGCGCTGGATTGATGAGGTGCTGGCCATCGCACTCAATCAGTGTCCGGCCTCTGTGAAAGGCGAGAAGCCGGAAAAGCCGGAGGTGGTCTCCGCAAAAGGCGGGGATGAGGCTTCCCCAAGAAGCGTACCTCATCACTGAGCCTGCTGGATGCAGACAAGATGACACGGACGTTGGCGGGTATTGACCCGCAGGACGACCCATCGGAGAATTCACCCTTCCGATGGGTCGTCCTGGTCCCGTCATGGGGCAGTGAAGGCCTTCCGTCGGCCCTTTTGCCGTAGCATGAAGGCTTGTTGACAGGCCTGAAATCCGCTTGGTATAAAGTCCGCGTTCTTGTCGCAGCACCCATAACGATACCTAGAATCTTCATTGGCACGAGTCATGGCGCCGACCGCGAGAGTCAGGCGCACTCACATGCGTTTTTTCCGCGACTCGTGCGACCCTCACACCACCCGTTTACCCAATCTGCCCAAGCGAAGGAAAATTGAATGAATAAATCCGAACTGATTGACGCCGTAGCCAGCTCCGCCGATCTTCCGAAGGCAGCGGCTGCCCGTGCGGTGGACTCCATGATCGACGTGATTTCTGGTGCGCTCCGCCAGGGTGATCAGGTGACGATCGTCGGATTCGGGACCTTCCTGGTGCGCAAGCGCGAAGCCCGCAGCGGTCGTAATCCCCGTACCGGCGAGACCATCGAGATCGCAGCTTCCAATGTTCCCAGTTTTAAGGCTGGTAAAGCGCTGAAGGATGCTGTAAACTAGCGTGCTTTAGATGGGTGCTTAGCTCAGCTGGTAGAGCGTCGCCCTTACAAGGCGAATGTCGGGGGTTCGATCCCCTCAGCACCCACCAAGGTTTTCAAGTCAGTATCTGGAGCGGTAGTTCAGTTGGTTAGAATACCGGCCTGTCACGCCGGGGGTCGCGGGTTCGAGTCCCGTCCGCTCCGCCAATCATCGAAAGGGTGCCTCAGGGCACCCTTTTTTATTTCCCCGTCTTTGCCTGTCCGCACCGCTTATCCGGTATGATGTCGGTCATTTTCCCAATGACAGATTGATGGCTTCTTCCCATGCTCCTGAAAATTCGAGATAAAGCCAGTGGCTGGTTGGCCTACGCGATCATCATCATGATCGCCATTCCCTTTGCCCTTTGGGGTGTGCATGAGTACTTTGGCGGCGGCGCCCGCCTGGTGGCCGTGGAAGTGAATGGGGTTGAGATCACCACCCGGGCCTTCCAGCGGGAGGTCCAGCAGCAAAGACAGCAGGTGGCCCAGTTCTTCGGCGGACGTCTGCCACCGGAGTTGGTGGATGACGAGCGTTTCAGGGAAAATGCCCTGCAGACCCTGATTCGCCGGGAACTCATGCAGCAGGCGGTGAATGCCCAGGGGTTCCGGGTCAGTCAGCAGGCCGTCGCCCGTGAGCTGGCCAGCTTCGAGGCCTTTCAGCGGGATGGGGTCTTTGACCCGGTCCGGTATACCCAGCTGCTGGAGGCCCAGCGCATCAGCCGCAGTGCCTTTGAGCAGGATGTGGCCATGGGGCTGGTGATGGAACAGTTCGAGGGCGGTGTCAGGATCTCGTCCTTTGTGACCGACGCCGAGGTGCGCGAGTATCTGCGCCTGCGGGATCAGGAGCGTGAACTGAGCTATTTCGTCATCCCTGCGGCGGAATATGCCGCGGGTGTGGAGATCGGCGACGCAGACATCCAGGACTACTACACTGCCCATGGCGACCGTTTCCGGACGCCGGAGCGGGTGCGCCTGGAGTATCTGGTGCTGGATCTGGAGCAGCTGGAGTCCCGTATCACTCCCACCGAGTCTGAGCTGCGTCGCCACTATCAGCAGCAGATCGACCGTTTCACCACCCCGGAGGAGCGGCGTGCCGCCCATATTCTGGTCCGGGTCGACGCTGACGCCGATGCCGATGTGGTGGCCGATGCCCGGGCCCGCGCCCAGGCCCTGCGTGCCCGGGTGACCGGTGGAGAGGAATTTGCCCATGTGGCGGCGGATGCCTCCGAAGACCGCCTGACTGCGGAACGGGGAGGGGATCTGGGGTATGTGCAGCGGGGTGACCTGGGGCCGGCCCTGGACGGGGTGTTGTTCACCCAGTCCGTCGGCGATCTGAGTCAGCCCGTGCGAACCAGCGAAGGCTTTCATCTGGTGCTGCTGACCGATATCGAGCGGGCTTATGCGGAGCCGTTCGAGAATGTGCGGGAGCAGGTGGCGGAGGAGTTGCGTGCCCGTCAGGTGGAATCCCGTCAGATCGAGTTGATGGAACGCCTGCTGACCGAAAGCTATGAGCACCCCCGTAGTCTGGATGCCGCGGCTGATGCCACGGGCCTTGAAATCCGCCGCTCCGACTGGATCACCCGTGATCAGGGGCCGGGACTGGGCAGCTTCCCCATGGTGCGTCGGGCCGCCTTCAGCCAGGAGGTGCTGCAGGAAGGCCGTAACAGTGATGTGATCGATCTGCCCGATGGCCGTTCCGCCGTGGTGCGGGTTTTGGAACATGAACCGGCAGCACCCCGTGCCCTGTCCGAGGTCGCGGATGAAATCCGTGCGCTGATCCGCCGTGAGCAGTCCGGCCGTCTGGCCCGGGAGGCCGGCGAGGCGGTGCTGGAGGCCCTGCGGGGTGGCGAGGCGCTGGGCGCGGCGGTGGCGGGGCTACCGGGTAGCCTGGAACAGCAGCGGACCATTACCCGGGACAGTACCGATGTGCCGGGTGGGATCATCACGGCAGCCTTTGGCCTGTCGGCCTCGGATAGCGCGGGCGTGGCCCTGGATAGCGGGGATTATGCCCTGGTGAAGTTGCATGGCGTGAGAGATGTGGAGCCCAGCCGAGCAGAGCTGGACCGGGCCCGGAGTCACCTGGAAGGACTCTATGGGGCGCTGGATTTCGAGGCCGTGCTCAATGCCATGGAGGCCGCGGCCAAGATCAAGATCCACCGCGACAACCTGTAAGTCCATCCCCTGTTCGCCGGCGCATCAAGCCGGCGAACAGGGCAAGGTGTTGGCGGGATCAGACCTCTGCCGGGCCCAGACCCAGGGTGCTGTAGCCTGAGTCCACGTAGGTGATCTCCCCGGTGATGCCGGCGGCCAGGTCCGAACACAGGAAGGCGGCGGCATTGCCCACCTGCTCGATGGTCACGTTGCGGCGCAGCGGGGCATTTTTCTCCACATGGTCCAGGATCTTGCGGAAGTCGCCAATCCCGGCGGCCGCCAGGGTGCGGATGGGGCCGGCGGAAATGCCGTTCACCCGGATGCCTTCCGGACCCAGGGTGTAGGCCAAAAAGCGTACATTGGCCTCCAGACTGGCCTTGGCCAGGCCCATCATGTTGTAGTTGGGCATGGAGCGCACGGCGCCCAGGTAGGACAGGGTGAGAATGGCACCTTCGCGGCCCTGCATCATGGGGCGGGCGGCCTTGGCCAGGGCGGACAGGCTGTAGCTGCTGATGTCATGGGCGATGCGGAAGGCCTCCCGGGACATGCCCTCCAGAAAGTCTCCTTCCAGGGCTTCCTTGGGCGCGAAGGCCACCGAGTGTACCAGGCCGTCCAGGCCGTCCCAGTGCTTGCCCAGTGCGTCGAACAGACCCGTGATCTCCTCGTCGCTGGACACGTCGCAGGGCAGCACGATGCTGGAATTGAATTCCGCCGCCATCTTTTCCACCCGGTCCTTGAGGCGGTCGTTCTGGTAGCTGAAGGCGAGCTCGGCACCCTCGCGGGCCATGGCCTTGGCGATGCCGTAGGCGATGGAGCGGTTGCTGGCGAGGCCGACGATCAGTACACGCTTGCCTGTCATGAAGCCCATGCTGTTGTCTCCTGATGATGTTGTGATCGGGTTTTTCAAGCCGGGCATGATACTACGACTGTGCATCCGTCGGGTCCTGATCGGGAAACTTGTGGGACCCATTGCAATCTCTATACTCTGGACCCGTCACGTACCCCGAGAAGAATCCGCGATCCATGGAAAAGCGCTTCACGTCCAAAGATGCCGTCCTGATGGTTTTCCTGCTGGGGATCGCCCTGCTGGTGGTACTGCTCATGTATCAGGTGGACCGGCAATGGAATCGGCTGTCCGAGATGCAGCGGGCCATGCAGGAGCAGGCCGATGACATGCGGCGCATGCGGGCGGTGATGCAGTCCCTGGATGCCCGGCTCAGGGCCGGGGCCATTGCCGCCCAGGACGGTCCGGATGCCCACGCGGAAGTGCCGCCCGCCTTCGCGCGGGCCTGGGCCGCCACCCGGCAGCCGGACTATGCCCAGGGAGACTGGCTGGTCAGGGCCTTCGGCACCGGTCTGGCCACACTGACCCCGCTGGTGTCTTCCGACGCCTATTCCTCGGAGGTGCAGAGCTATGTGCTGGAGTCCCTGCTGATCCGTGACCCGGACACCCTGGAGTGGCAGGGGCTGCTGGCCCGGGACTGGTCCTTCAGCGAGGACGGACTGACCATCACCTTCCTGCTCCGGGAAGGCATCGAGTTCTCCGACGGTGAGCCGCTGACCGCCGCGGACGTGGTGTTCACCTACGACTTCATCATGACCGATGCCATCGCCGCCCCCCGGGCGCGGGCCTTTCTGGAGAAACTGGAGAAGGTGGAAGCCCTGGGGACCCACGAGGTGGCCTTCACCTTTTCCGAGCCCTACTTCAACAGCCTTTCCCTGGCGGGCGGCATGCAGATCATGCCCCGCCATTTCTACGCGCCCTTCCTGGAGAATCCCCAGCAGTTCAACCAGTCCCGTGGCCTGTTGATGGGGTCAGGCCCCTATCGCCTGGCGGACCCCAGGGGTTGGACCCCGGACCAGGGTCTGGTGGAACTGGAGCGCAATCCCCGTTACTGGGGGCCGGTGGATCCACCCTTCAACCGCCTGCTGTGGCGGGTGATCGAGAACGACAGCGCCCGCCTGACCACCTTCCGCAACCAGGAACTGGACGTCTACGGTGCCCGGCCGCGGGAATACGGGCAACTGCTTGACGATGCCCGCCTGCGCCAGCGTACCCACCACTTCGAGTACATGAGCCCGACCGCCGGGTACTCCTATATCGGCTGGAACCAGGAACGGGACGGCCGGCCCACCCGGTTCGCCGATCGCAGGGTACGCCAGGCCATGAGTCATCTGACGGACATCCAGCGGGTCATCGACGAGATCATGCTGGGTTATGCCGAGCCGGCGGTGAGCCCCTTCAATCCCCGCAGTCCCCAGCATGACAGCACGCTTGAACCCTATGACTTCAACCTGGAACGGGCCCGCGCCCTGCTGCGGGAGGCGGGCTTCGAGGACCGCAACGGCGACGGTATCCTCCAGGATCCGGAGGGGCGCGCCTTCGAGTTCGACCTGGTGTTCTTCCAGGACAACGAGGACACCCGCCGGATGGTGCTGTTCCTGCGGGATCTCTACGCCCGTGCCGGTATCCTGATGCGTCCCCGGCCCACTGAATGGTCGGTAATGCTGGACCTGCTCAACCGCAAGGACTTCGACGCCATCACCCTGGGCTGGACCAGCGGGGTGGAAACGGACATCTACCAGATGTTCCACTCCAGCCAGACCGTGTCCGGGGGCGACAACTTCATCAACTACCGCAACCCTGAACTGGATGCGGTGATCGAGCGGGCCAGGGCTACGGTGGACGACGATGAGCGGATGGCCATCTGGCACGAGGCGGAGCGTATCCTGCACGAGGATCAGCCCTATACCTTCCTCATGCGGCGCATGACCCTGGCCTTCATCGACGAGCGCATCACCAACCTGCAGAAGACCCGGCTGGGTCTGAACCTGACCAGCATCCCGGTGGAGATCTACGTGCCGGCGATCCAGCAGAAATACGCGCGCTGACCATGCCCGGTGGCATCCACGCAGACCCCGGGATCCGGCCATGCTGACCTATATCGTCCGTCGCCTGCTGCTCATGTTTCCCACCCTGATCGGGATCACCGTGGTGGTGTTCGTGGTCATGGCCGCCGCCCCCGGCGGCATCAGTGCCCAGTCCCTGGTGGACGGCATGAATCTGGAGCCCCAGGCCAAGAAGGCGCTGGAGCAATATTACAACCGCATGTACGGCCTGGATCAGCCGGCCCCGGTGCAGTATCTGCGCTGGCTCAACAATGTCTCCCCGGCGGGTTTCACCTTCGACCAGGACGGGGCGATCAGCGGCTTTTCCCTGTTCAAGGGCTCCGAACTGGGCACCAGTTTCCGCTACGGCCGGCCGGTGGGGGATCTGATCGCCGAGCGCCTGCCCATCACCCTGCTGCTCAACATCCTGTCCATTCCCATCATCTACGTCATCGCCATCGCCGTGGGGGTGCAGGCGGCCACCCGGCGCGGCAGCCGCTTCGATACCGGTTCGGGGATGGTTCTGCTGGGGTTGTGGTCCGTGCCCACCATGCTGGCCGGCGTGCTGATGATCGGATTCTTTGCCTCGGAGCAGTTCTGGCGCTGGTTCCCCACCGGCGGCATCAACCGGCGCGAGGCCCTGGACATGCCGTTTCTGCCCCACTGGACCGTGGCCACCGACCTGCTTTTGCTGTTCCTGCTGGCGGGGCTGTGTGCCGCGCTGATGATCTGGGCCGCCCTGAAACTGGCCCGTCACTGGCGCATCCTGCTCGGGGCGGTCCTGGGCGGCGGGCTGGGGGTGCTGATGGCCAATGGGGTGTCGGTGGTCACTTTTGGTCCGCTGCACGTGGTCCTGATGCTGCTGGTGGCCGGGGTGGTGGGTCTGGTGGCGGCCTCCGCGTTCACCGGCCTGCGGGTCGGTATCCTCGGGTTGCTGGGCATGGGGGTGGGCATCGCCCTGGCGGCGGGGATGGCCCAGGGTGAATTCGTCCGGGGGTTTGTGCTGGACCGGGCCTGGCACCTGATCCTGCCGGTGCTGTGCCTGTCCTACGGTGGGTTTGCCTTTTTGGCCAAGCTGACCCGTTCGGCGGTGCTGGAAAACCTGCTCTCCGACTACGCCCGCACCGCAAGGGCAAAGGGGGTGGGGGAGAGGGACGTGCTCTGGCGACACGTGTTTCGCAACTCCCTGCTGCCCCTGATCACCGTGTCCGCCACCCTGCTGCCCAGCCTGCTGGCGGGTTCGGTGATCGTCGAGACCATCTTCTCCATCGACGGCATGGGCAAGCTGGCGGTGGAGGCGGTGCAGACCCGTGACCGGGAGCTGGTGTTGTCGGTCACCCTGATCAGTGGTGTGCTGACGCTGGTGGGCTACCTGCTGGCGGACCTGTGCTATGCGATTGCGGACCCGCGGGTGAGTTATGACTGACACGGTACAGGACCCGACACCGACCTCCGCCTCCCGGCGTTCCCGCGGCTATGCGGCCCAGGTGGCCCGGGAGGTACTGCTGCGCTGGGGGGCACGGGTGGGGCTGGCCTGGATCGGCATCCTGGCGGCGGTGGCGGTGTTTGCCCCGTTCCTGGCCAGCAGCCATCCGTGGCTGATCCTGGAGGAGGGTAACTGGTCCAGTCCGGTGCTGCGTCACCTGACGCCCACCGATGTGACCCTGATGGCGGGTTTTTGTACCGGTCTGGTGTTGTTGTTCCTGCGCCTGTCCCTGCCCAGGAAACTGCTGATCCTGCTGGGGGTGCTGGTGGTGGCCGGCGGGATCAGTGCCGTCACCGTCTCTCCCCCCAAGCTGGTGATTCATGAACAGTATCGGGAGGCGGAAGCGGCCGGCCAGTACGACTGGGTGCTGCGTGCCCCGATCCCGTATTCCCCCAAGGATTACCTGCGGGACTTCGGCGACACGGGCATGGAGCCGCCCCTGGCCGATGACCTGCGCCGGCACTGGCTGGGCACGGAGGAAAACGGCGCCGACGTGTTGTCGCGGATGGTCCATGCCTCCCGCATCGCCCTGGCCATCGGCTTCATCGCCACCGGCATCGCCCTGGTGATCGGGGTCATCGTCGGCGGGCTGATGGGGTATTTCTCGGGCATTGTGGACATGATCGGCATGCGTATCGTGGAGATCTTCGAGGCCATTCCCACCCTGTTCCTGCTGCTCACCTTTGTCGCCTTCTTCGGCCGCAGTCTCTACATGATGATGATCATCATCGGCATCACCTCCTGGTCCGGCTATGCCCGCTATGTGCGCGCCGAGTTCCTCAAGCTGCGGGAGCAGGACTATGTACAGGCGGCGGTGGCCTGCGGCCTGCCGCTGCGTTCCGTGCTGTTCCGCCACATGTTGCCCAACGGTGTGGCGCCGATCCTGGTGGCGGCCAGTTTCGGCGTGGCCTCGGCGATCCTGGCGGAGGCCACCCTGAGCTTCCTGGGGCTGGGGCTGGTGGATGATCCCTCCTGGGGGCAGATGCTCAATCAGGCGGTACAGTCTTCCTCCTTCAACTGGTGGATGGCCGCCTTCCCCGGCGGCGCCATTTTCCTCACCGTGTTTGCCTACAACCTGGTGGGGGAATCCCTGCGGGATGCCCTTGACCCTTATCTGAAAAAGAAGGCCTGAATATGCTGCTGGAGGTCAGAAACCTGCAGACCCATCTCCAGGCCGGCGGTGCCGTCGTGAAGGCCGTGGATGACGTCAGTTTCGGTATCGAGCGGGGGGAAACCTTCTGTCTGGTCGGGGAGTCGGGCAGCGGCAAGTCGGTCACGGCCCTGTCGGTGATCCAGTTGCTGCCCCGGGGCATCAGTGATCACCCCGGGGGACAGATCCTGTTTCAGGAGCGCCACGCCGACGGCAGTCACCGGACCGTGGACATGCTGGATCTGCCGGAGACGGAACGCCGCCGCATCCGCGGCGCCCGCATGAGCATGATCTTCCAGGAACCCATGACCTCCCTCAATCCGGTGTTCACGGTGGGGGAGCAGATCGGGGAAGTGCTCAGGCTCCATCGACCGGAATTGTCGGAGGCGGAGATCCGGGAGCGGACCATCGAGGCCCTGGCCCAGGTACAGATTCCCCATCCCGCCGAACGGGCGGATGAATTTCCCCATCGCCTCTCCGGCGGGCAACGCCAGCGGGTGATGATCGCCATGGCCATGGCCTGCGAGCCGGATCTGCTGATCGCCGACGAACCCACCACGGCGCTGGACGTGACGGTACAGGCGGAGATCCTGCGTCTGATGCGAGAGCTGCAGGACCGTAACGGTATGGCCATCCTCTTCATCACCCACGATTTCGGCGTGGTGGCCCGGATGGGGCACCGCCTGGGGGTGATGCGCCTGGGGAAACTGGTGGAGGAGGGGACCGTTCGACAGGTGCTGCAGCGACCGGAGCATCCCTATACCCGGCAGCTCATTGATGCCCTGCCGGAGAATCTCGGTCGCCGCCGGGAGGCCGCCCGGGGGGCGGACGGGGTTGCCGGACAACAGGCATCGGAGGAGGCCCCTCTGGTCCGTCTGCAGGACCTGCAGATCCATTTTCCGGTGCGCAAGGGACTCATGCGCCGGGTGGTGGACCATGTGCGGGCGGTGGACGGGGTGAGCCTGGATATCCCCAGGGGGCAGGTCATGGCCCTGGTGGGGGAGTCCGGTTGCGGCAAGACCACCCTGGGCCGGGCCATCATCCGCCTGCTGGAGCCCACCGGCGGACGCATCCTGTTTGCCGGCGAGGACATCACCCGCCTGCCGGCCAGGGGCATGAAGCCCTATCGCCGGCGTATGCAGATCATTTTCCAGGACCCCATGTCATCCCTGAACCCCCGTCTGACCGTGGCGGCCACCCTGACCGAGCCCATGACCGTGCACGGGATCGGCAAGGATCGGGATGAGCGGCTGGCCCTGGCGGCCCGGGTGCTGGAGCAGGTGAAACTGCCGGCGGAAAGCCTGTGGCGTTATCCCCATGAGTTCTCCGGGGGGCAGCGCCAGCGTATCGGCATTGCCCGGGCGCTGGTGCTGGACCCGGCCTTCATCGTCTGTGACGAGGTGACCAGCGCCCTGGATGTCTCGGTACAGGCGGAGGTATTGCAGATCCTGAGCGCCCTCACCCGGGAGCGGGGGCTGACCCTGCTGTTCATCACCCACAACATCGGGGTGGTGGAATACCTGGCCGATACCATGGCGGTGATGTATCAGGGGCGGGTGGTTGAACAGGGCGAGGCGCGCCGGATCTGTCGGCATCCCGAGCATGAATACACCCGAAAACTGCTGTCGGCGGTACCGCGGGTGTCGCTGTAATTCATGCCTTGAAGGCGGGTTTTACAAAGGGTGCCTTTCCCCTTCTCCTGCGCTTGTTTCGATGTTCACCATCATGTGAACACCCGCTACTTCCAGGATGTCACCATGCTTGAGCGGATGGCGCCCGAGGTCGTCAATGGTTTTTTTGTTGACCAGGGGCGGGTCGAGTTCGGATGCGAGGACCTGAAGGAAAAGTTGCCCTTTTTCCCTGATCAGCGCCACGATCTGACGGCCGGGTTCTCCCAGGGTGTTGACCGGAGAGAGCAGATCCAGGTGTCGGCCCTGATTGCGACCGCTGATGATGCGAAGGAGCATCCGGTATTGGGATGGGGCCGGGCCTTCACCCCCATGGCTTGATGAGAGTGCCACCTGTTCCTTGGCCTGACGAATCCTGGCGCTCAGCTCCTGGTCGGCCACGATGGGAGGCAATCCGGGGGTGGCCAGGCGGAGGATATAGGTGTCGTCATCCTCATCTGTTGATCCACGGAGTGAATCCTGAGATTGCATCCAGAAACGGAGCCTGAATTTTCCGATGATGATGAAATCCCCATCCTGAAGGGTTGCTTCCCGGGTTGTTTCGCCGTTGACGAAGGTTCCGTTGGTGCTTTCGAGATCGTGGATGGTGGCAACGCCCCGGTAAAACCGGATACGGGCATGATGCCCGCTGACTGATCGGTCATCCAGCAATATGCGGTTGTCCTGGTGCCTTCCAATGGTCGTGGTTCCTTCCTGCAGTTGGTATTCACCCGCGGGTTGTCGGTTCAGGTAGGCTTGTAGATATGCCATGGAATCTGTGCTCTCAAGATTCGTTACAACATGATGAATTCCATGCGCACCCCCGCGACATCTATGATGTCGTGATTTTTGAGTGGGCTGGCCTGGGTGGTGAGATCTGACCCATTGAGCCTTGGAGGGGCGTCTCTCGATCCCCCTTCCACGCGGGTTATGTAATAGTCCGATCCACGCCGCAGAATGGCCGCGACCTGAACACCGGGATGTCCCAAGGTGGTCACGGATTTTGTTATTTGAAGTTCACGTCCTGCGTTGGCGCCGCTGAGTATCTGGACCCTGACCCTGGGAATGGACAGTGTGGGGGTCTTTCCGGTTCCACTCTGCTTTTGTCCCACCATGGATTCATCCGGCCCGGCACCGCTGCCGGCAACAGGCATGGGGGATGGCCCCGAGGGCAGGATGAGGGTCTCGTCGCTGGTATTGGGGTCGTCTCTGGGGGTGTTTAACTGGGTGAAACGGATCTGGTAGGTACCGATAACAATGGTGTCACCTTCCTGAAGCACTCGCTTCCGGACGCGGACGCCATTGACGACCGTGCCGTTGGTACTGCCAAGGTCTTCCACCAGGGCATCGTTGAGCAGGCTGATCACTTGGGCGTGGTAACCACTTACCGCCAGATTGTTGAGCCGTATGTCATTGTCCGGTCGACGGCCGATGGTAAGGGTTTTCTGGCCCAGAGGGTAATCGCCGATAGGGGTGTCGCCACAGGAAAGACAGAGTCTGGACATGGTTGATGTTTGCGCCTCCTGCAAATCAACGCCAGCGATTGATCATGCGCCGATACCAGGGTTTTCGGGGGGGTAAGGGCATGGATGGTTTTGCCAGTGCCACGCTGATGTTGTCTCTTCCGCCGCGGTCATTGGCTTGCTGAATCAGCACATCCACGGCCTGTTCCAGATCGGTGGTGTGTCTGCGCAGGATGTCCTCGATGAGGGCGTCATCAAGCATGTCGTTCAAGCCGTCGGAGCATAGCAGGTAGATGTCGCCAGGCAGGACCAGTTCCTCGCGGATGTCCACGGCCACGGTGGAATCGATACCCAGCGCGCGGGTGACCAGATTGCGGTTGACCGATGTCTGCGCCTCCTGCTGGGAATAAAACCCGCGATCCACCATTTCCTGAATCAGGGTGTGATCCGTGGTCAGCTGTTCCAGATGGTTTTCACGGTATCGATAGACTCTCGAATCGCCCACATGGGCCAGGACCACCCGTGGGTGGTTGAACAGGGCCATGACCAGGGTTGTTCCCATGCCTGTGTGGCCCACGTTATCCCTGGCCGCCTGCTGGATGGCGTGGTTGGCGTCGATGATGGCTCTGCGCACCGCCAGACTGCGGTCAAGGGGTTCCAGGTGGCTTTCATGGGGTGGGCGGTCCGGATTTGCCAGGGACTGCCTGAGGCTTTGCATCACCGTTTCCACCGCCAGTTGGCTGGCCACCTCACCCGCCAGGTGGCCCCCCATGCCATCGGCCACCACGATGATGCCCATTTCCGGATCCTCTCCGACAAAGTCCTCATTGTGGGGGCGGACCTTGCCCGGATGCGTGCGGACGAAAATCTGAAGCGTCTCGGAAAGGTTCATGGAGGCTGGTTAAACCATCAGGAGGCTGGGGAATCAATATGCCATGATCATAGGCTGGAGCGGCATCGGCCGCCATCCATCTTTACCTGAAAGGTATCAGCGTTCCGCTAAAGCCGTGGTTGGGCGCGATCAGCTTTCCTGGGGTTGGCCTTCCATGATCAGCAGGCGCTGTCCCGGGCGTATCAGGTGATCCTCCAGTTGGTTCCAGTGCTGGATGTCGCTGACGCGGACCCCGAAGCGCCGGGAAATCGAGGACAGTGAGTCACCGGCGCGTACCGAGTAAGTCACCATATTCTGCCTGGGAGCCAAGGCTGCCATGGTGTCGGGCTGGTTGACCGGCTGGCGAATGACCAGTGTCTGGCCGGGCCTCAGGGGAGATTCGCTGCTGATACGGTTCCAGTCGGCGAGTGACTGCAGGTTGACACCATGGGATCTGGCCAATGCCCAGAGCGTGTCTCCCGGCTGGACCGTGTAATGGACGGCGCGGGTGGTGGACGGGGTGTCCCCGGTCGAATGCCTGGCCACGGTGGATTTCTCATCGACGATGGCTTGCTCGCCCGGCACGGGTATCAGCAGGACATCCCCCGCGCGGATCATGTGCCCACGCAACTCGTTTTTCTGCTGCAGAAGTGCGACGGTCGTATTGTAGCGGGATGCAATCTGGCCCAGGTTTTCTCCGGGCTGTATCCGGTGTCGCAACCAGGATACGCGGTGTTCCATCGGCAATGCGGCGAGTGCCGTCTGGAAGGCGTCGATACGGTCAATCGGCAGGAGTAGGTGATGGGGACCATCAGGGTCCGTGGCCCAGCGGTGAAACCCTGGATTCAACTGGGTGATCTGATCAAGGGAAAGATCCGCCAGTTCCGCGGCAATGTTGAGTTCCAGCTGTCCTCCCAGTTCCACAAGGCCAAGCCGGGGTTCGTTCGGAACGGGCCACAGGCCTACCTGGTAGTAATCCGGGTCTGAGACGATGGCCTGCAGGGCCAGCAGTCTGGGGACGTAGTGCTGGGTTTCCCGGGGCAGATCCAGATTCCAGTAGTCGGTGGGCTGGCCCAGGGACTCGTTGCGACCGATGGCCCTGCTCACCGTGCCTTGCCCGGCGTTGTAAGCGGCCAGGGCCAGCAACCAGTCGCCATTGAAGCGCTCATTGAGCTGGGTCAGGTAGTCCAGGGCGGCATGGGTGGAGGCATGAACATCCTTGCGGCCATCGTACCACCAGTTCTGATGGAGCCCGAAATGACGGCCGGTGGAAGGAATGAACTGCCAGATGCCCGCTGCCTGCCCCGAGGAATAGACATCGGTCCGATAGGCGCTTTCCACGATCGGAAGCAGCAGCAGCTCGGAAGGCATGTCCCTGGCTTCGATTTCTTCGAGAATGTAGTGCAGATAGGGTTCTGCGCGGGCCAGAACCTGACCCAGGTAATCCGAATTGGCCTGATGCCACTGGATGTAATGAAGCACCCGCTCGTTGTCGCTTTCATCCGGCAGGGCAAAGCCTCGACGGACCCTGTTCCAGATACCATCATCCGAAGACGATGACATCTCACCGGCCTTCTTGCCCGAGATGAGGATGGGGGGCTTGGCCTGTCTGCTTCGCGGAGAGGTTGTGGTCGTCTGCGGGGAGGTGAGTCCGGTGCCCGCCGCGGCGAGAGCCGACGCATCATGAACAGGGGGCGCCCCGTCCATGCTGGCACAGGCGGATAGCAAGAGTGTAGCCCCCAGTAATGCAAGCCCCGGGCCTTTCGGCTTGTTCTTTTTCATAGGGGAGTTAGGATAGCGGGGCGTTCCCGTGTCCTCAACCCCGGTTGGTCATTTCTTTGATCCATGATCACTGGCCATGCTCCCCCATGGATTCTATGCTTCCCCTATGCCATTACCCACTTCTTCAAGTGCCTCACACAGGGAATGTCTGCAACGCTGGTACAGCACTGCGGCGGGGCAGGCCATGCGGGTGGCCCTGCAGTCCCATCTGGACCGCTTCGTGCCACAGCTGTTTGGCTATCACGCCCTGCAGATAGGGCATCTGGCCCCGGACCATGACTTGCTGGCCGCCAGCCGGATCGGCCATCGGGTGCACATGGAATGCGAGCCCGGTCACGGGGATCTCAGTGCCCTGGCCGATGCCCTGCCCATTCTCACCGACAGCATGGATCTGGTGGTGCTGGTGCATTGTCTGGAGCAGGTGGAAGACCCTTACCAGGTCCTGCGCGAGACGGATCGCATCCTGGTGCCGGAGGGACATGTCCTGATCGTCGGGTTCAACCCCCTCAGCCTGGCGGGACTCCGGCGGATGATGCCCGGGTGTTCCGGTAGCCTGGGGGTGCCCTGGTCCGGTCAATGCCACGCCACGGGGCGGGTGCGCGACTGGCTGGCCTTGCTGGGTTTCGAGGTCCGGGCCCGTGCCTACGCGGGTTTTCGCCCGCCGGAGGGCCGTTCCGGATTCAAGGCCCGTCTGCAGGTGGTGGAGTGCCTGGGGGGGCGTTATCTGCCTTATCTGGGGGCGGGGTATGTGATTCTGGCCCGCAAGCGCGTGGCCAACGTGATGCCTCTGCGAACACGCTGGCGACCGTCCAGGAGGATGGTGCCCGGCGGTCTTGCCAGCCCCTTTTGCCGGAGAACGGATCGTGACTGATGTGGTGGAAATCTTTACCGATGGCGCCTGCAGGGGCAACCCTGGGCCCGGCGGCTGGGGGGCTTTGCTGCGTTTCGGGCCCCATGAGAAGCAACTCAAGGGGGGGGATCTCCAGACCACCAACAACCGGATGGAGCTGATGGCGGCCATCGCGGCGCTGGAACTGCTCAAGCGCCCTTGCGTAGTGGATCTGACCACCGATTCCCAGTACGTCAAGAACGGGATCAATCAGTGGTTGCCCAACTGGAAGCGTCGCGGCTGGCGTACCGCGGCGGGTGAGCCGGTGAAGAATCAGGATCTGTGGCAACGCCTGGATGAGGCGGCTTCACGGCATCAGGTGCGCTGGCACTGGGTGCGGGGGCATAGCGGACATCCCGAAAACGAACTGGCCGATCGCCTGGCCAACGAAGCCATCGATGCCCTGCGAGTGAAGTGAGGAGTGACCGTGAGCCTGCAAGTCAATGACCGGATCGTGATTCTGGATACGGAGACCACCGGCCTGGATCCGTCCGACGGCCATCGCATCATCGAGATCGGCTGCGTGGAGATGGTGCGAAGACGCCATACCTCCCGCCATTACCATCAGTATCTGCAGCCGGATCGGGAAGTGGATGCCGGGGCGGTGGAAGTCCATGGCATCACCAACGAATTCCTCGCCGACAAGCCGCGCTTTGCCGATGTAGTGGAGGATTTCATCGGGTTTGTCCGCGGCTCGGAGCTGATCATCCACAACGCCCCCTTTGACGTGGGTTTCATCAACCACGAGCTGTCCCGGCTGGATGGGGACTGGGGGCGGCTGGAGGATTACTGCACCATCACCGACTCCCTGGTGATGGCGCGCAAGATGCACCCGGGGCAGCGCAACAGCCTGGATGCCCTGTGCAAGCGCTATCAGATCGACAATTCGGGCCGGGAACTCCACGGCGCATTGCTGGATGCCCGCATCCTGGCGGAAGTGTATCTGGCCATGACCGGCGGCCAGAAAACCCTGTCCCTGGGCGTGGAGTCGGAAGGGCAGGGGAGTACCGCGGCGGATACCCGCATCCGCCGGCTGCCGGCCGACCGGCCTCCGCTGGCGGTCGTCCGCCCCACCGAGGCGGAACAGGAGGCCCATGAGGCCTATCTCAAGGTGCTGGCCAAGGCGGGTGAGATCCAGGCCTGGTAGCAGGCCTGTCCGTAGCGGCTAGCGGGTCACGGTTTTCACCACCCGCGCCTTCTCCCGCTGCCAGTCCCGCTCCTTCGACACGGCCCGCTTGTCGTGTTCCTTCTTGCCCTTGGCCAGGCCGATTTCCAGCTTGGCGCGGCCCCGTTTCCAGTACAGGGCCAGCGGCACCAGGGTGTATCCCTTGCGTTCCACCTGTCCGATGAGCTTGTTGAGCTCGGCCCGGTGCAGCAGCAGCTTGCGGCTGCGCATGGGGTCCGGGTGGATATGGGTGGAGGCGGTGGTCAGCGGGGTGAGATGGGCGCCGAACAGCCAGGCCTCGCCGGCCTTGATCAGGACATAGCTCTCGCTCAGTTGCACCCGTCCGGCCCGCAGGCTCTTGGCCTCCCAGCCCTCCAGGGCCAGGCCGGCCTCGAAGCGCTCCTCAATGAAGTATTCGTGCTTGGCCTTCTTGTTCAGGGCGATGGTGCTGCCGCCCGGGGCATTTTTTGATTTTTTGCTCATCGGGCGATTATAAACGAGCTGTCTGATCCAATGGACTGCCGGCGGCGTTTTCCGGCGGCCCTTTTGCCGTGTGCGATATCGTGGGGATTCCCGGCCCGATGCGACAGACGTTGAGCCGTGGCGCCAAATTCCTCAAAATGCGCCGATCGCGAGGGGGAAATCATCAATGAGAAGAGAAAGCTCGATTCACGGCCAGTGGTCCTCGAAGCTGGTCTTTATCCTGGCGGCCACCGGTTCGGCTGTCGGTCTGGGCAACATCTGGCGTTTTCCCTACATCGCCGGAGAGAACGGCGGCGGCGCCTTTGTGCTGATCTACCTGGCCTGCATCCTGTTGATCGGTCTGCCCATCATGATGGCGGAGATCACGCTGGGCAGACGAGGCCGGCAGAGCCCCATCAACACCATGGCCACCCTGTCCCGGGAGGAGGGACTGCACCGGGCCTGGGGATTCGTCGGCTGGCTCGGCGTGGCGGCGGGTTTCATCATCCTCTCCTACTACAGCGTGATCGCGGGCTGGTCCCTGTCCTATGTCTTCAGGGCCGCGGGCGGCGCCTTCGCCGGTCTGGATGCCGACGGGGTCAGGGGCATGTTCAACGCGTTGGTGAGCGATCCGGAGCGGCTGCTGGCCTGGCATACCCTGTTCATGATCATGAATGTCCTGGTGGTGGCCCGAGGGGTGCGCTCGGGGCTTGAGAAGGCCGTCAAGTTCCTCATGCCCGCACTGTTCGGATTGCTGCTGCTGGTGGGTTATTCCATGAGCCAGGGCCACTTCATGGAGGGGGTCAGCTTTTTGTTCAAGCCGGACTGGAGCGAAGTGAGCGGTGACACCATCCTGCTGGCCATGGGGCAGGCCTTTTTCACCCTGAGTCTGGGCATGGGCGCCATCATGATCTACGGCTCCTATCTGAGTTCCAGGGCTTCCATCCTCAAGACCTCCGCCACGGTGGTGTCGGCGGACACCGCCGTCGCCCTGCTGGCCGGTCTGGCCATCTTCCCCATCGTCTTTGCCAGCGGTCTGGCGCCCGGTGAAGGTCCCGGTCTGATCTTCATCACCCTGCCCATGGCCTTTGCGGAGATGCCGGGCGGGCTGCTTTTCGGCACCCTGTTTTTCCTGTTGCTGGTCACCGCGGCCTGGACATCCTCCATTTCCCTGATGGAACCGGCGGTGGCCTGGCTGGTGGAGAACCGGGGTTTTGACCGACCCATGGCGGCGGTGATCGTGGGCGGGATCGCCTGGTTCCTGGGGCTGGGGACCATCCTGTCATTCAGCCTCTGGTCCAATCCCATCGGCTTCAGTCTCACCATCGGCGGCGAGGCCACCTTCATCGGCGGCACCCTGTTCGAGATGGCCGATTACCTGACCTCCAACATCATGCTGCCCCTGGGTGGTCTGCTGATCGCCCTGTTCGTGGGCTGGCGGATGACCCAGCGCTCCGTGGAGGATGAGCTGGACCTGCACAGCCGGGTGCTTTTCAAGGCATGGTATTATGTGCTGCGCTTCGCCGCCCCGGTCGGCATCCTGCTGATCTTCCTCAAGGCGGTCAATCTCATCTGATAACCAGGGGAGCTTCATGCCTTCCATAAGTCGTCATGCGCTGGTGCCCTACACGCCCAAGGAGATGTTTGATCTGGTGAACGACGTGGCGGCCTATCCGCGCTTTCTGCCCGGCTGCCGCAGCTCCGCGGTGCTGTTCGCCAATGAGGATGAGGTGAAGGCCAGCATCGAGCTGGCCAAGGGTGCCGTGGGCAAGTCGTTCACCACACGCAACCGCCTGCAGCGCAACAAGATGATCGAGATGCGCCTGGTGGAGGGGCCGTTCCGGCATCTGGAAGGCTTCTGGCGCTTTGATGCCATGAGTGACACCGCCAGCCGGGTATCCCTGGACCTGGAGTTCGAGTTTTCCAACAAGATCATGAGCATGGCCTTCGGCCCGGTGTTTCACCAGATTGCCAACACCCTGGTGGATTCCTTCGTCAAGCGGGCGAGGGAGGTCTACGGTGTCCGATGAACGTCTCCGGGTGGAGGTGGCCTACGCCCGTTCCGACCAGCAGTGGGTGCTGGAAGTGTCCTTGCCCCAGGGAGCGACGGTGGAAGATGCCATCCGCGCCTCCGGAATCCTGGACAAGGTGCCGGAGATCGACCTGGCGGTGAACAAGGTCGGTGTCTACGGCAAGCTCGCCAAGCTCAACGCCGAGCTCCATCATCGTGACCGGGTGGAGATCTACCGGCCGTTGATCGCGGATCCCAAGCTGGTGCGCAAAAAACGCGCAGCCGAAGGCAAGGCCATGAAAAAGGGCGCAGGGGAGGCCTGATTGCCTCCCCCGTCAGGCCCCTTCACATCATTTGTGCAGGCCGCTGTCCCTGATCTCCGACACCAGGCCGTCCTCAAAGAAGATGATGACCCGGCGGTATGCCGCGGGGCCGTCGCCGGGCTTGAGGTAATACACGTAATCCCATCGACGGTCACCCTGGAAGGGATCTTTCAGCACCGGTTCTCCCAGCAGAAACCGGACCTGCCGTTGGTTCATGCCGACCTGAATCTGCTCCAGCTGGCTCTCCTCGATGGCATTGCCCTGCTGCACGTCCGGTCGATGTACGGACAGCAGGCCGCTGCTGCAGCCCTGCAGTAATCCGCCAATGAGGATAGAATAGAGAATCAGTCTTGCCATAATTGCGTCCTATAGGCCGTGAGTTGCAAGATGGGCCACCACGTTCCGAAAACCAATAGCGCGGGATTCTACACCAGGTGTCGGATCATCTCGCATGGAGATCAACTCCCATGGAAACCCAAGAGCTCAAAAAGGCCGGACTCAAGATAACGTTGCCCCGCGTGAAGATCCTGCAAATTCTGGAAACCGCGGAAGACCACCACATGAGTGCGGAAACCATCTATCGCCAGCTGTTGTCGGCGGGCGAGGAGATCGGTCTGGCAACGGTTTATCGGGTGTTGACCCAGTTCGAAGCGGCCGGCCTGGTCAACCGACATCACTTCGAGGGCAATCAGGCTGTGTTCGAACTGGAGCGCGGACGTCATCATGACCACATCGTCTGCGTGAAATGCGGGCGCGTGGATGAGTTCGTGGATTCGGTCATCGAAGAGCGTCAGAAGGCGATTGCCGAGAAGCTGGGCTACACCATCCAGGATCACGCCCTGATCATCTACGGTGAGTGCAGTCAGGGCGGTTGCCCCAAGAAACAGGAAGCGGACGAAGCGGGTTGATCAGCCGCTCGCTGCCCGGGTGATCATCTCCCGGGCATGGGCCAGGCTCTGCTCGGTGATTTCGATGCCGCCGAGCATCCTGGCCAGCTCCCGTACCCGGTGTTCGTCCGCCAGGGAGCGGATGCGCGTGGACGTGTGGTCCTTGCCCTTGTGCTTCTTTACCTGCAGATGCTGGTGGGCCTGGGCCGCCACCTGGGGCAGATGGGTCACGCACAGCACCTGCCGGTGTTCCCCCAGACTGCGCAGCTGACGTCCCACCACTTCGGCCACCCCGCCGCCGATCCCGGTATCCACTTCGTCGAAGATCAGGGTGGCGATGGGCAGGGCATGGGCCGCGATCATCTGAATAGCCAGACTGATGCGGGAGAGTTCACCGCCGGAGGCCACCTTGGCCAGGGGCTGGAGGGGTTGCCCAGGGTTGGCGCTGACCAGGAATTCCACCCGGTCCATGCCATGGGTCGAGGGCTGTCCCCTGCCGTCGTCCTCCACGTTGCAGGCAAACCGTCCGCCCTCCATGCCCAGGCCCTGCATGGCTCGGGTGATGGCCTCCGAGAGTCGTTCCGCCGCCCGGCGGCGGGCGTCTGACAGTTCGGCGGCTTGACGCAGGCAGGTCTGAAGCGCCTGCTCCACCGCCCGGGTGAGCGCCTCCAGGTTTTCACCGCCTTCCTCCAGCCCCCCCAACTCCGCCTCCAGTGTTTCCAGCAGGTGGGGCAGGGCCGTGGGGTCCACCCGGTGCTTGCGCGCCAGATCCTGGATCGCGGCCAGGCGGGATTCGAGAAAATTCAGCCGTGCCGGATCCATTTCCAGGCCATCGGCATAGCGGCGCAGCCAGTCGGCGGCCTCGCGGATCTGTATCTGGGCGGCCGCCAGCAGTTCCCTGGGTTCCGCCAGACGGCTGTCCAGGGTCTGCAGATGCTCAATGTCGGTGCTGAAGCGTCCCACCACGGATTCGGCGCTGCCGTCGGCTTCGTACAGGCTTTGGTAGGCGGTTTCGGCCATCTCCAGCAGGCGCCCGGCATGGGCCAGGCGGCCATGCTCTTCCTCGATTCGTTCCAGTTCCCCTTCCGCCAGGTCCAGGGCCTTGAGTTCGTCGGTCTGGAACCGCAACAGGTCCCGGCGGGCCGCCCTGGCTTCGCCATCCTCGCTCAGTTCCGCCAGGCGTCGGGCGGCCTTCTGCCAGATGCCGTGATCACGGGCCATGGCGGCAAGCAGTTCCGGGTGGTCGGCGTAGTCGTCCAGGATGCGGCGTTGCACCTCCCGGCGCAGCAGGGACTGGTGGGCATGCTGGCCATGGATGTCCACCAGCATCTCGCCCAGGGTTTTCAGGGACTGGAGGGTCACGGCCGAGCCATTGATCCATGCCCGGCTCTTGCCGTCCCGGCCAATGACACGCCGGATCAGGCATTCTTCCGCCGCCAGATCCTGTGCCTCAAGCCAGGCACGGGCCTCTGTCTCCCGGTTGATGTCGAACTGGGCGCTGATCTCGGCCCGTTCCGCGCCGTGGCGGACGGTGGTGCTGTCCGCCCTGTCGCCCAGTACCAGGCCCAGGGCATCCACCAGGATGGATTTACCGGCGCCGGTTTCACCGGTCAGCGCGGTCATGCCCGTGGACAGGTCCAGGGACAGTTCATCGACGATGGCGAAATCACGGATCTGGATGTGGGTCAGCACGGTCGGGATTCGCGGTTGCGGGTAACGGGTGTGCCGAGGGCGGCGACGCCCCGGGGCACCGTGAGAGATTAAAGAGTAAATCTCCCGGAAGGAAGGGGGGAAGGGGAATTTTAATGTATGTTTGAACAGTATTCAGGGTTGTTCCCCCCACCCCAGTTTCACCCTCAGGATCTGCAGGTAGTCATAGCCGGTGGGATGAATCAGTCGCAGCTTATGGGGCTTGGGTTCGATCACGATCCGGTCCAGGGGCTCCATGTCGAAGGTGTCCTGGCCATCGAAGGCCACCTGCGCCCGGGTGCGGCTATGCTCGTTCACGGCAATCTCGATGCGATTGGCGGCCGGCACCACCAAGGGGCGATTGCTCAGGCCGTGAGGACAGATCGGTACCATGACCACGGCTTCCAGGCAGGGGGAGAGGATGGGGCCACCACCTGACAGGGCATAGGCGGTGGAGCCGGTGGGAGTGGCCACCACCATGCCGTCGGCCCGTTGGGTGTTGACGAAACGGCCGTTGATCCAGGTATCGAACTCGATCATGCGTACGGCGTCACGAATGTGCATGACCACGTCGTTCAGGGCGTCCTGGGCCGCCACCACGTCATCTCCCCGCATCAGGCGGGCATGCAGCATGCTGCGCCGGTCTTCCACATAGAGTCCGGAAAGGATCTCGTCCAGTCGCCCCAGCATTTCGTGGGGGGAGACGTCAACCAGGAAACCCAGGCGTCCGGCATTGATGCCCAGCAACGGCACCTCGGCATCCACCAGGGTGCGGGCCGCGCCCAGGAAGGTGCCGTCACCGCCCACCACGATGGCCAGATCCGCCTCGGCGGCCATTTGTGCCCGTGTTACCGGTTCTCCGGCAGGGGGGGCGTCCAGCCAGGGCAGCACGCTGTCATCCAGCAGGATGCGGCGCTGATGGTGTTGCAGATGCCCGATCAGGGCCTCCAGGATGTGCCCCAGGCGCTGCTCCTGGGTCTTGGCAATGATGCCGATGGTGTGGAAGGAAAGATTCATGTCAGGGATTATGGTGGAAATGCGTGGCAGGTGGCGAGTGCCGACAGGCTAGCCACCCGCCGCTTCCTTGAGTAACATGCGCTGTCTGGCACTCACACTCAACGAGTGCCAGGGTGGACCATGAAAACATCCCCGAAAACACAATCACAGGCCCTGTCCGAACGTGCCCGGCTGTTGCTGCGGGCGCTGGTGGAGAGCTATGTGCGCGATGGGCAGCCGGTGGGCTCCCGGACCCTGGCCCGTACCGCCGGTCTGGATCTCAGCCCGGCTTCCATTCGCAATGTCATGGCGGATCTGGAAGATCTGGGGCTGGTCAGTTCCCCCCATACCTCGGCGGGACGGATTCCCACCTCCCTGGGTTATCGCCTGTTCGTGGATTCCCTGCTGGAGGTCAAGCCCCTGGACAGTGCCGAGGTGCGCACGCTCAAACAGCGTCTCACCCCCGACATGGATACCAAGGCCCTGGTGGAGTCCGCCTCGGACCTGCTTTCGGCCATTACCCAGATGGCCGGGATGGTCAGGGTGCCGCGGCGGGATCATGCCGCCCTGAGCCAGATCGAATTTCTCAAGCTGTCCGGGCGCCAGGTGCTGGCGATCCTGGTCATGAACAAGCGGGAGGTGCAGAACCGCATCCTGGAGCTGGACCGGGAGTATTCCCATGCCGAGCTGCAGCAGATGGCGAATTATCTCAATCAACATCTGGTCGGGCGGGACCTGCGGCAGGCCCGGGAGCAAATCCTCAAAGAAATGAAGGCCGTCCGCGAGCACATGAACACCCTCATGCTGGCCGCCATCGAGCTGGGGGAAAAGGCCTTTTGCGACGATGAAGGCACGGATGATCTGGTCTTTGCCGGTCAGATCCATCTCATGGACTACGCGGAACTTTCCAGCGTGGAGAAATTGCGCAACCTGTTCGAGGCCTTCACCGAAAAAAGACAGTTGCTCACCCTGCTGGATAATTGCATCAGTGCCGAAGGGGTCCAGATCTTCATCGGCCAGGAGTCGGGACATCAGGTGTTGGATGACTGCAGCGTGGTGACGGCCCCCTACAGCGTGGGTGGCCGGATCGTGGGTGTGCTGGGGGTGATCGGCCCCACCCGCATGGCCTACGAGCGCATTATCCCGGTGGTGGACATCACCGCCAGGCTGCTGGGCGCGGCCTTGAATTCCCGTAACTGAAGTCCCACATACAAGGGCATGTGCTCATCGGATCATCGCCGGTGAGTGGTTGCTTTTGCCGGATTACACCAAGACATGAGCGGATCGGAGCTTTCCATGGCGAACGAGGAACAAGTCGAAAACCCCCAGCATGACCAGGCCCCCGCGGCTCCTGAAGAGAAGGCGCCGGAATTCAGCCCCGGAGCGCTGCTCAAGCAGCTGGAAGACGCACAAAAACAGGCCCAGGAGCACTGGGACAAGCTGGTGCGCGCCCAGGCGGAGCTGGATAACCTGCGCAAGCGCATGAGCCGGGATGTGGAAAACGCCCACAAGTACGCCCTGGAACGCTTCGCCGGTGAACTGCTGCCGGTGAAGGACAGCCTGGAAATGGGTCTGGACGCCGCCCGGAGCGAGGCCGACCTGAACAAGATCCGCGAAGGCACGGAGCTGACCCTGAAGATGCTTGAACAGGTGATGGCCAAGCAGGGTATCGAGATGGTGGACCCCGCCGGCCAGCGCTTCGATCCGGAGCGTCATCAGGCCATGTCCATGCAGGAAAACGCCGAACTGGAGCCCAACACCGTCATGGCCGTGCTGCAGAAGGGGTATGCCCTCAATGATCGTCTGCTGCGCCCTGCCATGGTGATTGTCAGCAAGGCACCGGCGGCCGGAAGCGAATGACCCGGAGGGACGGATTTTTCGCCGGGGCTTGAAAAGGCCCGGCGGCACCCCCATCAAGCGGGTAATCCCGGATTCACGGCATTGACAGAAACCTGAACACTTTTGGAGACACACATGGGCAAGATCATCGGTATCGACCTGGGCACGACCAATTCCTGCGTCGCCATCATGGAAGGCGGCAATGCCAAGGTCATTGAAAACGCCGAGGGCGGTCGTACCACTCCCTCCATCGTGGCCTTCGCCGAAGATGGCGAGGTGCTGGTGGGCCAGTCCGCCAAGCGCCAGGCGGTGACCAATCCCCAGAACACCCTGTTTGCGGTCAAGCGCCTGATCGGGCGCCGCTTCGAAGAACCCGAAGTGCAGAAGGACATCAAGCTGGTGCCCTACAAGATCGTCAAGGCGGACAACGGTGACGCCTGGGTGGACGTGCGCGGCAAGAAGATGGCCGCTCCGGAAATCTCCGCCCGCGTGCTGCAGAAGATGAAGAAGACCGCCGAGGACTACCTGGGCGAGCCGGTCACCGAGGCAGTGATCACCGTGCCGGCCTACTTCAACGACTCCCAGCGTCAGGCCACCAAGGACGCCGGCAAGATCGCCGGTCTGGAAGTCCGTCGCATCATCAACGAGCCCACCGCCGCTGCCCTGGCCTACGGCCTGGACAAGAAGCGCGGTGACAGCAAGGTGGCGGTCTATGACCTGGGCGGTGGTACCTTCGACATCTCCATCATCGAGATCGCCGAAGTGGACGGCGAGCACCAGTTCGAGGTGCTGGCCACCAACGGTGACACCTTCCTGGGCGGCGAGGACTTCGACTCCCGCCTGATCGAATACCTGGCGGCCGAGTTCAAGAAGGAGCAGGGCATCGATCTGACCGGTGACCCGCTGGCCATGCAGCGTCTGAAGGAGGCCGCCGAAAAGGCCAAGATCGAGCTTTCCTCCAGCCAGCAGACCGACGTCAACCTGCCGTACATCACCGCCGACAACACCGGACCCAAGCACCTGAACATCAAGGTGTCCCGTGCCAAGCTGGAAGCCCTGGTGGAAGAACTGGTCAAGCGCACCATCGAGCCCTGCAAGGTGGCCCTGAAGGATGCCGGCCTGTCTGTGTCCCAGATCGACGACGTGATCCTGGTGGGCGGCCAGACCCGCATGCCCAAGGTGCAGGAGGCGGTGAAGGACTTCTTCGGCAAGGAACCCCGTCGCGACGTCAACCCCGACGAGGCGGTGGCGGTGGGCGCTGCGATCCAGGGCGGCGTGCTGGGCGGCGACGTCAAGGACGTGCTGCTGCTGGACGTCACCCCCCTGTCCCTGGGCATCGAGACCCTGGGCGGCGTGATGACCAAGCTGATCGAGAAGAACACCACCATCCCCACCAAGGCCTCCCAGGTGTTTTCCACCGCCGAGGACAATCAGACCGCGGTGACGGTGCACGTGCTGCAGGGTGAGCGCGAAGTGGCCCATGCCAACAAGTCCCTGGGTCGCTTTGATCTGGCGGACATCCCGCCGGCCCCCCGCGGCGTGCCCCAGATCGAGGTGGTGTTCGACATCGACGCCAACGGTATCCTCAACGTGTCCGCCAAGGACAAGGCCACCGGCAAGCAGCAGTCCATCGTCATCAAGGCCTCTTCCGGTCTGAACGATGACGAAATCGAGCGCATGGTCAAGGACGCCGAGGCCCACGCCGAGGAAGACAAGCGCTTCCACGAACTGGTGGGTGTGCGCAATCAGGCCGATAACCTGATCCATTCGGTGGAGAAGACCCTCAAGGACATGGGCGACAAGGTGGAGGCCGGCGAGAAGAGCGCCATCGAGTCCGCCATCAGCGCCCTGCGGGATGCCATGAAGGGTGACGACAAGGCGGTCATCGAAGACCGTACCCAGAAACTGGCCGAGGCCTCCGGCAAGCTGGCCGAGCGCATGTATGCCCAGCAGGCCGAGGGCGAGGCCGCCGGAGGCGCCGACAATGCCCAGGGCCAGGCCGGCACCAAGGGTACCCAGGACGATGTGGTGGACGCCGAGTTCGAAGAAGTGGACGATAAGAAGAAGTAACGGCCAAGGGGCCCGTCCCAGGACGGGCCTTTTCCTCGTCATCCGGGTCCGTTGACCGGCGGATGCCCGCAACAGGGGCATGTGCCGGTCCGCGGGCTTTAACGTTTCTGCAAGACCCACGGAAATCATGGCAAAACGCGACTATTACGAAGTCCTGGGGGTGGCGAAGAACGCCAGCGAGGACGCACTCAAGAAGGCCTTCCGCCGGTTGGCCATGAAATATCATCCCGACCGGAACCCCGGCGACAAGCAGGCGGAAGAACACTTCAAGGAGGCCAAGGAGGCCTATGAGGTGCTGTCCGATGCCCGCAAGCGGGCCGCCTACGACCAGTTTGGCCATGCCGGTGTGGAAGGCGCCTCCGCCGCCGGTCGTGGAGGACCGGGGGGAGCCAGTTTCAGTGACATCTTCGAGGATCTGTTCGGCGACATCTTCGGCGGTGCCGGCGGGCGTGGCGGCAGCAACGCCTTCCGCGGCGCGGATCTGCAGTACAACCTGGAGATGACCCTGGAAGAGGCCGTCTTCGGTACCGAGGTGAAGATCCGCGTCCCCACCCTGGTGAGCTGCAAGGCCTGTAACGGTTCCGGCGCCGAGCCGGGCACCAGCCCCGAGGCCTGCCCCACCTGCGGTGGAATGGGCCGCGTACGCATGCAGCAGGGTTTCTTTTCGGTGCAGCAGACCTGCCCCCGGTGTCGCGGCACCGGCAAGATCATCGCCAAGCCCTGCGGCACCTGCCGGGGACAGGGGCGGGTGGAGGAGCGTCGCACCCTGAGCGTGGCCATCCCGGCCGGCGTGGACAGCGGCGACCGTATCCGTTTGTCCGGAGAAGGGGAAGCCGGTGTCAATGGCGGCCCACCCGGGGATTTGTATGTCCAGGTCCATGTCAAACCCCACAAGCTGTTCACCCGCAAGGGCAGCGAGCTGTTCTGCGAGGTGCCCATCAGTTTTGCCACTGCCACCCTGGGGGGAGACCTGGAGATTCCCACCCTCAAGGGACGGGTGGCCCTGAAGATCCCCGCCGAGACCCAGACCGGCCGTCTGTTCCGTCTGCGGGGCAAGGGCGTCAAGTCCGTGCACGGGGGCGCCGAGGGTGATCTGATCTGCAGTGTCAAGGTGGAGACTCCGGTGAACCTCACCAAGGAACAGAAGGAGTTGCTGCAGCAGTTCGATGCCTCCATGAAGATGGGTGGCCAGAAGCACAGCCCCCAGCATGAGGGCTGGCTGGATGGGGTGAAGGGTTTCTTTGAAGATCTCAAGTTCTGGAGAAAGTCATGAGTGCGGTACGCGTAGCCATTGTCGGCGCCGGTGGGCGCATGGGGCGCACCCTGATCGAGGCGGCGGTCCTGGCTCCGGGGCTGGAGCCTTCCGTGGCCACGGAGATGCCTTCCAGTTCCCTGCTGGGTTCCGATGTCGGTGAACTGGCCGGTCTGGGACGTCTGGGGGTGATCCTGGAGCCGGATCCGGCGGCTGCGGTGGAGCGGTTTGATGTCCTGGTGGATTTCACCCGCCCGGAGGGTACCCTGGCCCATCTGGAGATCTGTCGTCGGGCCGGGAAGGCCATGGTGATCGGAACCACCGGATTCACCGATGATCAAAAGGCTGTGATCCGCAAGGCCGCCGAGGACATTCCCGTGGTCTTTGCGCCCAACATGAGTGTGGGGGTCAATCTGTGCCTCAAGCTGCTGGATCTGGCGGCCCGGGTGCTGGGTGACGAAGTGGATATCGAGATCGTCGAGGCCCATCACCGGCACAAGGTGGATGCCCCTTCAGGTACTGCCCTGCGCATGGGCGAGGTGGTGGCGGATGCCCTGGGGCGTGACCTCAAGACCTGTGCCGTCTATGGACGGGAAGGGGTGACGGGAGAGCGGGATCGGCAGACCATCGGGTTTGAGACCATCCGGGCCGGAGACATCGTGGGCGAGCACACGGTGATGTTTGCCGGTCTCGGGGAGCGGGTGGAGATCACTCACAAGGCCTCCAGCCGCATGACCTTCGCCAAGGGCGCCATGCGTGCCGCCGCCTGGCTCAATGGCCGCCCGGCAGGGTTGTACGATATGCAGGACGTGCTGGGACTGGCCGGTTGAGTGCGCCCCCGGTGGCGGGGCTCATTGGACGAAATGGCCCCGATCCGCTAGAATCCAGGCCATTCAACAGGTCTTGAAATCCCTGACAGGGCTGGTTGGGTCCCCCAACCCGCCCTGTTTCTATGTGTGCCGGAGGACTCTTTGAGAACCACACCCGCCTTGCTGGCTTTGGAAGATGGCAGTCTGTTTCGCGGTTACGCCCTGGGTGCGGAAGGAACCACCGTGGGTGAAGTCGTGTTCAATACATCCATGACCGGTTATCAGGAAATCCTCACGGATCCTTCCTATTCGCGTCAGATGGTGACGCTCACCTATCCCCACATCGGCAACACTGGTATCAATCCCGAGGATGAGGAAGCCGAAGGCCCGCAGGCCGCCGGATTGATCGTCCGCCATGTGCCCGGGCGCATGTCCAACTGGCGTGCCACCGAAACCCTGCCCGATTACCTCAAGCGCCACGGCATCGTCGCCATCACCGGCGTGGATACCCGTCGTCTGACCCGGCTGCTGCGGGAAAAGGGCGCCCAGAACGGCTGCATCATGGCCGGCGAGGTGGACGAGGCCAAGGCCCTGGAGGCCGCGCGTGCTTTCCCCGGCATCAACGGCATGGATCTGGCGAAGACCGTCACCACGGCAACGCCTTATGCATGGAGTGAGGGCAGCTGGACCCTGGGCGAGGGCTATCGGCAGGGACCGGCCGACCGACCCTTCCACGTGGTCTGCTACGACTTCGGCGTCAAGCGCAACATGCTGCGGCTGCTGGTGGATCGGGGCTGCCGTGTCACCGTGGTGCCCGGCACCAGTACCGCCGAGGAGATCCTGGCCCTGAATCCGGACGGCGTCCTGCTTTCCAATGGCCCCGGTGATCCGGCGCCCTGTGATTACGCCATCCGCGGCATCCAGGGGCTGCTGGAAAAGAGTATTCCCCTTTACGGCATCTGTCTGGGTCATCAGCTGCTGGGGCTGTCCGTGGGTGCGAAGTCCATGAAGATGAAGTTCGGCCATCATGGCGCCAATCATCCCGTTCAGGATCTGGCCACCTGCAAGGTGATGATCTCCAGCCAGAACCACGGTTTTGCCATCGACGAAAAGACCCTGCCGGCCAATGCCCGCGCCAGCCACCGTTCCCTGTTCGATGGTACCCTGCAGGGTATCGAACTGACCGACGGTCCGGCCCTGAGCTTCCAGGGACACCCGGAGGCAAGCCCCGGTCCCGAGGACGTGGCGCCGCAGTTCGACCGGTTCATCGACATGATGCGAGCCCGTCAGGGCTGAGGACTCGGCGTGTCATGAAGTACTTTCCAAGCATCGTCCGGGCCTGCTCGTACCGACTTGGATGGCGCTGCTTCGGCACCTGATCCGACCCATAAATCGCCCCACATTTTGCCCGCCGGCGCCGTCAATGGCGCCGGGCTGTTCACGGTAGGACACGCATGCCAAAGAGAACCGACATCCAGAGCATCCTCATCATAGGCGCCGGCCCCATAGTCATCGGCCAGGCCTGTGAATTCGACTACTCCGGGGCCCAGGCCTGCAAGGCCCTGCGCGAAGAGGGTTACCGGGTCATCCTGGTCAACTCCAACCCCGCCACCATCATGACCGATCCGGAGATGGCCGACGCCGTCTACATCGAGCCGGTGGAGTGGAAGACCGTCGCCCGCATCATCGAGCGGGAGCGCCCGGACGCCGTACTGCCCACCATGGGCGGACAGACCGCCCTCAACTGTGCCCTTGACCTGGCCCGCAACGGCGTGCTGGAAAAGTTCGGCGTGGAACTGATCGGCGCCACCGAAGACGCCATCGACATGGCCGAGGACCGGGAGCGCTTCCGTCAGGCCATGGACGAGATCGGTCTGGCCTCGCCCATGGCCTTCATGGTCAACAGCTGGGAAGAGGCCCAGCGGGTGCAGCCGGAGATCGGTTATCCCATCATCATCCGTCCCTCCTTCACCATGGGTGGAAGCGGCGGTGGCATTGCCTACAACCGGGAAGAATACGAAGAGATCGTCAAGCGCGGCCTGGACCTGTCTCCGGTCAACGAGGTACAGGTGGAGGAATCCGTGCTGGGCTGGAAGGAGTACGAGATGGAGGTGGTTCGCGACCGCGCGGACAACTGCATCATCATCTGCTCCATCGAGAATCTGGACCCCATGGGTGTGCATACCGGTGACTCCATCACCGTGGCCCCGGCCCAGACCCTGACGGACAAGGAATACCAGATCATGCGCAACGCCTCCCTGGCGGTGCTGCGCAAGATCGGCGTGGACACCGGTGGTTCCAACGTGCAGTTCGCCGTGAACCCGGAGGACGGGCGCCTGGTGGTCATCGAGATGAACCCCCGGGTATCCCGTTCCTCGGCCCTGGCCTCCAAGGCCACCGGCTTCCCCATCGCCAAGGTGGCGGCCAAGCTGGCCGTGGGTTTCACCCTGGATGAGCTGCGCAACGAGATCACCGGCGGCGTGACCCCGGCCTCCTTCGAGCCCTCCATCGACTACGTGGTGACCAAGATCCCCCGGTTCACCTTCGAGAAGTTCCCCAGCGCCAAGGCCAAGCTGACCACCCAGATGAAGTCCGTGGGCGAGGCCATGGCCATCGGCCGCACCTTCCAGGAATCCTTCCAGAAGGCCCTGCGCAGCCTGGAAACCGGCAGCGACGGCCTTAACGAGGTGGTGGACCTGAACAACGCGGAAGATGCCGAGTCCATCATTCGCAGCGAGCTGGCCGATGCCGGCCCCGAGCGCATCTGGTACGTGGCCGATGCCTTCCGCTTCGGCCTGACCCTGGAACAGGTGCATGAACTCAGCCGCATCGATCCCTGGTTCCTGGCCCAGATCCAGGAACTGGTGGACATCGAGCAGGACCTCAAGACCAAGTCCCTGAAGGATCTGGACCGTCAGGCCCTGTTCACGATCAAGCAGTACGGTTTCTCCGACCGCCGCCTGGCCAAGCTGCTCGACGAGACGGAGCGGACCGTGCGCACCTACCGCCACGAGCTGGGCATCCACCCCGTCTACAAGCGGGTGGACTCCTGTGCCGCGGAGTTTGCTTCCACCACCGACTACATGTACTCCACCTATGAGGAGGAGTGCGAGGCCAACCCCTCCGGCCGTGAGAAGATCATGGTCCTGGGCGGCGGCCCCAACCGGATCGGGCAGGGGATCGAATTCGACTACTGCTGCGTGCACGCCGCCCTGGCCATGCGCGAGGATGGCTATGAGACCATCATGGTCAACTGCAATCCGGAAACCGTCTCCACCGACTACGATACCTCCGACCGGCTGTTCTTCGAGCCGCTGACCCTGGAGGACGTGCTGGAGATCGTGCACCTGGAGAAGCCCAAGGGCATCATCATCCAGTTCGGCGGCCAGACCCCGTTGAAGCTGGCCCGGGACCTGGAGGCCGCCGGTGCGCCGGTGATCGGCACCACTCCGGACTGCATCGATCTGGCGGAGGACCGGGAACGCTTCCAGCAGCTGATCGAGAAGCTGGAGCTGGCCCAGCCCCCCAACCGCACCGCCCGCAGCGTGGACGAGGCGGTACGCCATGCGGAGGCCATTGGCTATCCGGTGGTGGTGCGTCCTTCCTACGTGCTGGGTGGCCGTGCCATGGAGATCGTCTACAACGAAACCGACCTGCGCCGCTACATGCGCGACGCGGTGAAGGTGTCCAATGACGCCCCGGTGCTGCTGGACCGCTTCCTGGACGATGCCGTGGAAGTGGACGTGGATGCCATCTGTGACGGCAAGGACGTGCTCATCGGCGGCATCATGCAGCATATCGAACAGGCCGGCGTGCACTCCGGTGACTCCGCCTGTTCCCTGCCGCCCTACAGTCTGAGCATGGATCTGCAGAACCAGATCGCTGAACAGGTGCGCAAGATGGCGCTGGCCCTGGGCGTGGTGGGTCTGATGAACACCCAGTTCGCCATCCAGCGGGACCGCATCTTCGTGCTGGAGGTGAACCCCCGTGCCTCCCGTACCGTGCCCTTCGTCTCCAAGGCCATCGGCATGCCCCTGGCCAAGATCGCCGCCCGCTGCATGGCCGGCCGCTCCCTGGTGGAGCAGGGTGCCACCGAAACCGTGGTGCCCGACTACTACTCGGTGAAGGAGGCGGTCTTCCCCTTCATCAAGTTCCCCGGCGTGGACCCCATCCTCGGCCCCGAGATGAAGTCCACCGGCGAGGTCATGGGCATGGGCCGCAATTTCCCCGAGGCCTTTGCCAAGAGCCAGCTGGGTGCCGGTGTCAGGATGCCCGAGACCGGCAAGGCCTTCATCAGTGTGCGCGAGGTGGACAAGCCCGGCATCATCCGGGTGGCGAAGGATCTGGTGGCCCGCGGCTTCGAGCTGATCGCCACCCACGGCACCGCCCAGACCCTGGAAGATGCCGGTGTGGCCTGCGAACGCATCAACAAGGTGACCGAAGGTCGGCCTCATATCGTCGACATGATCAAGAACGACGAGATCAGCCTGATCATCAACACCACCGAAGGCAAGCAGGCCATTGCGGATTCCTTCACCATCCGTCGTGAAGCGCTGCAGCACAAGGTGACCTATACCACCACGCTGGCTGGCGCCTATGCCACTGTCCAGGCCCTGGAGTACCTGGACAGTGACCGGGTGTACTGCCTGCAGGACATGCACAAGGAGACCTGCTCATGAGCAAGACACCTTTGACGGTACGCGGGGCTGAATTGCTCAAGTCGGAATTGCAGCGTCTCAAGAGCGAGGATCGTCCGCGGGTGATCGCCGCCATCGCAGAGGCTCGTGCCCACGGCGATCTGAAAGAGAATGCCGAATACCACGCCGCCCGTGAGCAGCAGGGCTTCATCGAGGGGCGCATCAAGGATCTGGAGGCCAAGCTGTCCAATGCCCAGATCATTGATGTGACCACCCTCAACGCCGGCGGCAAGGTGGTTTTTGGTGCCACGGTGGAGCTGCTGGATCTGGACTCGGATGCGGAAGTCACCTATCAGATCGTGGGTGACGACGAGGCCGACATCAAGGCGGGCCTGATTTCGGTGAATTCACCCATCGCCCGGGCCCTGATCGGCAAGCATGAAGGTGATGAGATCCACTTCAGTGCCCCGGGCGGAGAAAAGCACTTCGAGATCGTGGCGGTACACTACCGCTGAATGGCCACGGCCGGCCCTTCTCCCGTCAGGGAGAAGGGCCGGGACGCTCAGGGAAGTTCGATCACCGGCTTGTCCGGGTTGCGCCGGAACAGGGTGGCGATGAATCCCACCCGCTGTACCAGTTCTGCTCCGGTCTTTCCGCAGATGTCCTGGATTGCCGCGTCCCGCTGCTCCCGGTCGCCGATGGCCACCTTGATCTTGATGAGCTCATGATGGTCCAGCGCCTTGCGAATTTCCTCCATGACCGGTTCGGTGAGGCCGTTGCGGCCCAGGCTGACCACGGGTTTACGGGAGTGCGCCAGGGCACGCAGGTGCTTGATGTGTCTTTCGATGGGCATGTCAGGGAAAAATCCGCAAGAATAACCAGGACGCGGGAGCATCCCGCGAGGTGACGGGACAGCCGGGGCATGCAGGCCGTTCCTCAAGTCGCTCAGTCTAGCATGCACACACCCGCTGTAGGAGTCCGGCCCCAGGCATTATTGTCCGGTGGTCCCGACTTCAGAATAGGGAAGCAACCCCGGAAACTCTTACCCATGGCACGCAGCAAGACCAGCAGCCGCTGGCTCAAGGAACACTTCAGCGATCCCTTCGTCCAGAAGGCGCAGCAGGAAGGCTGGCGTTCACGCGCCGTCTACAAGCTGCAGGAGATCCAGGCCCGTGACCGGATCATCCGGCCCGGCATGCGGGTGCTGGATCTGGGGGCCGCCCCGGGCGGCTGGACCCAGTTCGCCGTCGGAGAGGTAGGACGCAAGGGGCGGGTGATCGCCTCCGACATCCTGCCCATGGATGCCATCGAGGGGGTGACGTTCATCCAGGGGGATTTCCATGAGGAGGAGGTCCTTCAGGCCATCCTCGCCGCCCTCGGTGATGAGCCGGCAGACCTTGTAATCTGTGACATGGCCCCCAATACCAGTGGAGTGGAGGCCGTGGATCAGCCACGGGCCATGTATCTGGCGGAGCTGGCCCTGGATACGGCGGGCCGGGTGTTGAAACCCGGTGGTGATTTTCTGGTCAAACTGTTCCATGGGACGGGCTTTGACGACTATGTGAAGACCCTGCGCGGACAGTTCGACAAGGTGCAGATTCGCAAGCCCGAGGCGTCACGGTCCCGATCGCGGGAGGTTTATGCGTTGGCCAGGGGCGTCAAACTGGTGTAAGGTCAGCAGAACCACGAGCACACGACAGACAAAGTCGAGGTAGACCCTTGAACGAGCTGGTAAAAAACCTGATTATCTGGGCGGTTATCGCCATCGTGCTGATGTCGGTGTTCAACAACTTCAGCCCGACGCAACCCCAGCCCCAGGCCTGGTCCTATTCGGAATTCATCAATGAGGTGAAGGCCGGACGCATCGACAGCGTCTACATCGAGGACAAGACCATCCACGGCCGTACCATCGGCGGCGAGCGTTTCAATACCTACGCTCCCAATGACCCCGGCCTGATCGGCGACCTGCTGGCCAGCAACGTGGAGATCCGCGTGGAGGAACCCGCCCAGCGATCCCTGCTGACGGACATCCTCATCAGCTGGTTCCCCATGCTGCTGCTGATCGCGGTCTGGATCTACTTCATGCGTCAGATGCAGGGTGGTGCCGGCGGTCGGGGGGCGATGTCCTTCGGCAAGAGCAAGGCCCGCATGATGAGCGAGGACCAGATCAAGGTCACCTTCGGCGATGTGGCCGGTTGTGACGAGGCCAAGGAAGACGTGGCCGAGCTGGTGGACTTCCTGCGCGACCCCAGCAAGTTCCAGAAGCTGGGCGGCAAGATCCCCCGCGGCGTCCTGATGGTGGGTTCCCCCGGTACCGGCAAGACCCTGCTGGCCAAGGCCATTGCCGGCGAGGCCAAGGTACCCTTCTTCAGCATCTCCGGTTCCGACTTCGTGGAGATGTTCGTGGGTGTGGGCGCCTCCCGGGTCCGAGACATGTTCGACCAGGCCAAGAAGCACGCCCCCTGCATCATCTTCATCGACGAAATCGATGCCGTGGGCCGTCACCGTGGCGCCGGGCTGGGGGGTGGTCATGACGAGCGCGAGCAGACCCTGAACCAGCTGCTGGTGGAAATGGACGGCTTCGAGGGCAGCGAAGGCATCATCGTCATTGCCGCCACCAACCGTCCCGACGTGCTGGATCCGGCGCTGCTGCGTCCCGGTCGCTTCGACCGCCAGGTGGTGGTGCCCCTGCCGGATGTGCGCGGTCGCGAGCAGATTCTCAAGGTGCACATGCGCAAGGTGCCCCTGTCCGAGAACGTGCGTGCCGACCTGATCGCCCGCGGCACCCCCGGCTTCTCCGGTGCCGATCTGGCCAACCTGGTCAACGAGGCCGCCCTGTTTGCGGCGCGCTCCAACAAGCGACTGGTGGAGATGATCGACTTCGAGCGCGCCAAGGACAAGATCATGATGGGCGCCGAGCGCAAGTCCATGGTGATGAGCGACGACGAGAAGAAGCTGACCGCCTACCACGAGGCCGGTCATGCCATCGTCGGCCGTCTGGTGCCCGAGCATGATCCGGTCTACAAGGTGAGCATCATCCCCCGTGGCCGTGCCCTGGGCGTGACCATGTTCCTGCCCGACGAGGACCGCTACAGCCACAGCAAGACCCGGCTTGAGAGCCAGATCTGCTCCCTGTTCGGCGGTCGCATCGCCGAGGAGATCATCTTCGGCGCCGACAAGGTGACCACGGGTGCCTCCAACGACATCGAACGGGCCACGGCCATTGCCCGCAATATGGTGACCAAGTGGGGCCTGTCCGACCGCCTCGGTCCGCTGTCCTACGGTGAGGAGGAAGGAGAGGTGTTCCTCGGTCGCCAGGTGACCCAGCGCAAGCAGATGTCCGACGAGACGGCGCATGCCATTGACGAGGAGATCCGTCGCGTCATCGACACCAGCTACGAGCGTGCCAAGGAGATCCTTGAAGCCAACATGGACAAGCTTCATACCATGGCCGATGCCCTGATCAAGTTCGAGACCATCGACGTGGATCAGATCAACGACATCATGGAAGGTCGTGAGCCCCGCGAGCCTGGTGGCTGGACTGGTGGCAGCGAACCGGGTGCCGGTGGCACGGCCGATCGTGACCAGGAAAAGGGTGACAGCAAGGGGGTGATCGGTGGCCCCGCCAGTCAGACCTGATGGGATCGGCCCTGAGTGAAACGGGCTGGTAGTTGGATGGCCCCATGGAGAAGCCGCCCTGTCCGGGCGGCTTCTTTGTTTTGATAACCTGATCCCCTCATGGGCCGATCCCCGGACCCTGGATGCAAGACATGTCCCATCACCCCGCGCTGCCTCAGATCATGGGCATTCTCAACGTCACCCCCGATTCATTCTCCGACGGTGGCCGTTTCCTGGCCCCGGCGCAGGCCATCGAACGGGCTCTTGCCATGGTGGATGAGGGGGCGGACATCATCGATGTGGGGGGAGAGTCCACCCGCCCCGGTTCGGCCGGCGTGTCCCTGCAGGAAGAACTGGATCGGGTGGTCCCTGTGGTCGAGGCCATTGCCTCCCGGGTGGATGTGGTGATCTCGGTGGATACCAGCAAGCCGGAAGTGATGCGCGAGGCCTGTGCCGCCGGCGCCGGCATGATCAATGATGTCTTCGCCCTGCAGGCCCCCGGCGCCCTGATGGTGGCGGCCGGGATGAAGGCGCGGGTCTGTCTGATGCACATGCAGGGGGAGCCCCGCAGCATGCAGGTGGATCCCCGTTATGACGATGTGGTGGCGGAGGTGCGGGATTTCCTTGCCGCCCGTGTGACTGCCTGTCTTGAGGCGGGTATCCCGGAGGATCGCCTGGTGCTGGATCCGGGGTTTGGTTTCGGCAAGACCCATGAGCACAATCTCGCCCTTTTCCGGCAGTTGCCGGCGCTGGCCGTGAATGGACTGCCCTTGCTGGTGGGTGTGTCCCGCAAGAGCATGATCGGTAAAATGCTCGGAGATGACCGCCCGCCCCGGGGGCGTATCATGGGCAGCGTGGCGGCGGCCTTGCTGGCAGCCCAGCGTGGCGCCCGGATTCTGCGTGTCCACGACGTGGGCGCCACCCGGGATGCCTTTCGGGTGCTGGCTGCCCTGGCATAGCCATCGACGGCGGCAGGATCACCCGGCAGACTCACTCACAGACTCAGGTACGACCATGGAAAGACAATACTTCGGTACCGACGGCATTCGCGGGCGCGTCGGACGTTATCCCATGACCCCGGATTTTGCCCTGCGTCTGGGGTGGGCCGCCGGACGGGTGCTGGCCCGGGACGGCAAGGGTCTGGTGCTCATCGGCAAGGATACCCGGGTCTCGGGTTACATGTTCGAATCCGCCATGGAGGCCGGCCTGTCTGCCGCCGGTCTGGATATTCGACTGCTCGGACCCATGCCTACGCCCGCGGTGGCCTATCTGACCCGTACCTTCCGCGCTTCGGCCGGCATCGTCATCAGCGCTTCTCACAACCCCTATTACGACAACGGCTTCAAGTTCTTTTCCAGCAACGGCAACAAGCTGCCGGATGCGGTGGAGCAGGCCATCGAGGCGGAGCTGGAAAAACCCATGGAGACGGTGGACTCCGCCGATCTGGGCAAGGTGGAGCGGATGGTGGATGCCGCCGGCCGCTATATCGAATTCTGCAAGGGCACGATTCCCACCGGCACAACCCTGCGCGGACTCCGGATCGTGGTCGACTGTGCTCACGGTGCCACCTACGCGGTGGCGCCGCACGTGTTTGAAGAGCTGGGTGCCGAAGTGATTCCCGTCGGCGTGGAGCCGGACGGATTCAATATCAATGAGGGCTGTGGTTCCCTGCACCCCAGGCAACTCCAGACCGCGGTGCTGACTCACCAGGCGGATCTGGGTATCTCCCTGGACGGGGACGGCGATCGCCTGATCCTGGTGGACGAGAAGGGGGAGGTGGTGGACGGTGACCAGGCCCTGTGCATCATTGCCCTGGCCCGGCACGCGGACGGTATCCTGCAGGGCGGGGTGGTGGGTACCTTGATGAGCAATCTGGGGCTGGAGCAGGCCCTGACCGCCCGGGGGATTCCGTTTCGGCGTGCCGCCGTGGGCGACCGTTATGTGATGGAGGCCCTGCAGTCGGAAGGCTGGTTGCTGGGCGGAGAGTCCTCCGGGCATCTGATCTGCCTGGACCGGACCAGCACCGGAGACGGGATTGTGGCGGCGCTGCAGATCCTGGAGGTCATGCTTTCCTCTGGCAGGCCCCTGTCGGCCCTGAAGGCCGTGATGGAGAAATACCCGCAGACCCTGGTGAATGTTCCCATCAATGCCGCCACATCCCGTGCCACCCTGCTGGATCACCGGGAGATCACCGCGGCGCTGCAGTCGGCCGAGGCCACCCTGGCCGGTCGCGGGCGTGTCCTGCTGCGCCCATCGGGCACCGAGCCCCTGGTGCGGGTGATGGTGGAAGGTTCCGACCTGCGCCTGGTGGGACGGATTGCCCAGGAACTGGCCGAGGTGGTGCGCCGGGCCGCCGAGACAGGATGAAATTGATTTATCCGCGCCGCGAAGGTAGGATTCCCGGCTCCATACAGCACGCAGCGCGAACTCGGGAGCAGACTCATGCGCAGGCCCCTGGTAGCCGGTAACTGGAAGTTGAATGGTTCACGCAATGCCAACCAGACCCTGGTTCAGGAACTGGTGGGTCCCGCGAGCGGGTTGGGCAGGGTGGACGTGGCGGTGTGTCCGCCCTTCGTGTATCTGGATCAGGTATCCGGATTGTGCCGGGATGGCAGTATCGCCCTAGGTGCCCAGGACGTGTCGGATCAGGACAGCGGTGCCTTCACCGGCGAGGTGTCCGGCGACATGCTGCGGGAAATGGGTTGTACCTATGTGATTGTGGGTCATTCCGAGCGCCGTACCCTGTATGGTGAGGACGATGCCTTTACCGCGCGCAAGTTTGCCGCTGCCCGCCGCCACGGTCTCACCCCCATTCTGTGCGTGGGTGAGTTGTTGGAGGAGCGCGAAGGCGGAGTCACCGAATCCGTGGTGGCACGCCAGCTGGATGCAGTCCTGGCCATGGAGGGGATTGAAGCCCTGGCGGATGCGGTGATTGCCTATGAGCCCGTCTGGGCCATTGGTACCGGCAGGACGGCCTCGCCGGAACAGGCGCAGGCAGTGCATGCCTTCATCCGTGCCAGGCTGGCGGACCGGGATCCGGTCGTGGCACGGAAGGTTCGTATCCTGTATGGCGGCAGCGTCAAAGCCGATAACGCCGCCGAGCTGTTTGCACAACCCGATATCGATGGCGGCCTGATCGGCGGCGCCTCACTCAAGGCCTCGGATTTCCTGGCAATCTGCAAGGCCGCAGAACAAGCAGGTTGAAATCGTCATGCTGTATGGCATTTTGCTCGTTATCCAGGTCATCCTGGCCATTGGACTGATCGCCCTGATCCTGTTGCAGCACGGCAAGGGTGCGGATGCCGGCGCGGCATTCGGCAGCGGGGCTTCGGCCACCGTGTTCGGGGCACGTGGTTCCGCCAACGTCCTTAGTCGTGCCACCGCTTTTACGGCCACCGCCTTTTTCGTCAACAGCCTGGCGCTGGCCTATCTGGTGGCCAACCGGCCCGAGGCGCCCAGCGTCATCGACCTGATCGATACCGCGCCCCGCGTCATTGAGCAGACGGTGGATCAGGCACCTGCCAGCGGTGCGCGTGACGTACCTGCCGATGTGCCGAATTGATTGGAAATAAAGCGAAATTCGGGGTTTACCTCGGCGCGCTTTCTGATTAGAATGCCGGACTCGGTAATCGAGCCGGCTTGACGCGGCGGATTGCCGGATGCCTCCGGCAGTCATATTGCAGATGTGGTGGAATTGGTAGACACGCCGTCTTGAGGGGGCGGTGGCGAAAGCCGTGTCGGTTCGAGTCCGACCATCTGCACCATCTTTATCCTTTCAGTCCTGATCCTGCTTCCAGAGCGGGCTGGCGGCCTTTCCTTTCCAAGTGAGCCGCACCGACTTGCCCAGTGAATCCGGGCCGTTCCCGTCAGGCAGGATTTCGTGATGGCAAACCGGCCTTTCCTACGGGCAGGCATTGCGACTTGTCAAAATAATTTGCCGTTGCATCAATGCATTAGTTTTATTGGGAGCTTGACACTTTTTTATGGGTGTCCTAGACTCGCTCGGGCCCCGGAAGCATTGGCACTTTACGTCGGCTCAAATAACTAATAAAAAGATGTGCCTGGACCTGAGTCATGGGCACACAAAACATCACCAAGTCCCGCCCCGTGCCGGTTTGCGATGGGTCGGGAGGAGAGGGAAATGCTGGAAAACTACCTGCCAATACTGGTGTTCATTGGCATCGGGCTGCTTGTCGGCGTCATTCCCCTGGCAATCGGCATGGCCGTGGGGCCACGCAAGCCTGATAGCGCCAAGGATTCGCCCTATGAATGCGGCTTCGAGGCCTTTGAAGACTCCCGCATGAAATTCGACATCAGGTTCTACCTGGTGGCCATACTCTTCATTATCTTCGATCTGGAAATCGCGTTTCTCTTCCCCTGGGCGGTGGCCCTGGACGAGATCGGCATGTTCGGCCTGCTCGCCATGGCCATGTTTCTCGGCATCCTGGTGATCGGCTTCATCTACGAGTGGAAGAAGGGGGCCTTGGAATGGGAATAGAGGGCGTCCTGGAAAAGGGCTTCGTCACCACCTCCGCGGACAAGCTCATCAACTGGGCCCGGACCGGGTCTCTCTGGCCCGTTACCTTTGGTCTGGCCTGCTGTGCCATCGAGATGATGCACGCCGGTGCCGCCCGCTATGACATGGACCGCATGGGCGTGATCTTTCGCCCCAGTCCTCGCCAGTCGGACGTCATGGTGGTGGCCGGCACCCTGTGCAACAAGATGGCGCCCGCCCTGCGCAAGGTCTACGATCAGATGGCGGAACCCCGCTGGGTCATTTCCATGGGTTCCTGTGCCAACGGGGGAGGGTACTATCACTACTCCTATTCGGTGGTGCGCGGCTGTGACCGCATCGTGCCCGTGGATGTCTACGTCCCCGGATGTCCTCCCACGGCGGAGGCCCTGCTCTACGGCATTCTGCAGCTGCAGAACAAGATCCGTCGTACTCAGACCATTGCCCGCTAGCCGGCGGCCTCCAGCCTGGACTTCACGATGAGCGAGAAACTCGACAGACTGACCGCGTGTCTGGAAGAAAAGATCAAGGGTCGAATCCGGAGCCTGCGTCAGGCCTGCGATGAACTGACCCTGGAAGTCTCCGCCGGGGACCTGCCGGGTGTTGCCGGAACTTTGCGCCGGGACCCGGAACTGGGGTTCGACATGCTGGTGGATGTCTGCGGGGTGGACTACTCCGCCTATGGAGTGACGGAATGGACCACCGAGTCCTCCACTGCCGAAGGCTTCAGCCGCGGGGTGGAGAAGTCCACCTTCGGCCGCTTCACCTTCGATGAGACACCGCCCGCTTCCGGGCGGACCGGTCCCCGTTACGCGGTTGTCTACCACCTGCTGTCACTTACTCACAATCATCGCCTGCGGATCAGGGTGTTCTGCGAGGATGACGAATTTCCCACCATGCCTTCCCTGGTGGAGGTCTGGAACAGCGCCAACTGGTTCGAGCGGGAGGCCTTCGATCTGTTCGGCATCGTCTTCAATGGTCACCCGGACCTGCGCCGCATCCTCACCGACTACGGCTTTGTCGGCCATCCCTTCCGCAAGGACTTTCCCCTGGTGGGCCATGTGGAGATGCGCTATGACCCGGAACAGCGCCGGGTGATCTACCAGCCCGTGACCATCACTCCCCGGGTCCTGGTGCCCAGGGTGATCCGCAAGGACCATCGCTACCTGGACGATGCCGCCGAGGAGAAGTCCGCCGATGCCTGAGATTCGCAATTACACGCTTAACTTCGGCCCTCAGCACCCGGCTGCCCACGGGGTGCTGAGGCTGGTGCTGGAGATGGACGGCGAGGTGGTGCAGCGTGCCGATCCCCATATCGGTCTGCTGCACCGGGGCACGGAAAAACTGGCCGAGAGCAAGCCTTACAACCAGAGCATCGGCTACATGGATCGCCTGGACTACATGTCCATGATGGTCAACGAGCACGGCTACGTGAAGGCGATCGAGCGCCTGATGGGGATTGAGCCGCCGCTGCGCGCCCAGTACATCCGGGTCATGTTTGACGAGATCACGCGGATCCTGAACCATCTGCTGTGGCTGGGCACCCACGCCCTGGATGTGGGCGCCATGACCATGTTCCTGTACTGTTTCCGCGAGCGCGAGGACCTGATCGACTGCTACGAAGCGGTCAGCGGTTCCCGCATGCATGCCACCTACTATCGTCCCGGCGGTGTCCACCGGGATCTGCCCGGTACCATGGCCCAATATGAGCCTTCCCGCTGGAAGAGCGCGGCGGACGTGAAGCGTCTTAACGAGAGTCGCTCCGGCTCCCTGCTGGATTTCATTGAGGATTTCACCCGCCGTTTTCCGGCCTGCGTGGACGAGTATGAGACCCTGCTCACTGATAACCGCATCTGGAAGCAGCGCACCGTGGGGATCGGCGTGGTCAGCCCGGAGCGTGCCCGGCAGATGGGCCTGACCGGTCCGATGCTGCGCGGCTCGGGAGTGGCCTGGGATCTGCGCAAGAAACAGCCTTATGCCGTCTATGACCGCATGGATTTCGATATCCCGGTGGGGGTCAACGGAGACAGCTACGACCGCTATCTGGTCCGGATTGAGGAGATGCGCCAGTCCAACCGCATCATTCGTCAGTGCGTGGACTGGCTCAAGGCCAACCCAGGCCCGGTGATGATCGACGACCACAAGGTCGCGCCGCCGCCGCGGGAGGAAATGAAGGCGGACATGGAGTCCCTGATTCATCACTTCAAGCTTTTCACCGAAGGTTACTGCGTGCCCGAGGGCGAGGTGTATTCGGCGGTGGAGCATCCCAAGGGGGAATTTGCGGTGTATCTGATCTCCGACGGGGCCAACAAGCCCTACCGGGTCAAGGTCCGGCCGCCGGGGTTCGTCCATCTGTCGGCCCTGGACGAGATGTCCCGGGGTCATATGCTCGCCGACGTGGTCACCCTGATCGGCAGCCTGGATATCGTGTTCGGGGAGATTGACCGCTGATGTCAGCCAAGCAGACCAAGGGGAAGGCCAGCCTGCTCAATGCGCATCTGCGCGAGGAGATCGATCAGTGGTTGGCCCGCTATCCGGAAGACCGGCGCCGCTCGGCGGTGCTGGGGGCCTTGCGGGCCGTCCAACATGAGCAGGGGCATCTGAGCACCGAGATGATGGATGCGGTGGCCGAGTACATCGGCATGCCGGAGATCGCCGTCTACGAGGTGGCCAGCTTCTACTCCATGTTCGAGCTGGAGCCGGTGGGGCGTCACAGTATCTCCGTGTGCACCAATGTCTCTTGCATGCTGCGCGGCGCCGACAAGATCCTCGAACACGTGGAAAACAAGCTGGGTATCAAGCTGGGGGAGTCCACGCCTGACGGCCGTTTCTTCCTCAAAAAGGAAGAAGAGTGCCTGGCGGGTTGCTGCGGCGCTCCCATGATGCAGGTGAACCACGTCTATCACGAGCATCTCACCCCCGAGAAGGTGGATGAGATCCTGGACAAGCTGGAGTAGACGCCCATGACCAACCGCATCTGCTTCATCACCCGCCAGTTCGATGAACCCTGGACCTATGAGAACTACCTCAAGGTGGGCGGGTACAAGGCCCTGGAAAAGATCGTCGCCGGGAAGATGACCCCGGACCAGGTCATCGAAGAGGTGAAGAAATCCAATCTGCGGGGCCGCGGCGGAGCCGGGTTCCCCGCGGGTCTCAAGTGGAGCTTCATGCCGCGCACGGCGCCGGGCCAGAAGTACGTGGTGTGCAACTCGGACGAATCCGAGCCGGGCACCTGCAAGGACCGGGACATCCTGCGCTTCAATCCCCACGCCCTGGTGGAAGGCATGATCATCGCCGGTTATTCCATCGGCGCCACCGTCGGCTACAACTACATGCGCGGCGAGTTCATGGACGAGCCCTATCAGCGCTTCAGCCAGGCGGTGAAGGAGGCCTATGACCACGGCTGGCTGGGGCGGAACATCAAGGGCAGCGGCATTGATTTCGACCTGTATCCCACCCTGGGTGCCGGCGCCTACATCTGCGGCGAGGAAACCGCCCTGCTGGAGTCTCTGGAAGGCAAGAAGGGCATGCCTCGGTTCAAGCCGCCGTTTCCGGCCAACTTCGGTCTCTACGGCCGGCCCACCACCATCAATAACACCGAGACCCTGTCCTCGGTACCCGCCATCATCCGCGAAGGCGGCGAGTGGTTCGCCGGTCTGGGGGTGGAGCGCGCCGGTGGCGAAAAGCTATTCTCGGTTTCCGGCCATGTGGAACGCCCCGGCAACTATGAGGTACCCATGGGCACCCCGTTTGCCGACCTGCTGGCCATGGCCGGCGGGGTCTGGAAGGGGCGCAAGCTCAAGGCAGTGATCCCCGGAGGTTCCTCGGTGCCGGTGGTGCCGGGGGATCTCATGATGACCGCCACCATGGACTACGACGGCGTGACCAAAGTGGGCTCCATGCTGGGTTCCGGCGCCGTCATCGTCATGGATGAGACCACCGACATGGTCAAGGTGCTGCAGCGCATCTCCCGCTTCTATTTCGCCGAGTCCTGCGGCCAGTGCACGCCCTGCCGCGAAGGCACGGGCTGGCTCTACCGCATGGTCACTCGCATCGTGGAAGGACAGGGCCGCATGGAGGATCTGGCGCGGTTGGACGAGGTGGCTGCCAAGATCGAGGGACGCACCATCTGCGCCCTGGGCGATGCCGCCGCCATGCCGGTGCGCAGTTTTGTGAAGCACTTCAGACACGAGTTCGAACACTACATTCAGCACGGTCGCAGCCTGGTGGCGGACGCGGCCTGACGGGTGCGGAACGGGGCAACGGGAAGTGAAGCATGAGTGACGATCTGGTCAACTTCGAGGTCAACGGCATCCCCCTGCAGGCCAGGAAGGGGAGCATGTTGATCGCCGCGACGGATGCCGCCGGTATCCGTATCCCGCGTTTCTGCTACCACGAGAAGCTGTCGGTGGCGGCCAACTGCCGCATGTGCCTGGTGGAGGTGGAGCGGGCGCCCAAGCCCATGCCGGCCTGCGCCACCCCGGTGGCCGAGGGCATGAAGGTCTACACCCGGTCGCCCAAGGCCCTGGCCGCCCAGAAGGCGGTGATGGAATTCCTGCTCATCAACCACCCCCTGGACTGCCCGGTCTGTGACCAGGGCGGGGAATGCGAGCTGCAGGATGTCTCCATGGGCTATGGCGAGGACCTGTCCCGCTACAGTGAGACCAAGCGCGTGGTCAGGGACAAGGACATCGGTCCCCTGATCGCCACCGAGATGACCCGCTGCATTCACTGCACCCGCTGTGTGCGTTTCGGCGAGGAAATCGCCGGCATGCGGGAACTGGGGGCCACCGGACGTGGCGAGCGGGTGGAGATCGGGACCTTTGTCCAGCGTACCGTGGTGTCGGAACTTTCGGGCAATGTCATCGACCTGTGTCCGGTGGGGGCGTTGACCGCCAAGCCGTCCCGTTTCACCTACCGGGCCTGGGAACTGATTCAGCACCCCACCGTGTCTCCCCATGACTGCGTGGGTTCCAACCTGTTCCTGCACACCTACAATGGTCAGGCCAAGCGGGTGGTGCCCCGTCGCAATGACGGCGTGAACGAAACCTGGATCGCGGACCGCGACCGCTTCAGCTATGCCGGACTGCAGTCGGAAGATCGTCTCACCACACCCATGATCCGCGAACGGGGAGAGTGGGTGAATACCGACTGGGAAACGGCCATGACCCGCGTCATCGAGGGGTTGCGGGCGCAGCCGGCCGCCGAGTGCGGCGCCCTGCTGTCTCCCCAGTCCAGTCTGGAAGAATTCTATCTGGCCCAGCAATGGCTGCGGGGCATGGGGATCCAGTCCCTGGATCATCGTCTGCGGCAGACGGACTTCTCGGATCAGGATCAGGCACCTCTGTTCCCCTATCTGGGCAGCAGCCTGGAGGATCTGGAGGAGACCGGCGGTCTGCTGCTGGTGGGGGGCAACGTCCGCAAGGAACAACCCATGCTGGCCCATCGCCTGCGCAAGGCGGCCCTCAAGGGGCGGCCGGTGATGGCCATCAATCCCCGGGATTTCGGTTTCCACTTCCCCCTGACTCATCAGCGGGTCACCGATCCTCACGGCATGCTCACGGCCCTGGCCGGGGTGCTCCAGGCGGCCCTGGCCGGGGCGGGACAATCCGTGCCGGCCGCCTTGGCCGACGTGCTCAAGACCGTCAAGCCCGATGCCGTCGATACGGCCATGGCCGGTGTTCTGGCCCAGGCCGGGGCGCGGGGGCAGGTGCTGTTGGGCAGTCAGGCCATGCACCATCCCCGGTTTGCCCTGCTGCGCGCCCTGGCGGGCGCCCTGTGCGATGTGACCGGTGCCCGCATGGGGTATCTGCCCGAAGGCGGCAATACCGCCGGTGCCTGGCTGGCGGGTGCGGTGCCTCACCGGGGCGCTGCCGGGGCAGCCCTGCAGACGGAAGGACGACATGTTCAAAGCCTGCTGGCCGACGGCATCAAGGCCTGTGTGCTGCTGAACGTGGAACCGGAACTGGATTGCGACAACCCCGCCCAGGCCCTGCAGGCCCTGCAGGGGGCGGAATTCGTGGTGGCCATGACGCCGTTCGTCACCGAGACCCTGCGCCGCCATGCCCATGTGCTGCTACCCATCGCCACCTTTGCCGAGACTTCCGGTACCTGGGTCAATGGGGAAGGCCGCTGGCAGAGCGTGCCCGGTGCCGCCACCCCGCCGGGGGACACCCGTCCCGCCTGGAAGGTGCTGCGGGTACTGGGCAACATGAGCGATCTGGCCGGGTTTGAATACCTGTCCTCGGAAGAGGTGAGGGACGAACTCAAGGCCCGTCTGGCTGAGGCCGACGTCACCGGTTTCGATAACCGGGTTTCCCTGGAGGGCCGTACCCTGGCCATGCCGCCCAGACCGGCCGGACTGCAGCGGGTTTCCGCCACCGCCATGTATGGGGTGGACAGTCTGGTGCGCCGATCCCTGCCCCTGCAGCAGACGCCGGAGGCCCGGGACCGGGCGGCCCGCCTGTGTGAGGCCGAGGCCCGTGGTCAGGATCTGCTCGGGGTGGAGGAAGTGGTGGTGCGTCAGGGCAAGCTGACCGCCCGCATGAGGCTGATGATCGACGATTCGGTACCCGCCGGCTGTGTCTGGCTGCCGGGTGGCATCACGGAAACAAGCACCCTCGGCCCCGCATTCGGGCCGGTGGAATTGCACAAGGTTTAAAGGTCGGGGTCCGAGCATGCAGCAAGCCATGATGGAATTCTGGGACGGGTTGCCCGTGATCGTGCAGATCGTGACCAAGATCATGATGATCGTGGGCCCCCTGTTGCTGGTGGTAGCCTATACCACCTTGGCCGAGCGCAAGGTGATCGGCTATATGCAGGTACGGGTGGGTCCGAACCGGGTGGGGCCCAGAGGCCTGTTGCAGCCCATCGCCGACTCCCTCAAGCTGCTGCTCAAGGAAGTCATCATTCCCAGCAACTCGGACAAGTACCTGTTCCTGATTGCGCCGATACTGGCCATCGCCCCGGCCCTGGCGGTATGGGCGGTGATCCCCTTCGATGACGGCATGGTGCTGGCGGATATCAACGCCGGTCTGCTGTATCTACTGGCACTGAGTTCGGTGGGTGTCTACGGCATCATCATTGCCGGCTGGGCCTCCAACTCCCGCTACGCCCTGCTGGGGGGGATGCGATCCGCCGCCCAGATCGTGTCCTACGAGATCGCCATGGGGTTCGCCCTGGTGGGCGTGGTGATGGCCGCCGGCAGTCTGAATCTGGGCGAGATCGTCATGTCCCAGCAGGGCAGTGTCTATCACTGGTTCCTGCTGCCCCTGTTCCCCCTGTTCCTGGTCTACCTGATCTCCGGGGTGGCGGAGACCAACCGCGCGCCCTTCGACGTGGCGGAAGGGGAGTCGGAGATCGTTGCCGGTTTCCATGTGGAATACTCCGGCATGGCCTTCGCCATCTTCTTCCTGGCCGAATACGCCAACATGATCCTGATTTCGGCGCTGACCGCCCTGCTGTTCCTGGGTGGCTGGCTGTCGCCCTTCGAGGGTATCCTGCCCGAGAGCGCCTTTGCCCTGCCACTGATCGGCTGGCTGCTGGACAGCGGTATCCACTGGCTGCTGATCAAGACAGCCTTCTTCCTGTTCTGTTTCCTCTGGTTCCGCGCCACCTTCCCGCGCTACCGCTATGACCACATCATGCGGCTGGGCTGGAAGGTGCTGATTCCCGTGACCATCGTGTGGCTGTTTGTCCTGGGCGTGGCCTTTGCCCTGGGCATCGGTCCCTGGTTCGCGTAAGGGAGGCTTTCATCATGAGCACGGCGATTCGCCAGTTCTTCAAGACCTTCCTGCTGTGGGAGTTGCTGCTGGGCATGAAGCTCACCGGCCGGCACTTCTTTGCCCGCAAGATCACCGTCCAGTATCCGGACGAGACCACGCCGATTTCTCCCCGTTTCCGCGGTCTGCATGCCCTGCGCCGCTATCCCAACGGGGAAGAACGCTGCATCGCCTGCAAGCTGTGCGAGGCGGTGTGTCCGGCACTGGCCATCACCATCGAGTCGGAGCAGCGGGATGACGGTACCCGTCGCACCACCCGTTACGACATCGATCTGTTCAAGTGCATCTTTTGTGGCTTCTGCGAGGAGGCCTGCCCGGTGGATTCCATCGTCGAGACCCACATCATGCACTACCACTTCGAAAACCGAGGGGAGCAGATCATGACCAAGGACAAGCTGCTGGCCATCGGTGATAAGTACGAGACGCAGATTGCCGCCGCCCGAGCCGTCGATGCGCCCTACCGCTGATCAGGGGGACTGCCTGTCATGAGTTTCGAACAGTTTCTGTTCTACTTCTTCTCCACCATCCTGGTGGCTTCGGCCGTGGCCATGATCACGGTGCGCAATCCGGTGCATGCCGCCCTGTTCCTGGTGCTGGCCTTCTTCACCAGTGCCGCCCACTGGATCATGCTGGAGGCGGAGTTCCTCGGTATCCTGCTGGTGCTGGTGTATGTGGGGGCGGTGATGGTGCTGTTCCTGTTCGTGGTCATGATGCTGGACATCAATGTGGCCCGGGTCAGGGAGGGCTTTGTCAGGCTGCTGCCGGTGGGACTGGTGGTGGCCGTGGGCATGATGGTGGTGATGGCCATGGTGGTGGGAGCCAGGGTGTTCCAGCTGGAATCTCCCGGGCGTGCCGATGCGGACTACAGTAACACCGAGGCCATCGGTCAGTTGCTGTATACCGAGTATGTGTATCCCTTCGAGATTGCCGCCGTGATACTGCTGGTGGCCATCATCGCGGCCATCGTGCTGACGCTGCGGCGCCGGCCCGACAGCCGCTACATGGATCCGGCGGAACAGATCAAGGTTCAGCGCAAGGACCGCGTGCGCCTGATCAAGATGGAAGCGGAAAAGAAGTAGCGTCACATGGGCCGATGGACCCTGAACCTTTCCGTCCTGACCGGCTCGGCATGGCGGGCGGGTTCCTGGACTGAATCTACAGGGCTGAACGAAAACACCCAAGCGGGCGCCGTGGCGAGACCTGCGCTGGGCCAAAAACGGGACCAAGCATGATTCCTCTGTCGCATTACCTCATCCTTGGGGCGATCCTGTTCGCGCTGAGCGTCACCGGGATCTTCCTGAACAGGAAAAACCTGATCCTCCTGCTCATGTGCATTGAACTCATGTTGCTGGCGGTGAACATGAACTTCGTCGCCTTTTCCCATTACCTGGGGGATCTGGCGGGGCAGATCTTCGTGTTCTTCATCCTCACCGTGGCAGCGGCGGAGGCGGCCATCGGCCTGGCCATCCTGGTGCTGGTGTTCCGTAATCGACAGACCATCAACGTCCAGGATCTGGACGAGATGAAGGGGTAGGGCATGGATACTATCTATCTGCTCATCGTACTCGCCCCCCTGTTCGGGGCCATCGCCGCCGGTCTGTTCGGCCGGCAGCTCGGGCGGACCTGGGCGCATACCGCCACCATCGCCGGGGTGGCCGTCTCCTTCCTGCTCTCGCTGGTGGTGTTCTGGCAGCATGTGATCGGCGGGGCCGAGGTCTACAACGAGACCGTCTACACCTGGCTGGTGAGTGACGGCATCCGCTTCGAGGTGGGGTTTTTGATCGATAACCTCACTGCTCTGATGATGCTGGTGGTGACCTTCCTCTCCCTGATGGTGCACATCTACACCATCGGCTACATGCATGAGGACCCGGGCTATCAGCGCTTCTTTGCCCTGATTTCCCTGTTCACCTTCTCCATGCTGATGCTGGTGATGGCCAACAACTTCATGCAGCTGTTCTTCGGCTGGGAGGCCGTGGGCCTGGTGTCCTACCTGCTCATCGGTTTCTGGTTCAAGCGGCCCACCGCCATCTACGCCAACCTCAAGGCCTTCATCGTCAACCGGGTGGGGGACTTTGCCTTCGTGCTCGGGATTGCCGCCATCGTCTTCTACACCGGCAGCCTGGACTACGCCACCGTCTTCGGTCAGGCCGAAGGCATGTCCCATGCCGGTATCACCGTCCTGCCGGGTACTGAATGGTCCCTGCTGACCGTGGCCTGCATCCTGCTGTTCATCGGTGCCATGGCCAAGTCGGCCCAGGTGCCCCTGCATGTGTGGCTGCCCGACTCCATGGAAGGCCCAACCCCCATCTCGGCCCTGATCCACGCCGCCACCATGGTGACGGCGGGGATCTTCATGGTGGCGCGCATGTCGCCCCTGTACGAATTCTCCGTCACCGCCTTGAGTTTTGTGCTCATCATCGGTGCCGTCACCGCCTTCTTCATGGGGCTGGTGGGTCTGGTGCAGAACGACATCAAGCGGGTGGTGGCCTATTCCACCCTGTCCCAGCTGGGTTACATGACGGTGGCCCTGGGTGCCTCCGCCTATGCGGCGGGCATCTTCCACCTGATGACCCATGCCTTCTTCAAGGCCCTTCTGTTCCTGGCCGCCGGTTCGGTGATCATGGCCATGCATCATGAGCAGGACATCCGTCGCATGGGCGGGCTGCGCAAGTACATGCCCATCACCTATGCCACCGCCCTGATCGGGTCCCTGGCCCTGATCGGTTTCCCGGGTCTGGCCGGTTTCTTCTCCAAGGACGGCATCATCGAGGCCGTGTCCCTGTCGGAGATCCCGGGGGCGGGTATCGCCTATGTGCTGGTGCTGCTGGGGGTATTCGTCACCGCCCTGTACACCTTCCGCATGTTCTTCCTGGTATTCCATGGCGAGGAACGTTTCCGCCATGCGGCACCCGGCACCGACCACGATCATGGGCATGATCATGCCGGCCATGGCCACGGCCTCAAGGGCGACCCGAAGGAGTCTCCCTGGGTGGTGACCGTGCCCCTGATCCTGCTGGCGATCCCCTCGGTGCTGGCGGGTTATTTCGTCGGTCCCATGTTGTTCGGTGATTTCTTCTCCGGCGTGATCCATGTGGATGAGACCCGGGATGTGCTGGCTCGCCTGGGCGAGGGCTACACCGGGGTCATGGGCTACATCACCCACGGCCTGGCGATGCCGCCCTTCTGGCTGGCCATGGCGGGTCTGGCCACGGCCTGGTATGTGTACATGAAGCGTCCGGAACTGGCCGACGAAGCGCGTCAGCGTGCTCCGTGGGCCTATGACCTGCTCACCCGGAGCTACGGCTTCGACCGGTTCAATGATGTGGTATTCGCCAGGGGAACCCAACGCCTGGGACAGTGGTTGTGGCGCTTTGGTGACACGTTGGTGATCGATACGACCATCGTCAACGGCAGTGCCAGGGCGGTGGGCTGGTTGTCCCGGCAGGTGCGTCATGTGCAGACGGGCTACGTGTATCACTACGCCTTCGCCATGATCATCGGTCTGCTGGTGCTCATCATGGCGTTCGCCTTCTAGCGTGGTTGTGCTGGGTGCAACGACAGGATCAACGCAGGATTCCACTGGGAAGAAATAATGTTCGCTGACTGGCCACTGCTCTCTCTTGTGATATGGACGCCGATACTCGGCGGCCTGATCGTCCTGACCATGGGTGACCGGATGCCCGAGGCATCCCGGCGCGTGGGCCTGGCCTTCGCGGTGCTGACCTTCCTGGTGAGCATCCCGCTGTTTACCCAGTTCGACCGCGGCACCCACGAGATGCAATTCGTGGAGATGATCCCCTGGATCAGCACCTTCAACATCCATTACCACCTGGGCGTGGACGGGATCTCCATGCCGTTGATCCTGCTCACCACCTTCACCACGGTGCTGGTGGTCATCGCCGCCTGGGAGGCGATCCAGTACCGGGTATCCCAGTATCTGGCGGCCTTCCTGGTCATGGAGGGCCTGATGATCGGGGTCTTCTCGGCCCTGGACGCAGTGCTGTTCTACGTCTTCTTCGAGGCCATGCTGATCCCCATGTTCCTAGTGATCGGCATCTGGGGCGGTCCCAACCGGATCTACGCCACCCTCAAGTTCTTCCTCTACACCTTCCTGGGCTCGGTATTCCTGCTCATCGGCCTGATCTACCTGTATACCCAGTCCGGCAGCTTCGCCATCCTGGATTTCCACCATCTGCCCCTGGGCATGACCGCCCAGACGCTGATCTTCCTGGGGATGCTGCTGGCCTTCGGGGTGAAGATTCCCATGTTCCCGGTCCATACCTGGTTGCCGGATGCCCACGTGGAGGCACCCACCGGGGGGTCGGTGATCCTGGCGGCGATCATGCTCAAGATCGGCGGCTACGGCTTTCTGCGCTTTTCCCTGCCGATCGCCCCGGACGCGGCCATGGCCCTGGACTGGCTGATGGTGACCCTGTCCCTGATCGCCGTGGTCTACATCGGCCTGGTGGCCCTGATGCAGCAGGACATGAAAAAGCTGATTGCCTATTCGTCCATCGCCCACATGGGCTTCGTGACCCTGGGTTTCTTCATCGTCTTCATGATCTTCAACAACACCGGCTCCTGGCAGGGGGCCGCCCTGGGGATCAGCGGCGGCATGGTGCAGATGATCTCCCACGGCCTGATCTCCGCGGCCATGTTCCTCTGCGTGGGCGTGCTCTATGACCGCATGCACAGCCGCCGGATCGCCGATTACGGCGGTGTGGCCAACACCATGCCCTGGTTCGCCGCCTTCTTCGTGCTGTTCGCCATGGCCAACACGGGACTGCCGGGTACCTCGGGCTTCGTGGGCGAGTTCATGGTGATCCTGGCCGCCTTCCGCGCCGACTTCTGGATTGCCCTGCTGGCCGCCACCACCCTGATCCTGGCCGCGGCCTATACCCTGTGGCTGGTGAAGCGGGTGGTCTACGGCGAGGTGGCCAATGACAACGTGGCCAAACTGACGGATGTGAACCGGCGTGAGTTCTGGGTGCTGGGCGTGCTGGCCTTTGCCGTGCTCCTTCTGGGGGTCTGGCCGGCGCCCCTGCTGGATGTGCTGGACGCCACCGTGGACAACCTGGTGCGGCATATCGCCGTTTCCAAGCTCTAAGCTCTCCTGGATGCCGATATGACCTTTGAGATTCCGGACTTCATCCCCGTCATTCCCGAGCTCTTCCTGCTGGGCATGGGCTGCTTCATCCTGGTGGCGGATCTGTTCATCCCCCAGGCCCGGCGTGACATCACCTACGGACTGGCTCAGTTCTCTCTGTTGGGCGCCCTGCTGCTGACCCTGTGGCTGGCGGCGCCGGAGGTACGGATCACCATGTCCGGTACCTTCGTGGCCGATCCTATGTCGGATCTGCTCAAGTCGGTGGTGTTGCTGATTTCGGCGGTGGTCTTCCTCTATGCGCGGCCCTACCTGATGAGCCGGGATCTGTACCAGGGTGAGTTCTATGTCCTGGGGCTGTTCGGGGTGCTGGGGATGATGGTGATGATCTCGGCCAACAGCCTGCTCACCCTCTATCTCGGGCTTGAGCTACTGTCCCTGTGCCTCTATGCCATGGTGGCCTTCAATCGGGATTCCACCCAGGCGGCCGAGTCCGCCATGAAGTACTTCGTGCTGGGGTCGATTGCCTCGGGCGTACTGCTCTACGGCATGTCCATGCTCTACGGCATCACGGGTACCCTGGACATCGCCGGTGTGACCGCGGGCATCCTGACGGCCTCTGGTGAATTCAACATGGCCCTGGTGTTCGCCCTGGCCTTCGTGGTGGTGGCCCTGGCGTTCAAGCTGGGGGCGGTGCCCTTCCACATGTGGCTGCCGGATGTGTACCACGGCGCGCCCACACCGGTGACTCTGTTTATCGGCACGGCGCCCAAGATCGCCGCTCTGGCCATCATCATGCGCCTACTGGTGGATGGCCTTGGGCCGCTGCACGCGGACTGGCAAGGCATGCTGCTGATCCTGGCGGTGCTTTCCCTGGCGGTGGGCAACGTGGTGGCCATCGCCCAGACCAACATCAAGCGCATGTTCGCCTATTCCACCATTTCCCACGTCGGGTTCGTGCTGCTGGCCGTCATGGCCGGGACGACGGAGGGGAATGCGGCGGCCCTGTTCTATGTGATCGCCTATGCCCTGATGGCAGCCGGCGGCTTCGGCATGGTGCTGTATCTGTCCCGCCAGGGCTTCGAGGCGGACAACATCCAGGATTTCCGCGGCCTGAATGAACGCAGTCCCTGGTTTGCCTTCATCATGTTGCTGCTGATGGCTTCCATGGCAGGCCTGCCGCCTACCCTGGGTTTCTATGCCAAGCTGGCGGTGCTGCAGGCGGTGGTGCAGGTGGACTTCGTCTGGATAGCCGTGTTCGCCGTCCTGATGTCGGTGATCGGTGCCTTCTACTACCTGCGCATCATCAAGTTCATGTACTTCGACAAGCCGGAGGATCGGACCGAACTGTCCCGGGGCATGGATTTCAACGTGGTGCTGTCGGTCAACGGTCTGCTGATGCTGGGTCTGGGGATCTTCCCCGGCATCCTGATGTCGCTGACTGCAGCGGTCCGGTAGGGGAGGGGGTATGGATCTTTTGCAGGTTACCGTGTGGCTCTATCTTCTCATCGCCCTGGCGGCAGCCAACCTGCCGTGGCTCAATGAACGGGTCCTGTTCGTTCTGACGCCACGGGGCGATGCCAAACCGGCCTTCATGCGCTTTCTGGAATGGGGTATACTCTACGCCCTGGTGGTGGCCATCGGCCTTGGGCTGGAGCGTCTGGTCACCGGCACGATCCATACCCAGGGCTGGCAGTTCTATGCCATCACCCTGTCCATGTTTGCCGTGTTTGCCATGCCCGGATTCATCTATCGACATGATCTGCGCCGACACCTGGTCCACCGTGGTGCATGAGTTGCAAAAAAGTTGGATGAAACCCTTGTATTATCCGGGCAAGATCGGTAGTATACATATCTTCAGTTGCGGGGTGGAGCAGTCTGGCAGCTCGTCGGGCTCATAACCCGAAGGTCGCAGGTTCGAATCCTGCCCCCGCTACCACATTCGAAGTACAAAAAACCCGCGTCGGTCATCCCGGCGCGGGTTTTTTCGTTTCAGCGCTTCAGATCTGCCAGCAGGGTGCTCACCCGCGCCCGGATCTCGTCCCGTATCTGCCTGAAGGCCAGGTTGATCTCTTCCTCGGTGCCGGTGGCCTTGGCCGGGTCCGTCAGGGGCCAGTGCAGGCGCCGTGTGCCCGGAGGCAGCAGGGGGCAATGTTCATCCGCGTGCCCACAGACCGTCACCACCAGATCCGCCTCCACCAGCATGGCATCGGTGACGCGGGTGGATTCCTGGCCGCTGATGTCGATCCCCAGTTCCGCCATGGCCAGGATGGCCCGGGGGTTCTTGCCGTGGGCCTCGATCCCCGCCGACTGGATCCGGAAGGCGTCGCCTCCCAGATGACGGGCAAAGCCTTCAGCCATCTGGGAACGGCAGGAGTTGCCGGTGCAGAGGAACAGGATGCTGGGATTATTTGATGAAGTCATGGGGCTGTGCCTTGGTGGGTGAATAGATATTTGTTCTTGCGAATATGCGGTATGGACTATATCTTATCTCTCATGACTAATGAATGACCCGGCATAGTGCATGCTGGCAATCTTCACCCTGGTGCACAGCGCTTCCATGCCGAAGGCCATGGCGAGGTGCGGCAGTGGCTGTCTGACTGAACCCGACCACAGGACATATCCATGTTGTTGACCGCCCTGACGATCTTCATCGTCACCATCACCTTCGTCATCTGGCAGCCCAAGGGGCTTGGCATCGGCTGGAGCGCCCTGGGCGGCGCGGCCCTGGCCCTGGCCACGGGAGTGGTGCAGTTCTCCGACGTGCCCATCGTGGTGGACATCGTCTGGAACGCCACGCTCACCTTCGTATTCATCATCATCATCTCCCTGATCCTGGATGAGGCCGGATTCTTTGAATGGGCGGCCCTGCACGTGGCTCGCTGGGGCAAGGGGAGCGGCCTGCGCCTGTACGCGTTCATCATCCTGCTGGGCGCCGCAGTGGCCGCCATGTTTGCCAACGACGGCGCCGCCCTCATGCTCACCCCCATCGTGCTGGAGATGCTCCTGGCCCTGGGCTTCACCGCCGGGGCGGCCTTTGCCTTCGTCATCGCCGCAGGCTTCATCGCCGACACCGCCAGTCTGCCTCTGGTCACCTCCAACCTGGTGAACATCGTCTCGGCGGATTTCTTCGGTATCAACTTCCGCGAATACGCCGCCGTGATGATGGTGGTGAACGCCGTCTCGGTGACCGCCTCGCTGGGTATCCTGTACCTGTTCTTCCGCAAACAGATCCCCCGCACCTACAGCCTCGACGGTCTGCGCAGGCCCGAACAGGCCATCAAGGACCCGGCCGTATTCAAGGCGGGCTGGGTGGTGTTGGCCCTGCTGCTGTTCTGCTTTCTGGTGATCGAGCCCATGGGCGTGCCCATCTCCGCCATGGTGGGGCTGGGTGCCGCCATCCTGCTGGCGGTGGCCGCCCGGGGACATGTGATTTCCACCCGCCGGGTCTTCGTCAGCGCCCCCTGGCAGATCGTGATTTTCTCCGTGGGCATGTATCTGGTGGTCTACGGCCTGCGCAATGCCGGGTTGACGGCGGACATCGCCATCGCTCTGAACTGGATCGGTCAGTATGGGGTGACGGCGGCGGCGGTGGGTACCGGCTTCATCGCCGCCTTCTTCTCCTCCATCATGAACAACATGCCCGGGGTGATGGTGGTGGCCCTGTCCATCGACGAGGCCAACGTCACCGGCGTGGTCAAGGAGGCGATGATCTATGCCAACATCATCGGTTCGGACCTGGGGCCGAAGATCACCCCCATCGGCAGCCTGGCCACCTTGTTGTGGCTGCATGTGCTGGCGCGGCGCGGCATCAAGATCACCTGGGGACAGTATTTCAGGATCGGCATCCTGATCACGCCGCCGGTGCTGCTGGTCACGCTGCTGGCCCTGGCCGGGTGGCTGTCGCTGATCCGCTGAGCGGGTACCGCCGCTCGGTGGTGGGGGCGCCACGATACACCGCCTACAGTGCCGCCAGTGCCCAGGCCCAGACGGCCAGAAAGAGCACAAGACTCAGGGTGATCCACACTGTTTGGGTCAACAGTCCCAGATAGAACAGCGTCATGCCACCGGTGAGTCCGGCCCAGGCTGGCACATAGCGGAACCAGGGAATTTCGGTGCCGTTCATCCAGTGGGGATAGGTGGTCATGAGAAATCCGAAGACTATCGTCAGCATCAGCTGGATCATGCGGGGCAGGAATACCAGCCGGTGAGGGGCGACACTGTAATGCTTCTAGGTCTGTCTTGGGAGGGTGGCTCGGGGCGCACCCTGGGAGTGGTCATACTGCACCGGACCAATAACTCTCAAGACCCACTCTGGCCCGCGGAAGAATGGCGTTTGCTGAAGGCCTGTCTGTTACAGGTGAGCATC